>NZ_JBHTDD010000009.1:0-222986 GCF_042666615.1 Plantactinospora sp. GCM10030261
CCCCACCCCCACCCGGCCACCCCCACCCCCCACCCGGGTTGATCAAGAGGTTCGCGTCACCGAAGGCGCTCCCAGATGACGCAAACCTCTTGATCAACCCGGGTGGGGGTGGGGCCTGGTGGGGTGGGGCGGGGTGGGTTAGGGGTAGGTGACGCCGATGCGGGCGCGGATCTCGTCCAGCAGACCCATCAGCTCGAGTGTGGTGGCGTGCGGCACCAGGGGACTCTCCGGCAGACCGGCCGCGAGGCAGCGCTGCACCTCGGCGGCCTCGAACTGGAAGCCGGTGCCCGGGAACTCGACCGGTATCCGTTCCGGCTCCGCCGCCGCCTCGGCGCGATGCAGAGTCAGGTGGCGGGGAACGAAGAACGGCGCGGGCAACTCGATCCGGCCGTGCGTGCCGGTCACGGCTGCGGTCTGCCCGGTCGGGCCTACCAGCCCGCACGACATGGTGGCGACGGCCCCCGAGTCGTACCCGAAGAGCAGCCCGGTGTTCTCGTCGACGCCCTCCGGGGAGAGGCTCGCCCACGATTGCACCGTCGCCGGCGCGCCGAGCAGCAGGTGCGCCAGGTGGATCGGGTAGACCCCGAGATCGAGTAGGGCGCCACCGCCGAGTGCCCGATCGCGCAGCCGGTGCTCCGGCGGGAACGGGCCGGCCAGCCCGAAGTCGGCCCGCACCGACGTGATCCGGCCGATCGCCCCGTCGGCGATCATCTCGACCATCCGCCTGATCAGCGGATGGCAGCGCATCCACATCCCCTCCATGAGGAAGAGTCCCCGGGCGCGTGCCGTGTCGATCAGTTCGGCGGCGGTGGTCCGGTCGAGGGTGATCGGCTTCTCCACCAGCACCGCCCGGCCCGCCGTGAGGCACGTCATCGCGGCGTCGTGGTGCGCGACGTGCGGCGTGGCGACGTACACGACATCCAGGTCGTCGTCCGCGGCGAGTTCGCGCCAGGACCCGTACGCCCGGGGGATGCCGTGTCGGTCGGCGAACCGCGACGCGGCGTCGCGAGACCGCGATCCCACCGCGACCAGGTCGGCGTCCGGCACCAGCCGGAGGTCTTTCGCGAAGGCGGCGGCGATGCCGCCGGTGGCCAGGATGCCCCACCGAGTCATTCGGCGATCATGCCATCATCCTGCGGAGATTGGTCATCTCGCGGACTCTAAGCTCACGGGATGACGATCGACTTCCCGGTGCCCGAGTCGCTGGCCGAGCACGCTCGCCGGTTCGCCGCCGCCGGTGAACCACCCGCCACGCCGCGGGTGGCGGCCACCGTCCTGCTGTTGCGGCCCGCGCCCGGCACCGGATTCGAGGTGTACGTCATCCGCCGGCTCGCCGCGATGGCCTTCGGCGGCATGTACGCGTTCCCCGGCGGTGGGGTCGACCCGTCCGATTCGCAGGTGCACCTGGACTGGGCCGGACCGGATCCCGCGCGGTGGGGGGAGCGGTTGCGACTGAGCGCCGAGGCAGCCCAGGCGGTGGTCTGTGCGGCGGCCCGGGAGGTGTTCGAGGAGGCGGGCGTGTTGCTGGCCGGCCCCGGTGCCGGTGAGGTGGTCGGCGACGTCAGCGGCGCCGACTGGGAGGTGGCCCGGGTGGCGCTGGCCGGACACCGGGCGGGCTTCGCCGACCTGCTGCGGGAACGGCGGCTGACGTTCCGGTCCGACCTGCTGCTGCCGTGGAGCCGGTGGATCACGCCGGAGTTCGAGCCGCGCCGCTTCGACACGTACTTCTTCCTGGCGTTGCTTCCGGCGGGGCAGCGGACTCGGGACGTCTCCGGCGAGGCCGACCACACCATGTGGATCAGACCTGCGGACGCGGTGGCCCGGGTCGAGGCCGGTGAGCTGGCGATGCTGCCGCCGACCCTGGTGACGTTGACCCAGATCGCCCAGAGCACCGACATCGACTCGTTGGCCGCGGCCGCCGAGCAGCGGGACCCGGCGGTGCCGGTGACGCCCCGGCTGGAGATGGCTGCCAACACCCCCGCCCGCTTCGTCCTGGACTAACCCCACCCCCCTGCCCCGGCCCGCTGCCCCGGCCCCGGGCCCCCGGGCCCCCTTCTCTCGCCGATCTAGGGCAGATGGTCGTGATTGGAGATCGACTGACGACCATCTGCCCTAGATCGACGAGGAAAGGGGGTGGGGGTCAGGGCGGGGGAATGTTTGATCATGCGTTACCGAGCCGTGATACTTTGTCGCGCACATCGCGCGTAGCCGATTTCGCACCGCTGCGTTTTCTACAAAAGATCAGGCTGCCCTCGGACGGGGATCATGAGTCGACGGCATATCGGGCAGGGGACGGCGACCGCCGAGGAATTCGTGCACCTCGCCGTGCCCGCCGAGTACGTCGACCACATCGCCCGCCTTATCGAGGATCTCGATCGGCGTCCCCGCCCGATTCCGCGACCCGCGCCGAGGTCCCAGACCGCCCGTGCGCGGCATGGCCGGGAGTGGCCGGTGGCTGAGCTGCGTCGGTTCGCGAACGGTCGCTCCAGGACCCATCGGACCGTGACGGCGATCCTCGACCTGCTCTCCGAACGGCCTGGCCATCGGCTGCCGGTGGGAGACATCGCGGCCGAGCTGGGCAGTTCGGTCGACAAGGTGATCGGTGCGATGGGCGGGCTCACCCGCATCGTGAAGTCCCATCACGATTACGCCACATATGGTCTGCCGCTGCAACGGACCAGCGGAACGAGGCCGGATCGGTCGGCCGCCGTCTACTACAGCGTCACCCCCGAGCAGGCTCGCCGCTGGCTCCGCGTACGGCGGAACGGCGGAAACCGCATCGGGTGACCTTGTTCACGGATAGTGCGCTTTCGCCGGACCTGATGCTCATTCACTGGTGTCGGAACCTGCTGTTCACCTTTCGTTCACCATGCTCGGTCCGGCCGTTTATGAAGGGCTCGTAGCGTCCCCCTCGATCGCGATGGTGACTTCGCCATCGCCACCATCGGGCGGCGTTGCGCCCAGACCAGAGAGGCATCATCACCGTGAATCGCAAGTCCCTTCGGTTGGCCGCCCTGCCGGTCGCGGCCATGCTCTTCCTCGGCGTCGCCGCCTGCGGTGGCGATGACGACTCGGGCGCGGACTCCGGTGCGGCCGAGGTCAGCGGCAACCTCGCCGGTTCCGGGTCCTCGGCGCAGGGTGCGGCCATGCAGGCCTGGGTCGCGGGCTTCTCGGAGAAGTACCCGGACGCCACGGTCAACTACGACCCGACCGGCTCGGGTGCGGGCCGCAAGGCGTTCACCTCCGGCGGCGTGCAGTTCGCCGGTTCGGACGCCTACCTGAAGCCGGAGGAGGTGGAGGCCGCCAAGTCGACGTGCGGCGGCGACTTCATCGAGGTGCCCGGCTACATCTCGCCGATCGCGGTCGCCTACAACCTGGAGGGCGTGGAGGGGCTCAAGCTCTCCGCGTCGGTGATCGCGAAGATCTTCGACGGCAAGATCACCACATGGAACGACCCGGCGATCACTCAGCTCAACGCGGGCGTCAACCTGCCGGCTACGAAGATCACCACGGTGCACCGGTCGGACGAGTCGGGCACCACCGAGAACTTCACCGACTACCTGGCCCAAGCCGCCAAGCAGGACTGGCCGCACGAGGCTGACGGTAACTGGCCGGTGCAGGGTGGTGAGGCCGCGCAGGGCACCCAGGGCGTCGCCGCCGCGCTGCGGGGTGGCCAGGGCACCATCGGCTACCTCGATGCGTCGCAGGCCGGTGACCTCGGAGTGGCCAGCGTCCAGGTCGGCGAGGAGTTCGTCGAGTACTCGCCGGAGGCCGCGGCGAAGGTCGTGGACGCCGCCACGCGGGTCGAGGGTCGCGGGGACTATAGCTACGCCATCGACCTGCCGCGGGACACCACGGAGGCGGGCGTCTACCCGATCGTCCTGGTCTCCTACCAGCTCGCCTGCGTGCAGTACGACAGCAAGCAGAACGCCGACCTGGTGAAGGCGTTCCTCACCTACCTCGTCAGCGAGGAGGGCCAGAAGAAGGCCGCCGAGAACGCCGGTTCGGCCCCGATCACCGCGAAGCAGCGGGAGAACGCCACCAAGGCCATCGAGGCGATCAAGTCAGCCGCCTGACAACCGTAAACAAAGTGCGAATGGGTCCGGCTGGTCGATCGACGACCGGCCGGACCCGCCGCCGTCCGACAGAACCGATCTACAGCCACCCTGACGCTGAGGAGACGCACCAGTGACAACGCCCGCCACCGCGCAGAGCGGGGCGCCGACGGGCGGCGACCAGACACCGGGCTCGATGGGATCCAGCCGGCGGCTCGGCGACCGGATCTTCTCCGGCACCGCGACCGCCTCCGGCATCCTCATCCTGGTCACCCTCGCCGCCGTCGCCGCGTTCCTGCTCGTCGAGGGCTTTCCGGCCCTGGTCGCTCCCGCCGAGGACATTCCGGGTGAGCAGGGGTTCTTCTCCTACGTCGCCCCGCTGCTGTTCGGCACCGTGCTGGCGGCCACGATCGCCCTGGTCGTGGCGACCCCACTGTCGGTCGGCATCGCGTTGTTCATCTCGCACTACGCGCCGCGCCGGCTGGCACAGTTTCTCGGCTACCTGGTGGACCTGCTCGCCGCCGTGCCCAGCGTCGTCTACGGCCTGTGGGGCATCTTCTTCCTGGCGCCCCAGATGGTCCCGGTCTACCAGTGGCTGGAGAACAACCTCGGATTCATTCCGCTGTTCGCCGGACCGACCTCGGCCACCGGCCGGACGATGCTCACCGCCGGCCTGGTCCTGGCCGTGATGATCCTTCCGATCATGACCGCGGTGAACCGGGAGGTGTTCCTCCAGACGCCGCGGCTCCAGGAGGAAGCGTCGCTCGCCCTGGGCGCCACCCGGTGGGAGATGATCAAGATGACCGTGCTGCCGTTCGGCAAGTCGGGTGTCATAAGCGGCAGCATGCTGGGGCTCGGCCGGGCGCTCGGCGAGACGCTGGCGGTCGCCATGGTGCTCTCCCCGGCCGACGTCATTACCGGGAACCTCATCGGATCGGTAAACAGCAACACGATCGCCGCCAACATCGCCCTGGACTTCCCGGAGTCCAGCGGCATCGCGGTGAACGCCCTCATCGCCTCGGGCCTTGTCCTCTTCGCCCTGACCTTCGCGGTCAACTACGCGGCCCGCGCCATCGTCGCCCGCCGTCGTGACTTCTCGGGAGCGAACGCATGACCTCGACGACCAGCCCGCCCATCCAGCGTCAGGCTGGCTTCGCCACCGGCCATCGCACCCTGCCGGCCTGGGCCCCGTGGGCGATAGTCGTCGCCTGTCTGGCGCTCGGCCTGCTCGCCGGGACTGTGCTCGGCACCAGCATCTCGCTCGCCGTGGTGCTCGGCGTGGCGCTCACCGCGATCGTGCTGCCGCTAATCTCCCGGCAGGTCGAGGGTGGGCGCCGGGCAAAGGACCGGTTCGTGACGCTCGTCGTCACGGCGGCCTTCGCGCTCGCGCTGCTGCCGCTGCTCTCCCTGCTGGTCACCGCCATCCAGAACGGCGTCACCCGGCTGGACTGGGAGTTCCTCAGCTCGGACATGCGCGGCGTCCTCAAGGCCGGTGGCGGCGCCTACCACGCCATCATCGGCACCCTGCTCATCACCGGTGCCGCCGCCCTGATCTCCGTGCCGATCGGCATCATGACCGCTGTCTACCTGGTCGAGTACGGGCGCGGCAGGGTGGCGCGGGCGGTCACCCTGATGGTCGACGTGATGACCGGTATCCCATCGATCGTCGCCGGCCTGTTCGCGTTCGCCCTCTTCGCCATCTTCTTCGGTCCGAGCGTCCGGTTCGGCATCGGTGGCGCCGTGGCGCTGTCGGTGCTCATGGTGCCGGTCGTCGTGCGGTCGGTGGAGGAGATGCTCAAGCTCGTGCCGAACGAGCTGCGCGAGGCGTCGTACGCGCTCGGCGTGCCCAAGTGGCGGACCGTGGTCAAGGTCGTCCTGCGCACCGCGGCGGCCGGCATCGCCACCGGCGTCACCATCGCGGTGGCCCGGGTGATCGGCGAGACCGCGCCACTGCTGATCATCGTCGGAAGCACGAACTCGCTGAACACCGACCTGACCGACGGCCGGATGGCGTCGCTGCCGGTGTTCACCTACTACTCGTACACCATCCCGGGTGTGCCGCCGGAGTTCGGCGTGGACCGGGCCTGGGCGGCGGCTCTCACCCTGTTCATCCTCGTGATGGGACTGAATTTGATCGCCCGCCTGGTCTCCCGCTACTTCTCCCTGTCGAACAGCCGCTGACCGAGGAAAGGAACACTCGTGGCCAAGCGCATTGAAGTCGCCGACCTCGACATCTACTACGGCTCGTTCAAGGCGGTCGAGGGAGTCAACATGGCGATCGAGCCGTACTCCATCACCGCCCTGATCGGGCCGTCCGGCTGTGGAAAGTCGACATTCCTCCGGACGCTCAACCGGATGCACGAGGTGCTGCCGGGGGCGCGGGTCTCCGGCAAGGTGGCGATGGACGGGCAGAACCTGTACGACCCCGACATCGACCCGGTCACCGTGCGCCGGCACGTCGGCATGGTCTTCCAGCGCCCGAACCCGTTCCCGACGATGTCCATCTATGACAATGTGGCGGCGGGGGTGAAGCTCAACAACCGGCGGATGCGCAAGGCGTCGCTCGACGAGTTGGTGGAGACCTCGTTGCGCGGCGCGAACCTCTGGGAAGAGGTGAAGGACCGGCTGGGCCGCCCCGGGTCGAGCCTGTCAGGTGGCCAGCAGCAGCGGCTCTGCATCGCCCGCGCCATCGCCATCAAGCCGGACGTGCTGTTGATGGACGAGCCCTGCTCGGCCCTGGACCCGATCTCCACACTGGCGATCGAGGACCTGATCAACGAGCTGAAGGAAAAGTTCACGATCGTGATCGTGACGCACAACATGCAGCAGGCGGCCAGGGTCAGCGACCGTACCGGGTTCTTCAACATCGAGGGCACCGGCAAGCCCGGAAAGCTGATCGAGATGGATGCCACGCAGCGGATCTTCAGCAACCCGTCGGTGAAGGCGACGGAGGACTACATCACCGGCCGGTTCGGCTGACGCCACGCCCCCAGATGCGGAGGACCGCGGCAGGCGTCGGGCTGACGTCACCCCGTTGCGGAGGCCCGGGGCAGGCTGGGCCGGCGCTCAACCGGTGACCGGTCGCCGCCAGGTCACGTGGGCGCTCCACGAGCCGAACCCGAGCCGCTGGTAGAGCCGCATCGCCGGGGCGTTCGACTCGTCGACGTAGAGCATCACCCGGGGCAGGCCCCGGTCCCGTAGATGGGTGAGGCCGGCGAGGGTCAACGCCTTGCCCAGGCCGAGGCCGTGGGTGTCCGGGTCGACACCCAGCACGTACACCTCACCCATCGACCGGCCGTGGTCGGTGGCCGGGGGATGGACCTTGGTCCAGTGGAAGCCGAGCAGTCGACCGTCGTCGGCGGTGGCCAACAGGAACCCGGACGGGTCGAACCACGGCTCGGCCATCCGGGCGTGTAGATCGGCAATCGTCCACCGGCCCTGTTCCGGATGGCTGGCGAAGGCGCGGGCGTTCAGTGCGAGCCAGGCGGCGTCGTCGGCGCCCGGCGCGAACGGTCGCAGCGTGACCCCGGTGGGCAACTCCGGTCCGACGAGGTCGCCGGTGAGCGGACGGCGGAGCTGCCAGAGCACCCGGTCCCGGCGGAAGCCCAGGTCGAGCGCGATCGCCGCGGCCGACGGGTGGTCGCCGTGGGCCCAGACGCCCAGCGTGGTCCCGGTCGCCGGGCTGGCGCCCCCGGCCGCGGCAAGCACGGCTTCCACGAGGCTGCGGCCGAGACCCCGCCGCCGGTTCTGCGGGTGTACGACGAGTTCGGCGCTGAATCCGCGAGGACCGGGCGAGATGTCGAGGTGGGCGTAGCCGACCGGTGGCCCACCTGGTTCGCGGGCGATCAGGTGCGTGGTGGCCTCCGAACGGGGCTGCCGGAGCGAGAGCAGTACGTGCTCGGAGACGGGGGCGGCACCGTCCGCCCGGCCCGCCGACTCGGTCAAGGTGAGGACCGCCCGCACCTCGTCAGGCGTGAGCTGGTCGGCACGCGAGATGTGCACGTCACCGGACGAGGCTGCGTTGATCACACCTCCACCGTAGCCGGCACGTCCCGGTCGCCGGATGCCGCTCGGCCCGGCCGGTCAGCGTGGGGTGACCGGGCTCATGGCGGCTCGGGCGGCCGCGTAGACCGAGGGGGAGTAACGGGTGGGCAGCGCGCCGAGCTGGTACCGACCGAGCAGTTCGGGAAGCATCTCCGCCAGCGCGTCGGCCGTGCCCTGCCGGTCACCGCCCCCGTCGTGCAGCAGCACGATGGACCCGGGCGTGACGTTGAGCAGCACCCGTCCGTACACGACACTCGCCCCCGGTAGGGTCCAATCCCGCGGGTCCACGTCCCAGTGCACCGACGTCATGCCCATGGTCCGCGCGACCGCCACCACGGCCGGCGTCCAGTTGCCGCCGGGCTGGCGGAACAGCCGCACGGGTACGCCCGGCGCCGCCGCCCGGATCGCCGTGTCGGTGCGCAGCAGGTCGGCCTGGATGACCGCCGGATTCCGGTGGCCCAGCAGGACGTCATGGTTCCAGGAGTGGTTGCACAGCGTGTGGCCCTCGGCCGCCACGGCGCGCACCAACTCGGGGTGCGCCGCGGCGTTCTCACCGACCATGCAGAACGTGGCCTTGACCCGGTGCGCGCGCAGGATCGCCAGGATCTGCGGGGTGTACGCGGGGTCCGGGCCGTCGTCGAAGGTCAGTGCCACCTGGCTGGTGCCGGTGGTCAACCGGGCGCCGAACGGGCCGTCCACGTCGGCCGGCAACGGGGGAAGGCCCTCCTCCCGCCGGTCCGGGTTCGTGGACTGGCTGGCCGACGGTGAAGCGCGGGTCGGCTCGACCCCCGGGTCGTCCGGGAGGGCCGTCTCGGTCCCCACGACGCGGCCGATGGCGTAGACGCCGGAGAGGACTCCGGTGGCGAGGACGACCACCAGAACCAGGAGCCGTGCCGCCGGAGTGAACCTCATCGCGGGCCTCCATGTCGCCGTGCATGCGCCGGCGTACATGACGGGAGTAACCCTCATTGCCGGTCTCATCCGACAAGAAGCCTAGGTGCGAGCTATCCCGAGAAAATCCCGTTTTCGGATAACCTGCTCGAACAGGCTACGGTCGGGCGACCGGTGGAATCAGGCGTGGGCCGGCCGATCGGCGCGGCCATTGCGACTGGCGTCCCGCGAACCGGCGGGACGCCCGCCGTCGGCGGGACCGGCCGGCTCCAGGGGATTGATCTCCCCGTGCACCGGAGACTCGGGCAGTGACCGGGCGGGGGGCACGACGAACTTGTAACCCACCTGGCGCACGGTGCCGATCATCGACTCGTACTCCGAGCCCAGCTTGGCGCGTAGGCGCCGGACGTGCACGTCGACGGTGCGGGTGCCGCCGAAGTAGTCGTAGCCCCAGACCTCCCGGAGCAACTGGTCCCGGGTGAAGACCCGGCCCGGGTGCTGAGCCAGGAAGCGCAGGAGCTCGAACTCCTTGTACGTGAGATCCAGCGGCCGTCCCTTGAGCTTCGCCGCGTAGGTGTCCGGATCGATGCTCAGCTCTCCAGCCCGGACCAGTCCGGAGGCCGCGGCGGTGGCGGCGCTCAGCCGTCCGGTGGCCAGCCGCAGCCGGGCCTCGACCTCGGCCGGGCCGGCCCCGGTGAGAATCACGTCGTCGACGCCCCAGTCCGCGTTCACCGCGATCAGCCCGGCCTCGGTCACCACGGCGACCAGGGGCACGCCGAGGCCGGTGGCGTGCAACACCCGGCAGGTGGCGCGGGCGTCGCCGAGGTCGGTGCGGGCATCGACGAGAACCGCGTCCGGGCTGGGGCCGGCGACCAGGTTGCGGACGTCCCGGGGCGCGGTGCGAACCGAGTGCGGCAGCAGGTCGAGCGCGGGCAGGACCGCAGAGGGGCCGCCGGGAAGGGCGGAAACGAGAAGCAGTATCTGCACGGTGCACACCTCCGTCCATGCGGCGGACCGCCGCACGGTGGTCCCGGCTGCGCTGACGGGCAGTGAGGACGAGCCTAGCGGATGGTGCGCCCGACACCGCCGATACGTAGACCGATATACCCCTTCTGTGGGCACATGGCACCACAGATTTTTCCTCCCCGAAACGGTGGCCGGCGTGTTGCCTCCCGGGTCTGGCACGATCGGGGCGTGTTCCCCTCGACGCCTCCCGAGACTGGCCGGAACCGCCGGCCGGACGGTTCGCCCGGACCGCCCGGCCCGCCCCCCGGTCGGGACCCGCGCGGCTACCCAGGTGGTCCGGGTGGCTACGGCGACCAGCCCCGGCATCTGCCGGGGCAACCGGGTCGGGAGGCCCGGCCAGCAGGCCCAGGTCCGGCTGCCCGGCCAGGCCCAGGCCCAGGTCCGGCTGCCCGGCCAGGCCCCGGGCCCGGCGGGGACGCCCAGTCCGTTCCGCCCGGATCGGCCCCGAGGGGCCCGATGACCCCGCCCGGCCCAGCGCCCCGGAGCGGCCCGCCGGCCCCGTCGATTCCCGATCGGGACGGCCCGCCCACCGCCGGTCGGGAGAAGGCGAGCCCTTCGCCGGTTGGCACCGACGCGGATCCGCCGGACGAGGAGGCGACAACCGCCGTCGTTCCCGTCAACAGATCGCTGTCGCTCTCCGTCGCCGGTTTCGCCGCCCTGCTCGGGGTGGGCCTGGTGCTCGGTGCCCACACCGCCGGTCCGGGGCACCGGCTCCCGTTCACCGCGGTCGTCCTCGGAGTCCAGCTGCTCTACGTGCTGGCCTGGACGATGGCCATGCGCCCGCCCGCCCTGAAACTGGTAGCCGGCGTCAGCCTCGCGGTCGCCGCGGTCGCCGATGTCGCCGCGGTGCGGCCCACCCTCGCTGTGCTCGCCCCACTCGGGTACGTCGCGGCCGGCGGCTTCGTGGTGGCGGTGCTCGGACAGTTGATCCGGCGTACCGACCGGAACCGGGTGACCGAGTCCCTCGGTGCCACCCTGCTCATCGTGGTGGGAGTGGTGGCTTTCGGGACGTTGATCGTGCTGAGCCGGAAACCGGGCGGCACCCAGGCCATCTTCGTCTGCCTGACCGCGGCCGGCGTGGCGCTCGCCGTCGCGCGCCTCACGGACGCCGTGCTACCCAGGCCGCGACTCGCGCCCCAGGTGCCGCGCGGCGCTGTCGGAGTCGTGTTCGGGGCGATGTGCGGCACGCTGGCCAGCGCCGTGATGGGCAGCTACCTCGTCGCCTTCAACCCGACCGGCGCCGCCCTCGTCGGTCTGGTCGCGGCCGGTACGGCGGTCCTCGCCGATCTCGCCGTCGGCTACGCCGAGGCCGGCCGGCAGATGGCCGGGGAGGCGCCGACCATGTGGATAGCCCGGCACATGCAGGGACCGCTGGGCGGCTTCGCGCTGGCTGCCCCGGCGGCCTACGCGATCACCGTTTTCTGGCTCTGATTCAATCTTCCGCTATCCGGGTACAACGGTGCCCGGACCGAGCGCGGTAGCACGGACAGGAGGCGGCGTGGCCGACAGTTACGGGTACCAGGAGCGGCCTCGCCGCCGTGGTCGGAAGTTCCTGATCGGCCTGATCGTCCTGCTCGTCGTCCTGGGCGGGGCACTCGTCGTGGCCGACCGGTTGGCGGCCGGTTTCGCCGAGCGCGCCATCGCCGACCAGGTGCGCCAGGAGGTGGCGAAGCAGGATGCGAGCGCCTCGGTGCAGGACGTCTCGGTTGGCGGGTTCCCGTTCCTCACCCAGGTGTTGAACGGCCGGTACGAGTCCATCTCCATCGACCTGGCGAACGTCAGCGGCGCGGTGAACGGCACGGATTACGCCCTGCCGAGCGTCGACATCGACGCCCGTAACGTCAACGCCCCGCTGGACACCTTGCGGTCCGGCACCGGCGACGTGGTGGCCGAGTCGGTGACCGGCACCGGCACCCTCTCGTACGAGACGGTCACCAAGCTGATCAATCGGCCCGGGTTGCAACTCGCCGAGCAGGACGGCCAGCTCGCGGTCACCGCGCCGGTCAACCTGCTGGGCCAGGACTTCACCGTCCGCGGCACGGCTGACCTCTCGGTCGACAAGGGGCAGGTGGCGGTCCGGTTCAAGGACCTGAGCGCCGACGAACTGCCGGCCATCCCGCTCGCCCAGGCGGCGTTGAACACCTACGCCAACCAGATCTCGATCAACATCCCGTTGCCGAAGCTGCCGTTCCAGCTCACCGTGCGGGAGGTCCGGGCGCAGGCCGACGGGCTGGTGGTCACCGCCGACGCGGCGAACGTCCCGCTGCGCTCCACGGCCGGCTGAGCGACTGATCCTGAGATCCGCCGAGGCAGCCCGGGGCACTGTCCAGATCGTGGTCGTACGGTGACGCGGCCGGTCACCGCTGGTAGGCTCCCTGGCCATGGGGACGCTCCTCACCAAACGGCGCGCGGTCGACCTGTGCCGCGTGGCCACCTGCCTGTGTTGCCCCGTCATCTGACGGGGTCGCTCCCGGTCGCCTGAACGACGACCATCGGCACGCAGGTTTCGCGCATCCTCTTCCTGCTACTCGCCCGGCAGCGGCGCCGTCGCACGATCCCGTGATCCATCCACGTCTGGGTCCCGCGCGTGCCTGCCCCGCGACCGTAGCGATCTCCACGCGCTGGCTCACCACACACCTTCGAAGACCAAGGAGTGATCTGATGAGTCGCGACACCGCACTCGTCTCGGCTGACTGGGCCGAGAAGAACCTCGGCGCCCCGGGCGTCGTCTTCGTCGAGGTCGACGAGGACACCTCGGCCTACGACGGGGGGCACATCCCGGGCGCCGTCAAGCTCGACTGGCGCACCGACCTCCAGGACCCGGTGCGCCGGGACTTCGTCAACAAGACCCAGTTCGAGGCGCTGCTCTCCGAGCGGGGCGTCGGCAACGAGGACACCGTCGTCCTCTACGGCGGCAACAACAACTGGTTCGCCGCGTACGCGTACTGGTATTTCAAGCTGTACGGCCACCGCGACGTGAAGCTGCTCGACGGCGGTCGCAAGAAGTGGGAGCTGGAGGCCCGTCCGCTGGTCACCGATCCCGTCTCCCGGCCGGCGACGCGGTACGCGGCGCAGGAACCGGACAACTCGATCCGGGCGTTCCGGGACGAGGTGGTGACCGCCATCGGCACCAAGAACCTGGTCGACGTGCGGTCGCCGGACGAGTACGCCGGGCGCCTGCTCGCCCCCGCCCACCTGCCGCAGGAACAGGCACAGCGGGCCGGCCACGTGCCCACCGCGATCAGCGTGCCGTGGTCCAAGGCGGCCAACGAGGACGGCACCTTCAAGTCCGACGACGAGCTTCGCAGGATCTATGGCGACGCCGGACTGGACGAGGGCAAGGAGACCATCGCGTACTGCCGGATCGGCGAGCGTTCCTCGCACACCTGGTTCGTGCTCCAGGAACTGCTCGGCCACCGGAACGTGAAGAACTACGACGGATCCTGGACCGAGTACGGCTCGCTGGTCGGCGTGCCGGTGGCGCTCGGCGACGAGCCAGGGGAGGCCTGAGTCATGACCGCACCCACCGCCGCCGGATGCGCGGCACCCGACCAGGCCGCGCCGCTGCCGGCCAGCCTGGATCTGGAGAAGGAAACCGTCATCACCGGCGTGGTCCGGTCCGACTCCGGTGAGGCCGTGCCCGGCGCGTACGTCCGGTTGCTCGACTCGACCGGGGAGTTCACCGCCGAGGTGGTGACGTCACCGGTCGGCCAGTTCCGGTTCTTCGCCGCACCCGGGACGTGGACGCTGCGGGCGCTGTCCCGGCACGGCAACGGCGACACCCTGGTGACCGCGGGCCGCGGGATCAACGAGGTCGGCCTCACCGTCGCCTGACGAGCGGAACGGGCCCCTGGCAACGGTCAGCGTTGCCAGGGGCCCTTCCGTGTTACCTCATCGGCCGCTCGCCCGGGTGTCGCAGGACGTCACCGGATCGAGGACGTAATCCAGCGTGGTGACGAACCCCGCCGAGATGGTCGTCCGGGCCACCTCGGGGATCCAGCCGTCCTTCGCCGCGATCACGTCGTACCGGCCGCGCGGCAACCAGTACGCGTACCGGCCCTGGCCGTCCGTGGTGAGCGTGTAACCGGTGCCCGGACTGGCCAGCGAGTTGAGCCGGATCGTCGCGTTGCGGACCGGCACCCGATCACCGTCGCAGGGCTGGCCGAGCACCGTGCCCTGCAGCTTGCCCCAGCTCGCGGGCGGCTGCACGTGCATGGTGACCGAGACGCCCGACACCTGGTACGGCGTGTTCGACCGGAAGCCCAGCTCGGCGGTGTACGTGCCGGGCTGCTCCACCCCGGCGGCGGCCGTGGCGGTGAGCGTCACCGTCACGTTCCGGGACGCCCCGGGCGCGAGGGTGAACGTCGTCGGCGCGGCCGACAACCAGGACACGTCACCCTCACCCGCGCACTCGCCGAGGTCGTCGAGGCGCTCGGTTTCCGGCGAGCCGACGAACGAGGTCGGCGAGCCACCGATCTTGTACGCCCCGCAGGCGCCGGCTCCCCGGTACCTGGCGAACTGGGCGTTCGGCAGGTCCCGCCAGGCCCCCGCCGCCGGGTCGTACCCGACGGTGCGGTTCGTGACGGCAGTCGAGCCGCCGGTCACGCCGCCGGCGATCACCAGCAGGTCGCCCGTGGCGGCGTACTGGCCACCCCACAGGTCGATCGGCAGGTCCGGCAGCGGGCTCCAGGAGTCCGCTGCCGGGTCGTACCGGAAGGCGTCGGTGAACTCGGTGGTCCCGGCACCGCCGGCGCAGTAGACGCCGCCGGAGATGCCGCCGCAGGACATCCAGGAAACCGGATGCGGGTACGCCGCACCGGTGCTGAACGCCCCGGTGGCCGGATCGAAGATGACCGTGTCGTCGGTGTCGCTGCACTCACTGTCAGCACAGCCACCGACCAGGTACACCTTGTTGCCGGCGACGGCCGTACCGGCCGCCGATCGGGGGGCCGGGTTGGTGGTGCTCAGCGTGCTCCACGACCCGGCGGCAGGGTCGAACACGTCCACCGACGCGACCGGGTCACCGCTGGCACTCCAACCGCCGAGCACGTACACCTTGCCGTTGACCGCCGCCGCCGACGGCTTCGACCGGGCGGTGGGCAGGTCCGGCAGGGCCGTCCAGGAGTCACCGGCCGGGTCGTACACCCAGGCCTTCTTCTCCTGACCGGTGTCGGAACCGCCGCCGACGGAGTAGACCTTGCCGTCCAGGTTGGCGGCCGCGTTGTCGAAGACGCTGGCGGGCAGGTTCGCCACCCGGGTCCAGGCGTCGGCGACCGCGGTGGATGCCGGTGGCTGGCCGCCGTACTTCGCCCCGGTCCGGCTCTTGCTGATCCCCTTCACCGGCTGCTCGACCAGATCGGCACCCTTGCGGCGGAGCAGTTCGAAGCCGCCCGTCCGCTCCAGCACCTCGACCTCGGCCGCGGCGCTGCCGGTGTTGGTGACCCGCACGGTGGTGGTGCGCGTACTGCCGTACCGCTGGTGTGACTCGATTGTGGTCGGGCTGACCGTGAGCCGGCCGGCGCGGAGCGCGAAGTCGGCCCGTTTCACGCCGTCCGGGACGACCGCGACCGTCTTCGTGGCCGCCGCGTACGGTGACCTGCTGGCGGTGAACGGGTGTTCCCCGGTCTGGCTGGAGAACAACCAGTAGAAGCCGTCCGGGATGTTCGGGTCCTGCGGGGTGGCGGCCGAGACACCCTTGTCCGCCGGAGCCTCCACGCTGGACACGGTCACCCCGTTGAGTGGGGTCCCGGTGTTCTTGTCGGTGGTGAAGCCGACCACCAGGCCACCCGGCACCGGGTCACAGTTGCGGTTCACCACCTGGACGTTGTCCACCTCCCACCACCAGGCGAAGGTGCCCTGGAAGCGGAACCGGACCAGCGCGTCGGAGTCACCCGCCGCCGGAGTCAGCGGCACCTCCTCCACCCGCGGCCCGCGCCGGCTGGAGGTCTGATGCCAGACATTCACCCAGGTCTCGCCCCCGTCGACGGAGACGTCGATGTCCGCCGTGTCGGAGATGCCGACGGCCCGCCAGTCACTGTTGAAGCGCAGCAGCGGCGCCGAGGCGCCGGACAGGTCCAGCGGTGGGGTACGCAGGTCGGTGTCCTGCCGGTTGCCACTGCCCAGCGCGTCACTGTCGATGATGGCGAAGTTGCCCTCGCCGCCGGTGAGGTTGCCCCGCTCACCCGGGTCGTCGAACTGCCAGCCGCCGCTCGGGGTCCGGTTGACCACCGACCAGCCGGCCGGGGCGTCGGCGCCGTCGAAGGTCTCGGACAGCAACGGCTCGCCGAGGCTCGCCTGGTAACCGGGTGCGGTGCAGGCGGGGTCGACGGGCAGCACGATGTCGACCGTCCTGTTGGCCGCCTCGACCGTCACGTCGGTGGTCACCACCCGGTAGCCGGGGTACTGCGCGGTCGTGGTGAGCCGGTAGTCGGCACCGCCTGGGACCGTGAACGAATACCTGCCGGTGACGGGGTTGGTGAAGACCGGACCGCCGGGACGACCGGCGACCTCGATCTTCGCGTACAGCGGCCAGCCGTGCCCTGATCCGTCGGTGACGGTCCCGGAGACGGTGACCGACGGCGCGACCGCGAGCGCGAAGTTCTGTTCCACTGCGCCGCCCTCGGGCAGGGTGACGGTCGCGGTCTGCGCGACGTACCCGTAGGCACTGGCGGTCAGCGGGTACTCACCGGCCGGCAGGGTCAGCGCGTACCGGCCGTCGGGGCCGGTGGTGGCGCTGCGGTCGCCGGCCGTGACGGTGGCCCCGGCGAGCGGAGCGCCGTCGGCGGCCTTGGTGACGGTGCCGCTGATCCGGCCGACCGGTCCGCGCGGTGCGGCTTCGACGGCCTTGTACGCGTTGAGCCGGCCCTCACCGAATACGTTGTTGTCGTCGACGGTGCCGCCACAGGTGGTGGCGTCCATGTCGGTCGCCGTGTCGTCGAGCAGGGCCATGGTGGCGGCGAGGTCGCCGCGCAGGCTGGGTGCGGCCGACCACATCAGCGCCACCGTTCCGGAGACGTGTGGGGCCGCCATGGAGGTGCCGTTGAAGCGGGCGTAGCCGTCGCCCGGCACACTCGACCGGACATCGTCGCCGGGCGCCGCGATGTTCGGCTTCAGCCCACCATCCACCTGGGACGCGCCGCGACTGGAGAAGTCGGCGATCGAGTTGTCGATGCCGTACGCGCCGGCGGAGTAGGTCTCCGGGTAGTCGCCCGGCGATCCGGCGGTGCCGCAGCCCGGTCCGTCGTTGCCGTTGGAGAACATCGGGAACATGCCTGCCGCCCGCCAGGCGGCGACGGTCTGCTGGTACCAGGGGTCGTCCTGGCCGCCGCCCCACGAGTTGTTGACGACATCGGCGTGCAGGTCAGGGCGCGGGTTCTGGCCGTTGAGGTCGGTCGGCGCCAACACCCACTGGCCGGCCGCGAGCAGTGAGGCGTCCGAGCAGCTATTGGTCTCGCAACCCTTGGCCGCGATCCACTTGGCACCCGGCGCCACCCCGATCTGGTTTCCGGCGCCGTCGTCGCCGACCATCGTGCCCATCGTGTGCGTACCGTGGTCGTTGTTGTCGCACGGCGCGGGGTCGGGACAGATGCCGGCCGGGTCGAACCAGCTGTAGTTGTGGTCGAAGCCACCGCCGCCGGAGTTACCCCGGTACTTGCCGACCAGCGCCGGGTGGTCGTACTGCACGCCGCTGTCGATGTTGGCGACCACGATGCCCTCGCCGCGGACGCCGAACTCGGTCCAGACCCGGGGGGCCTCGACATTCGTGAGTCCCCATTCGACGGCCTGGGTGCCGGCCTTGGTGCCGGACGCGGTCGTCTTCGGCGTGATCAGCGGGTAGACACGGGCCGGATCGATCCGCTCCACCTCGGGGCGGCCGGCGATCGCGTCGACAACGCTCTTGTCACCCGTCACCCGGAGCGCGTTGGCGATCCAGAAGGCGGTGTACGGGACCTTGCGCCGGTCCAGCTCGGCCCGGAGTCCGTCCTGGCTGCGGTCGGCGGTGTCGGTGAGCCGCCGGTGCACCTCGGTGGCCCGCGCGCCGGAGTCGCGCAGCGTGGCCGTCCCGTTCAGGGTGGCCCGTTCGCGGAGATAGACGGTGAAGCTCGCCTTGCCCTTCGCGGCGAGTTCGGTCAGCAGATCCTTGCTGACCGTCGCCTTCGGCGAGGCCGGAGCGGCGCCGGCCGTTCCGGCGATGGCCGGCTGGGCGGTGACGCCGAGGACCACGGCGGCCAGGATCGCCATCGTGCGGCGCAGCGGTGAACCCCGGGACGGTCGTCCTGGTGGTCGCAGTGACATCGTTCCTCCCCACTGTTCCGGCGCCGTCGTCGGGATGGCCGGCGCCGATGCCGCAGTCCCGGTCTGTCCGGCACTGCCCCCGCGGTTCCGCACGGTTGGGTGGATCCGCGATGACTAGGGGTAATGCTCGGTAACCCAGTGCTGATGATCAATGGAGTCTGTCGATCAGTTCTCGGGCAGTCGTCGGTCAGCTGACCGACGCCCGCCTGAATCCGACATGCCGATTGCCGTTCATGACTGTTGACTCTGTCAATCTGACGCGTTTGGCTGGGCTGAGGTCGATGCCGGGAGGCCAATGTGTCCAATGGCCACGTTCCATTCTTCGTGTGCGTCTCCAGCGACGCCGGGGTCCGCCAGCACGTGGTGCGGCGACTCGACGATCTGGGTCCGGTGATGCTCTGCGCGGACCTGGCCGAGTTGCGGGCCATGCTGTTCGCGGTTCCGGACGGCACGCCCGCCGGGGATCTCCCCGCCGGACCCGCCGGCCCGCCTCCGGATACCGAACCCACCGGCTCGCCTCCGGCCACCCGATTCGCGGTGCACGGAGCGGTCGCGGAGTCGCCGTACACCGATCCGATGGACGCCGCCGGATTCCCGGACCGGGCCGTGGCCGGATTCCCGGACCGGGCCGTGGCCGGGCTGGTCTTCGGTGATCTCTCGGTCGATCCGGACGCGCACCTGGTGACCTGGCGGGGGATGCCGCTGACGGTGACCCGGCTGGAACGACAACTGCTCGCCAGACTGGTCAGCCCGCCGGTGCGGTTGTGGACCTACGAGCGGCTGTTCGCGTCGGTCTGGGGCGGCGCCTACCTCGGCGACACGGCCATCCTGCACTCCGCGGTCAAGCGGCTGCGCCGCAAGCTGCGCGGGCTGGACGGCGGGCCGCAGGTGCAGACGGTGCGCGGCGTGGGATACCGGCTCGCCTTCGACGGCTGACCAGATGCGGGTCCGGAACACCGGCATGCCACGATGACCGCGTGAGCACAGTCCCGCCGGTCGACCCGCACCGCGCCGCCGCTGCCCGGGGTGGGTCCGCCCGCCGCCGGTGGCTGCCGGTGGTGCTCCTGCTCTGGTTCGCGCTCCTGGCCGGCGTCGGGTATCTCTCCGCCCGGCAGGATCCGCCGAGCGTTCGCGAGCAGCGCAGCGTGGGGGAGGCCGAGCCACGTGTCGACCGGGCCGCCGGCGCACTCATCGCGGCCGCCGGGCCCGGTGTGCTGGCGGAACTGGGCGAAGCCCGCGTCGACCGGGGCTGCCGGCTGAGCGCCGTCTGGGACGGTGCCATCCTCACCCGTACCGTCACCGTCCGGACCGGGCCCGACGACGACGCAGCGAGAGTGCTGGACCTGATCGCGGACGGGCTCCCCGCCGAATACCGAGCGGGAACCCGGCCGGGCGGGAACGGTGACGGGCCCCGGTTGCGGGCCGACGCGGGCGAGTTCGTCTCGGTCACCGGCGCCGTCACCGCGCCGGGGCTGATCGAACTGACGATCGCCACCGGCTGCCGGCCGGCCGAGCCACCGGCCACCGGCGAGGAACTCACCATCGGAGCGCCGGTGGACGGCGAACCGGCCCGGATCCTCACGGCGCTCGGGCTGCCCGCGCCGGAACCGGACCGGCAGAGCCGGACGGTGGCGCCCTGCCCGGGAACCGGTGCCACGTACACCGCCCGAGCTACCGCGCCGGGAACCCCGACGGCCGGCCTCGCCGCGGCGCTGGGTCCGCTCGCCACCGGTGGGTCCGTCGTGGTCGACACCCCTGAGCTGTACGGCTACCGCTCGGATCGGTACGGCGTGACGGCCAGGGTCGTCGACGGGGAGACCCGGGTCACCGTCACCAGCGGCTGCCCCGCCTGACGGCACGCCGGTCAGCATCGGCGCGCCGTCGGTATCGGTACGCGCCGGTCAGTAGACCAGCGCCTGCGCGTCGTCGGCGAGCGCCTCCTCGACGAAGGTGGCCGCCCCGGCGATGCGTACCCCGGGCAGCACGTCCGCGTCGGTGATGCCGCGTCGCGCCGCGCACTGGGTGCACGCGGTGACCCGGCCGCTGGTGAGCAGCACGTGCAGCAGTTCCGCCAGCGGAGCCGAGTGCGGCAGTTCGAACTCCTGGGCCCGGCCCGGCAGCGCGAACCAGGTCGACTCGCCGGTGAGCCAGAGCGACACCTCCACCCCGGCGGCGACGGCAGAGGCGGCGACGGTGAATGCCTGGGCGCAGCGCTCCGGCGCGTCGCTGCCCGCGGTGACCTTGACGACCAGGGTGCGTGCCATCCGGCCAGCATAGGATGGGCGGGATGGTCACCGAGATCGGGTTCGTGAGCCTGCTGGTCGCGGGTTTCGGCGCGCTCGCCGGTGGCCTGGTCTACCTGGCAGTGAAGATCTCGAGAGGCCGTTAAGTGACGAGCAGTCCGTCGGAGGAGAACCCCCTGCAACCACCGTGGCTCAACGCGCCACCGGTGGAGCCGTACCCGTTCGAGGAGACGTACGACCTGCGTCGTGGCCCGGATCTGCATCCGGCACTGCTCGGTCTGTTGCCGTACGTCGGCCGGTGGCGTGGGCGGGGCCGGGGTGGCTACCCCACCATCGAGGACTTCGACTACGCCCAGGAGATCGAGATCACCCATGACGGGCGGCCGTTCCTGCACTACCGGTCGCGTGCCTGGATGCTCGACGAGCAGAGCAAGCCGGTCCGCCCGTTGGGTCGGGAGGAGGGCTGGTGGCGACCGGTGCTGGACGGTGACCGGGCCACCGACGACCTGGAGGCGTTGCTTACCACTCCCACCGGCGTGATGGAGCTTTACCTGGGCAGGGTCACCGGCACCCGGGTGGAGATGGCCACCGACGCGGTGCTGCGTACCGCCACCGCCAAGGAGGTCACCGCCGGGCACCGGCTCTTTGGCATCGTCGAGGGAGCCCTGCTGTACGCCCAGGAGATGGCCGCCGTCGGTCAGCCCCTCTCCCCGCACCTGTCCGCCCGCCTCCTCCGCGTAGGCGGCTGACCCCCATTCAGGGCCGTTGATCAAGAGGTTTGCGTCACCGAGAGCGCTCGCCGGTGACGCAAACCTCTTGATCAACTATCGAAGGGGGGTCAGAAGCCTAGGAGGTGGCGGATGGCTTGGGTGTGGGGGGAAGGGGGGAGGGGGATGCCGTCCAGGCGGCGGACCTCGGTCAGGCCGCGGACGGATGAGGTCAGCCACACTCCGCCGGTCGAGCCGCGCAGGTCGCCCGGCGTGGTCATCCGCTCGGCGGCCGACCAGCCGAGGTCCCCGGCGTGCGCCAGCAGCCAGGCGGCGGTGACGCCCGGCAGCACACCGGTCGGCCGGGCCGGCACCGTGCACAGCGTCTCCCCGTCCAGCCAGACGACGTTGGCCGTCGGCGCCTCCAGGGCGTACCCGTCGGTGGAGATCCAGAGCACGTCGTCGACGCCGTGCGCGGCGGCCCAGCGGCGACTGGCCGCGGTTACCCCGTACGACAGGGTCTTGAGTCCGGACAGCAGCCAGGGCAGCGCGGGGCGCGCCGTGGCGGTGACGCCGAGCGACAGGGTGGCGACCGTCACTCCGGTCTCCCGCGCCCGGACCGAGCCGGGCGCCACCTCGGCCAGCCGGGCGATCACCGTGGATGCGCCGCCGTCGGGGCCGCGGGTGCAGGTCAACCGCAGGGCGCCGGGCAACTCGGCCGGCCAGCGTGCGCACACCGTGTCCAGCAGGCCGATCAACTCGCCGGCGTCCGGCACCGGCAGTTCCAGCGCCGTCGCGGCCAGCGCCAGCCGGGCCAGATGTTCGGTGGCCAGCCAGGGCCGGCCCCCGCGCACGTGCATGGTCTCGTAGACGCCGTCGCCGAGCAGCAGCCCCGGGTCGTCGGCGCGGACCACGGGCGCGTCGGCGGGGACCACACCCCGCCCCAGTACCGCCACCACCACCCCGGACATGGGAGCGATCGTATCCGCCGAACTATGCTCCAATGGTGTCGGAAACGGACCTCGCCGAGCTGCTGCGATCCCGAGGGCTGCGGCTGACCGCCCAGCGGCAGCTGATCCTGGAGGCGGTCCACGAGTTGGGGCACGCCACCCCGGAGCAGGTGCACTCGGCCGTGCGTGAGGTGGCCGCCGGGATCAACATCACTACCATCTATCGCACCCTGGAGCTGCTGGAGCGGCTCGATCTGGTGACCCACACCCACCTCTCGCACGGGGCGCCGACCTACCACCCGGCCGGCGCCGACCAGCATGTCCACCTGGTCTGCCGCAACTGCGGGACGGTCGACGAGATGGATCCCGAACTGCTGCGCCCGGTGACCGACCGGCTGGCGGCGGAGCGGGGGTTCCGGGTCGACATCGGGCACGTGGCCCTGTTCGGGGTCTGCGGCAGGCGGGAATGCGGGGAGCAGTCATGATCGATGTAGCCGGTGCGGTCGCGGTCGACGCGATCGACGAGCAGACCAGGGACCGGCCCGAGCCGGCCCACGCCGCGGCCGGGGTACGCCCGGTGGCGGCCCACTACGGCGACCCGATGCGCGAGCAACGACAGGCGGCTACCGACGTCGGCCTGGTGGACCGCTCGCACCGGGGTGTGGTCGCCCTGACCGGCGAGGAACGGATCGGCTGGCTGCACACGGTCACCTCGCAGCATGTGGCCGCGCTGGCCGCCGGCCAGGGCACCGAACTGCTGGTGCTGTCCCCGCACGGGCACGTCGAGCAGCATGCCCAGGTCGCCGAGGAGGGCGGCACCACCTGGCTGGACACCGAACCCGGGGACACCGGCGGCCTGCTCGACTACCTGACGAAGATGCGGTTCTTCAGCCGGGTGGACCTCGCCGACGCGACCGCCGACTGGGCCCTGCTCTCGCTGGTCGGCCCGCGCGCTGTCGAAGCCGCCGGCACGCTTGGCGTGACCGCGCTGGCCGAGCCCGAGGTCGCCGCCGTACCGGGTGCGAAGTTCGCCGCCGGGTCCGTGCCCTCCGGACCGACCGCGCGGTACGACGTACGCCCGCTGCCCGATGGTGGCTGGGTCCGGCGCGGCCGGCTCGGGGTGGACCTGCTGGTGCCCCGGGCGGCCCTGGGATCGGTCACCAGGTCATTCGCGGCGGCCGGGGTGCCCGCCGTCGGGTTGTGGGCGTACGAGGCGCTGCGGGTGGCCGCCCGGCTGCCCCGGGTGGGCTTCGAGACCGACCACCGCACCATTCCGGCCGAGGTGGATCTGATCGCTCCCGCGGTGCACCTGGACAAGGGCTGCTATCGGGGGCAGGAGACGGTGGCCCGGGTGCACAACCTGGGCAAACCGCCCCGCCGGCTGGTGCTGTTGCACCTGGACGGCATGGTCAGCGACCAGATGCCGGCGGCGGGAACGCCGGTGACCAGGGACGAGCGGCAGGTCGGCTTCGTCGGCACGGCGGTCCGGCACTACGAACTGGGCCCGATCGCGCTGGCGGTCGTGAAGCGGAACGTCCCGGACGACGCGAAGCTGCTGGTCGCCGGCTCGGCGGCCGCCATCGACCCCGAGTAGGAAGGGCCCTAGGATCCGCCCATGACGACAGGGACGTTGATCACCGTGGCGCCCACCGGTGCCGAGTCGGCCAAGGCCGACGTGCCGGCCCTCCCGGTGACGCTTGACGAACTCGTGGCCACCGCCAAGGAGTGCGAGGCACTGGGCGCATCCGTGATCCATGTCCACATCCGTGACGATGACGCTCGTCCCACGCTCGACCTCGGTCGGTTGCGGGACACTGTGGCGGCGTTGCGGGACAGCACCGACCTGGTGGTGCAGTTGTCCAGCGGCGGCGCGGTCACCGATCCAGAGGCCCACCGGCTGGCGGTGCTGGAGGCCGCCCCCGACATGGCTTCGTGCACCATGGGCACCGTCAACTTCGGCGACGACGTGTTCCTCAACCGGTGGGAGTTCATCGTCGACCTGCACACCCGGATGCGGGATCGGGGGATCGTGCCGGAGTACGAAATATTCGACCTGGGGCATCTCACGGCGCTCGTCCGGCTGCTCGACAAGCACGGGCTGCCGGCCGGTGGGCACGTGCACGTGGATTTCGTGATGGGAGTGCCCGGCGGCATGCCGGGCACCACCGAAGCGCTTGTGGCGTGCCGGCAGGCGCTGCGGGAACTGCCGGCGGGGACCACCTTTTCGGCGACCGGCATCGGTCGCACGACGATCCCGGTCATGCTCGCCTCGCTGTCCGCCGGTGGGCACCTGCGGGTCGGCATGGAGGACACCGTCACGTACGCGAAGGGACGTCCGGTCGAGTCGAACATGCAACTCGTCGCCCGGGCAGTGGCCTTCGCCCAACTTGCCCAGCGACCGCCGCTGACCCCGGCCGAGGTCCGTGAGCTGCTCGGAGTGCCGCCCCATCGCTGATCGTTTGTCGGTCGCTGGGTAGGTTGCCCAGGTGTCGAAGACGTACGAGGGTGGCGTCCCGCTCGCCGAGGTGGTCCGGTCCGGCTTCGTGGAGGGCCTGCACCGCGGCTCCGTGGTGGTGCTCGACGCGTCGGGGGCGGTCCGCGCGGCGGCGGGCGATGTCGCCTCGCCGGTCTTCCCACGGTCGTGCGGCAAGCCGCTGCAGGCGGTCGGGATGCTCCGCGCCGGCCTCCGGCTCGCCGACCCCGCGGATCTGGCCCTGGTGGCGGCCAGCCACGACGGCGAGGATTTCCACGAGACCCGGGTGCGCGCGCTGCTGGCCACGGCAGGGGTGACCGAGTCGGCGCTGCGCTGCCCGCCCGACCTGCCGTTGGGCGAGGCGGCCAGGACGGCGCTGCTGCGTGCTGGAGGCGGCCCCACCCGGTTGCGGATGAACTGCTCCGGTAAGCACGCGGGGATGCTGCTCACCTGCCTGGCGGCGGGTTGGCCGGTGGACGGCTACTGGCGGCCGGAGCACCCGTTGCAGGAGCGACTGCGAGCGACCGTGACCGAGTTGACCGGGGAGAGCGTCGCGGCGGTCGGGGTGGACGGGTGCGGCGCGCCGGTGCTGGCGGTTTCGCTGACGGGCCTGGCCGGCGCGTTCCTCCGGCTGGTGGCCGCTGCGCCGGGGTCGCCGGAGCGGGCGGTGGCCGACGCGATGCGGGACCACCCCGAGCAGGTGGGCGGGACGGATGCCCGGGACACCAGGCTGATGGCCGGCGTACCCGGGTTGCTGGCCAAGTTCGGCGCCGAGGCGGTGCAGGCGGTGGCGATCCCCGGGGTGGGTGCGGTGGCCATCAAGGTCGATGACGGGGCGCCGCGGGCGCTGATGCCCGTCCTCGCTTCGGCGCTGGGTCGGCTGGGTGTCACCGCGCCGGTACTGGGGGAGCTGGCCGATCAGCCGGTGTACGGCGGTGGGGAGCCGGTCGGGGCAGTCCGGGCCATCTGGTGACGTTGCTAACTCCAGCAAGCGTTTCGCTTGCTGGAGTTAGCGGAGGTGGCTACGGTTGGCGCATGGCCACACCCAAGGACCTGCCCCGGGACATCGGGGGGTTCATCCGGGACCTGCGGCGAAATGCCCAGATATCCCTACGCCAGCTCGCCGAGCAGACCGGCGTCAGCAATCCCTACCTCAGCCAGATCGAGCGGGGGCTGCGGAAGCCGAGTGCCGAGGTGCTGCAGCAGATCGCCAGCGCCCTGCGCGTGTCGACACCCGCGATGTACCTGCGGGCGGGACTGCTCGACGAGAAGGAGGGGCAGGGCGTGCTCGCGGCCATTGCGAGCGACCCGCACCTCACGATGGCGCAGAAGCAGTCCCTCAGCCAGATCTACGAGACGTTCCGCCGGGAAAACGGCCGGCTCGCGGAGGCCGAGGCGACCGCCACCACGACGGAGACGCCGCCGGCATCCGAATCCCTACCGGAGGAATCCCTGCGGGCCGGATCGGATCGGGACGAGGCGACGGCTGGCCGGTCGCCGGTCGACGCGACAGCCACGCTGCCCGCTGACCCGGTGCTGAAGGCGGTGGCGGTGACCGAGGCGGGTGCCGCGCCCGCGCCGAAGGCCGACACCCGGGACGCACCGAACACTGTGGCCAACGAGGACCAGCCCACCGCGGGGGTCGAGAAGGACCAGCCCACCGCGGCGGTCGAGAAGGACAGGACCGCTGCGGCGGTCGACGAAGAGGAGTCGAAGAACCGATGAACAAGCCCAGGACCAGCCGGATCCCCGCCCCGCTCTACGCCGCCGCGGGCGCCGGCGAACTCGCGTACGAGTCGCTGCGCAAGCTGCCCGAGGTCGTCACCGGCCTGGGTGACCGCGCCGCGACGACGAGCGTCGAGCTGCGTGAGAAGGCCGCCGCGTCGCTGCGGGAGGCCAACCGCACGGCCGAGACCCTTCGCGAGCGCACGGTGCGTGAGTTCGACGCGGACGTGGACCGGCTGCGGGAGGCGGCGCTGCGGAACGCCGCCGTCGTGCTCACCAACGCCCAGACCGTCCAGCAGCGGGCCTTTTCCGCGTACGGCGCTCTGGTCAACCGGGGCGAGCGGCTCATCGGCACGGGCGTCGTGCAGGCGGCCGAAACGGTGAACGCCGACATGGCGGCGACCGAGGTCGCCGAGGTGGCGGCCAGCCCGGCCACGGTGGCCGAGACCGTCGAGTCCACCCCGGCCGTCAGGAAGCCGCGCCAGCCGCGGACCCGCAAGACCGTCGCGGCCGAGTCGCCGGCGAGCAGGACGCCGGCGAAGACCGCCACCAGGCAGGCCGGCACGAAGCAGGCCGCCGCGAAGCAGTCCACGACCAAGCGGACCGCGCCGAAGGCCTGAGTCCGGAGCAGAACGTAACGGCCCCGGCCGTGCCGAGTGGCACGGACCCGGGGCCGTCGACATAAGCTTGCCGGCATGGCCTCTGCCGCGCCGCTCTTCTACCAAGACGTCGTCTTCGTCATCAACCTGGTGCTGCTTGTCTTCGCGCTCGTCATCGAGAGCGTCGCCTTCGTCCACTGCCTGACCCAGCGCTCCGACGCGTTCCCGGCGATCGGCACCCTGCCCAAGGCCGGCTGGCTGGTCATCCTGGCGCTGTGCCTGGTGCTGCTGCTGTTCGGCTTCGGCCCGGTGAGCATCTTCGGGCTGATCGGCATCGCCGCCGCCCTGATCTACCTGCTCGACGTCCGGGTGGGTCTGCGTGACATCACCGACGGCAAGGGATTCTGGTGAGGGACTTCCGCTGGCCTCCGCCGCCCGACGGCGGACCGCGGACCTACGGCCCCGGCCCGAGCGCGCCGCGCACCGGCCGGCCGACCATTCCCGAACCGGCCACCGAACTGGTCACCACCCCCCACGGTGTACGGCTGGAGCGGCTGGTCACCGGCGCCGGTGACCCCACCACGGTGTTCGCGCACGGGCTGGGCGGTGGCATCAGCACCACCCGACCGCTGGGCAGCGCCGTATCCGGCACCCGCGCCTTCTTCCACTTCCGCGGGCACGGGCGCTCGGACGCGCCTTCCGGCCCGTGGAGCTACGCCGACCTCGCCCGGGACCTGCGGGCGATGGCCGACCTCGGGCAGGCCGACCGTGCCGTCGGGGTGAGCCTCGGTGCCGGGGCATTGTGCCGATTGCTGGTGGAGAGCCCGGAGCGGTTCGACCGGGTGGTGTTCTTCCTGCCCGCGGTGCTGGACAAGCCCCGCCCGGCGTTGGCCCGGGAACGGCTCAGCGACCTGCTCGACGCGGTGGAGGGCGGAGACGCCGCGGCCGTCGCGGACACGGTGTCGTACGAGATCCCGGCCGCCCTGCGCAATACCCCGGCCGGCTGGGCGTACCTGCGCCAGCGGGTCGACCAGCTGAGCCGCGACGGCCTCGCGCCGGCCCTGGCCAGCCTGCCCGACCAGGTCGCCGTGCGGACCGCCGCGGCGTTGCGCGAGGTGACCGCCCACGCGCTGGTGCTCGGCTGCGTGGGCGACCCGTTGCATCCCGCGGAGGTGGCGGAGCAGCTCGCGGCCGCGCTGCCCCGGGCCACCCTGCACCTGTACGACCGGCCGGGGGTGCTCTGGACGCACCGCGCCGACGTGCGGGAGCGCATCTCGGGCTTCCTCAACGCGTAGAGTCCGGAGCCATGGGCGTTTCCCGGCATGGCCACACCCACCGCCTCGACCTGGCCGACCCCACCCTGCGGGAGTGGCGGTGCGTGGTCGTGTCGAGCGATCCGGAGGAGGGCATCGTGCTCGACCGCTCGGCCTTCTATCCGGGTGGCGGGGGCCAGCCACCGGACCACGGGGTGCTGCTCTGGCAGGGGGTGCAGACCCGCATCGTCGGCACCCGCAAGGGCGACGAGCTGTACCTGATCCCCGCCGAGGGCGATCCGCTGCCGCCCGCCGGCATCGCGGTCATGGGGGCGGTCGAGGACACCCGCCGGACCATGCTGATGCGCACCCACTCCGGCCTGCACGTGCTGTGCGGGGTGGTGTTCCGCGACTTCGGCGCCCTGGTCACCGGCGGGAACATGGAGCCGGGCGAGGCCCGGATGGACTTCAACCTGCCCGAGGTGCCACCCGACTTCAAGACCCGGATCGAGGAACTGGTAAACACCGAGGTGTCCGCCGACCGGTCGGTGGCGGTGCGGGTGTTGCCCCGGGCCGAGGCGTTGGCGTTGCCGGACATCATCCGGACCCAGTCCAATCTCATTCCGCCGGACGAGCAGGAGGTCCGGATCGTCGATATCGTCGGGCTGGACGTCCAGGCCGACGGCGGCACCCACGTCGCGTCCACCGCACAGATCGGCAAGGTGCGGGTGGTGAAGGTGGAGAGTAAGGGTCGGGCCAACCGCCGGGTCCGGATCCGCCTGGGCGACTGACTTCGGGCGCGGAGTCAACCTTTCCAGGCTGTCGCGGGTCGTCTTCTCATCAACAGAGAGACCCATGGCGGGCTGGAGGGTGTACGTGACGGATGACGGTTTCCGCGAGTTCGTCGAGATCCGGTACGCGGATCTACTGCGGACGGCGTACCTGCTCACCGGGTCGCGGCACGCGGCCGAGGATCTGGTGCAGAACGCGCTGATGCGGGCGATGCGTCACTGGCGGCGGGTGGACGAACCGATGGCGTACGTCCGCCGGATCATGGTGAACGAGCGGGTCAGCCTGTGGCACCGGGTCGGTTCCCGGGAGTTCCTGGCCGGGGTCACCGGTGCCTGGCGGCTGCACACCGACCGTGGTCGGAGCCGGGACGTGGCGAACGACGTCGCGGTCCGCGACGAGGTGCTCACCGCGTTGCAGAGCCTGCCGCCGCGAATGCGGGCGGTGTTGGTGCTGCGCTACTGGGACGACCTCAGCGAGGCGCAGATCGCGGAGATGCTCGGCTGTTCGGCCGGCACGGTGAAGAGCCAGGCATCCCGGGGACTGGCCCGGCTGCGCGCGGTGCTGCCGGCACCGGGTGAGCCATCGCCGGCGGGGGAGCGCCGGACACCGAATGAGGAACCTTCCCCGACCGGGCAGGTGCGCCCGATCCCGTCAGCCGCCATGACGAACTGGAGTGGAGCGAACAATGGCCGATGACATCAGGCGGGAGTTCACCCGGCTCGCCGAGCCGGTGGTGCCGCGCCCCGAGCCGTACCACCGGCTGCTGGGCCGGGTCCGGCGGCGCCGGCAGCGGCGGATGGTGGTGGCCGGAGCGGCGGGTGCTGCGGCGGTCGCCGTGGCGCTGCCGGTGCTGGCGCCGGTCGGCCTGCCGGGCGTGACAGGGGCGGCCTCGTCGCCGCCACCGGCGGTGGGGACCTACCAGCCGCCCAGCGAGATCGACAGCGAGTTGGTACGGAGGCTGCTGGAGTCTCCCACCCGGGGCAACCTGGCGGGCGATCGGGAGCTGATCGCCGAGATCGAGCGGGGCTACCGGGCCGCCCAGGCGGAGTTGCTGGTGGCTCCGTCCCTGGACCAGGTCAAGGTGCTGCTCGCCCACGACACGCCGACCGCCCGTTCGGTGGTGGTGGCGTTCCGCGACGACACCCACGCGGTGATCCGGGAGACGTGGGGGGAGGCCGCGGCCCCCGTGGCGGACCTGGTAAAGCAGACCGGTACACCGAACGAGGCGGCTCCTCTGCCGCCGTACATCCTCGGCAGCCGGCACTCCCCGGCGAATGACGGGATGGCCGCCGATCTCGCGGTCGGGCTCGCGCCGGCCGACTGCCTCGTCGAGACCTCCAACGACGGCCGGATCGGGGCAGACGGAACGGTGGCCCGGACCTGGCAGCGGACTGGTCCCGAGGGGTTCGTCGTCCGTGGCCCCGGGCAGACCGCCGAACGCTGGCGGATCACCTGCGACGGAGAGGTCCGTTACGCCGGGCCGGGAGCCGGCGGCGAGGTTCGCCGTTATCCGGAGCCAGCGAGGCCACCGGTTTCCACGGTCGGAGCCCGGGGAACGGTCGATCAGGCCGTGGCCGGCTCCGCCGTCCGTCGGCTCGACTGGCTGCTCGGCAAAAATGGTCTCGTCGGGGAGCCGTCGCGGGTGCTCTGGGGCGGTCGGTTGCCCGACTGGGTGACAGGCGTCTCGCCGGAGGCCGTCCTCGTCGAATCCTGCTCGACCGACGGGGGATGCGCCGGGCTGCTGGACACCAAAACGGACCGGCCGGGGCCCGACGATCGCTCCGGCCCGATCCCGCACTCGACGACCATCGGTCGGCCGGACCTGCTGGTGCTCCGGCTGCCGGGGGAGACGGGCGGCGTGCTGATCGCCGGACCCGAGCGGGCCGTCCGCGCCGAGTTGCTCGACGGGAAGGGTCGCACGGTCACCAGTGGCCTGCTCGACGCCGGAGTCGGCGCTATCCGCGTCGCGAAGCCGGGTGAGGTGGCCCGGGTGAAGCTCCTGGACGGGCAGGGCCGCACGGTGACGGTGGCGGACTCGAAGGCACCGCGCCTCGACGAGTACCGCGGGCTGGGCGAGCCGTCCGTCTGGAACTGACGGCCCGGCGCGGCTGTGGATCGTGGATTGTTGGTGCCCCCAGAGGGGCCTCAGCAATCCACGATCGCCGGCCATCGCGGCTACCGGTGCCGGACCCAGACGTTGGGTTCGTGATAAACGCCGGTGTCGGCGAGCCGGTCCACCCGCAACGTGCTCAGCCCGTCCGGGATCACGAAGTCACCCGAGCCCGGCAGCGGCAGGCCGGTCCAGCTCTCCCACTCGGTGACCGTGCCGGTCATCGTCTGGCTGCGCGGCGCCGTCCCGATGATCGAACCCCCGAGGCGTACGTGGGTGCGCAGCCACGGGTCGAAGGGTTCGCCGTCGGGCCGGCGCCAGGTCGCGTACGACTCGATGGGGATGAGCGGATACCGCACCTTGGCGGTGGGACGCACCGGGGCGATGACGCGCCGGAGACCGCGCGCCACGGCGAGGTCGCGCATGGCCGCGACCAGCCGGCCGGCCCAGCCGCGGCCCTGCTCGTCGGTGCGGACCATGCCACCCATCACCACGAGCGTGTCCGGGCGGACCCTCGACTCGTGCCCGAGCACGGCCCGGGCCAGCGAGTCGGTGTAGCCGGCGGGCAGGTCCTCGACCGTCCCGTGCCAGCGCAGCGGCACCCCCCAGCCGGCCGCGACGATCCGTTCGCCGCCGGTCTGGGCGCTGCCGCTCCGGGAGCCACCGGCCCGGGAGCCACCGGCCCGGGAGCCACCGGCCCGGGTGCCGCCGTCGGTCCGCGTGCCGTCGTCGACCAGCAGGAAGTCGAGGTCGGCGAAGTACGCGCCGCGCCGATCGAGGTACTCCTTCGCCGCCTGATCATGGAAGATGAACTCCGGCCAACTGCCGGCGAAGAGTTCCCCGAAGGCGGGTTCCGACCGGGACGACAGCGGCACCAGGCGGTGCGCCATGACGGCTCCCTTCCGTACGCGATGGGTGCTGCCTAGGTTCGGCGGCGCTGGCGGGCCCCGGCGCCGGGTGGCCGGCGCCGGCATGTTGATCACAACAGGTCGATGCGTTCCATCTCGATCGGGTAGCCCGCCCGGGCGAACGCCGCCGCCATCGGCAGGTTCGGCTGATCGGTCGCCGCGACGATCCGGTCCGCGCCCTCGGCCACCAGCCGGTGGGTGCACTCGACCAGCAGGTCGTACGCGTAGCCGTTGCCACGGTGCTCGGGCAGCACGCCGACGAAGCCGACGATCGGATCGTAGGGATTGCGGGCCGGCACGGTGATCCCGACAAGGTCGCCGTCCGGCGCGTACCCGAGCAGCCACCACTCCCGCGGGCTGGGCAGCCCGCGGAGAAGGTCCAGTTCCTGCTGGGCAGCCGTGACGGGATCGGTTTCGGCCCGCGCCTGCCGGGTGTGCGCGTCGAGGCTGCCGTCGCCGATCCGGCGCAGCACGTCGAGGATCACCTGGTCGTCCGGCTCCGGCCGGAACTCCAGCCGGCCCGGCCGATCCGGCAGCCCGCAGTCCGGCGTCCACCGGTACCGGAACCGTTCGACAAGCACCGACATCCCGGCGGCGACCGCCGCGTCGATCCGGCGCTGACCCTCGCCGCGCAACGCGGGGTCGTCCCGCCACCCCGATGGCAGGCGCAGTTCGTACTCGGTGTGGAACGGGGCGGCGCGCAGCAGTTCGGTGCCGGCGGCCGGATCGGTGAAGTCGAACCAGTCGAGGGCGATCGGCTTGTTGTCGTCCGGCCTGCCCCACCAGGCGGCGCGGGCGACCACGGCGCCGTCGCGCAGCGCGATCCAGGTCCACTCGGGACGGTACTCGTCGACGCTGTAGCGCTCGCCGAAGGCGGCCCGACCCACGAGGTCGGGGTCGGCAAGCGCGTGGAAGAGGTGTTCCTCACCCGCGGTGAGCGGGCGGATGACCAGGTCGGTCATGGGTTTCCTTCCGGGAGGTGGTCGTGCTCCCGGATCAGGTCCGCGGCGCCCCGCTGGCGGGGTGGGAGCACGTGAGGTCGATCGTGATCACGATGCCCACCTCCCTCCGGCTCGTCGGGGCGCCCGGGAACCGTACCAGGTCGTCCGCGCCCGCGTCGCCGGCATTTCGGCGCGGAAACCGGACGCCGGCTGTCACCTTTCGCTGGCACGGTTTCCGGCATGACGCAGACAACCGACGAGAAGCCGCTGGCTGGGCGGGTGGCCCTGGTCGCCGGCGCGACCCGGGGGGCCGGCCGGGGGATCGCCGTACAACTCGGTGCCGCCGGCGCCACCGTGTACGCCACCGGCCGCAGCACCCGTGCCCAGCGGTCCGAATACGACCGGCCGGAAACCATCGAGGAGACCGCCGACCTGGTCACCGCGGCGGGCGGGACCGGAATCGCCGTCCAGGTCGACCACCTCGTCCCCGAGCAGGTACGCGACCTGGTGGCGCGGATCGACGCCGAGCAGGGTCGGCTCGACGTGCTGGTCAACGACATCTGGGGAGCCGACCCGCTGGTCACCTGGAACAAACCGGTGTGGGAGCAGCCGCTGGAGGCCGGCCTGCGAACGTTGCGGCTGGCCGTCGACACGCACATCATCACCAGCCACTTCGCGCTGCCGCTGATGATCCGCCAGCCGGGTGGGCTGGTTGTCGAGATGGGCGACGGCACCACCGACTACAACGCCACGAACTACCGGCTCTCGGTCTTCTACGACCTGGCGAAGGCATCGGTGAACCGGCTGGCGTTCAGCTGGGCCCACGAACTACGCGAGCACGGCGGCACTGCGGTCGCCCTCACCCCCGGCTGGCTGCGCTCGGAGATGATGCTCGACATCTACGGCGTGACCGAGGACAACTGGCGGGACGCCCTGGCCAAGGAGCCGCACTTCGCCATCTCCGAGTCACCTGCCTTCGTCGGCCGGGCCGTCGCGGCGCTCGCCGCCGACCCGGACCGGGCCCGCTGGTCCGGCCGGTCGGTTTCCAGCGGCGAGCTGGCCAAGGTGTACGGCTTCACCGATCTCGACGGCAGCCGACCCGACGCCTGGCGGTACGTCGTCGAGGTGCAGGACGCCGGGCGACCCGCGGATGTGACCGGCTACCGCTGACGGGAGGGGACGGGCCTGTCCCGTGGCCCGTCCCTCATCCGTAGAGAGCGGCGAGGCGGGTGGCGGCCTCGGCGAGCCAACCCCGCAACTCGGCCGGCTCCAGCACCTCAACCTCGGGCCCCAACTGGAGCAATTGGCCGTACGCCACCTCGGCCGACTCGACGGCCAACTGGGTCACCACCCGGCCCCGGTCGTCGGGAGCGCTCGCGGCGGCGACCGCCTCCGCGTACACGAACGGGGCATGGACCACGTGTCGAAGCTGCCGGAGGCCGGCCTCGGTCAGCCGGATGGTGACCCGTGCGGCCAGCATGTCGCGGAGAAACTCCTCGGCCGCGTTCCGCCAGTATCCGACGAGGTCGAAGTCGTCGTCCCGGGTGAACGTCGCACCGGTCGGCCGGACGCCGGTCACCCGGTCCACCCGATAGGTACGGTGCGTGTCGTCGATCCGGCCGACGACGTACCAGACTCCGCTCTTGAGCACGAGGCCGTACGGCTCCACCCGGCGGGTCACCTCCCGGCCACGCCGGCGGTAGTCGATCTCGACGGTCGCGTCCCGCCACACCGCGCCGGCCAGCTCGGCCAGCCACACCGGCGGACCCGCCGACCGGAACCAGCCCGGCACGTCGAGGTGGAACCGTTGGCCGGTCCGGGCCGGCGCGTCCCGTAGCGCGGGCGGCAAGGCTGCCAGCACCTTGAGTTCGGCGGCCGCCACCGCGTCGGCGAGCCCCATGTCCCCGGCCGGCCCCGGCAGGCCGGTGAGGAACAGCGCCTCCGCCTCCGACCGGCTCAGCCCGGTCAGCCGGGTCCGGTAGCCCCCGAGCAGGCGGTATCCGCCGGCCCGCCCCCGGTCGGCGTACACCGGAATGCCGGCGGCGGACAACGCCAGCACATCCCGGTAGACGGTGCGCTCCGACACCTCCAACTCCCGGGCCAGTTCGGCCGCGGTCATCGTCTCCCGGTTCTGCAACAACAGGACCAGGGAGATCAACCGAGACGCCCGCAAGGGCTACCGGCCGGGGGTGAGCAGGCCGCGTTCGAAGGCGACGGCCACGGCCGCCGCCCGGTCGCTCACCCCGAGTTTCGCGTACGCGTGCAGCAGGTGCGTCTTCACGGTGGCCTCGCTGATGAACAGGTCCCGGGCCGCCTCCCGGTTGCTCCGCCCCCGGGCGACCAGCCCGAGCACCTCCAGTTCGCGCTGGCTCAGCGGCTCCCGCTCGGGAGCCCGCAGTTGGCCCATGAGCTTGCCGGCCACCGACGGCGAGAGGGTGGCCTGGCCGGCAGCCGCGGAGCGGACCGCCCGCATCAGTTCGTTGCGCGACGTGTCCTTGAGCAGGTATCCGGTGGCCCCGGCCTGAACCGCCGGCAGCACGTCGCTGTCCGTGTCGTACGTCGTCAGCACCAGCACCCGGGCTTCCGAACCGCGGTCCGCCAGCGTCCTGATCGCGCTCACGCCGTCCATGCCGGGCATCCGCAGATCCATCAGGACGACATCGGGGCGTACCGACTCCACCACGGTGACCGCCTCGGTGCCGCTGCCGGCCTCGCCGACCACCGCGAAATCGGGGTCACCGGTGAACATGCCGCGTAGGCCGTCGCGCACCACCGGGTGGTCGTCGACGATCACCAGCCGGATCGGCTTCCCGGTCACGCGATCACACCATTCGTTCGCGACTGCGGGGCTCGCAAAACCGGCTCACTCCTCGCGCTCACGGGGTCACACCATTCGTTCGCGACTGCGGGGCTCGCAAAACCGGCTCACTCCTCGCGCTCACGGGGTCACACCATTCGTTCGCGACTGCGGGGCTCGCAAAACCGGCTCACTCCTCGCGCTCACGCGGCCATGCCTCCCGTCAACTGCCGGGCGTGCGCCAAGGGGCGTACCCCGTCCGGGTCCAGCGCGGGCACCGAAGCGGAGATCGCGGTGCCCGCGTCCGGCTCGGACTCGATCGTCAACTGGCCGTCCACGCCGGCGATGCGCTGCCGCATCACGGTCAACCCGTACCCACCGTCCGAGCCCGGCGGTGGGTACGGGACGACGGCCGGGATGAAGCCCCTGCCGTCGTCCCGGACATCCAGGGTGACCTGGTCCTCCATGTACGACAGGGTCAGCCCGACCCGACCCGCCTCGGCGTGCTTGGCGACGTTGGCCAGCGCCTCCTGGGCGGTCCGCAGCAGCGTCACCTCGATCTCGGGGTGCAACCGGCGTCCCGTACCGGTGGTGGTGAGCGAAGCCCGCACACCGTTGACGGCCGACCAACGGTCCACCACGTCGGCGAGCACGTCCGGCAACCGTCCCTCGGCCAACGGCTCCGGCCGCACCGCACGCACCGACCGGCGGGCCTCGGTCAGGCTTTCCCGGGCCAGCCCGATCGCCGTGTCGACATGCCGTTGCCATTGGCCGCGCCGGTCCCGGGCCTGCTCGGCGGCCTCCAACTGAGTAATCACCCCGGCGAGCCCCTGGGCGATGGTGTCGTGGATCTCCCGCGCCATCCGCTGCCGTTCGTCCAACACGCCACTCTCCCGGGCCTGGGTGAGCAACTGGGCGTGCAGGCCCTCGTTCTCCCGCATGGTGGCGGCCAGCTTCCGGTTGGCCTCGCCCAGCTCCTCGACCAGCCGCTGCTGGCGGGCACTCTGCTGCTCGGCGAGGGTGCTGAACCAGGTGACCGCTCCGGCGATGCCCAGGTTGAAGGCGAGCACCACACCGAACAGCGGAGCGTTCTCCACGATCACCGGCACGCCGCCGACCTGCGAGGTCGCGCTGACTGCCGCGGTGCCGGCGACACCGAGCAGCCGCCAGCGGCCCACCAGGACCAGGAACGCGTGCGGGTAGCCGATCCAGGCGAAGAAGCCGAAGAACGGGTTGTGCAGGACCAGCGCGCCGGCCAGCACCAGCAGGCCGGCGTAGTAGAGCCCCATCAACCCGCGCCGGTTCACCCACTCGGGGTGCAGGGTGAGAAACCAGGCGACCCAGGCCGCCGTCCCGGCGACCAGGGTGAACATGCCGATCAGGTCCGTCGAGAAACTCGTCTGAACGGCCAGCGCGAGCAGCGTGGCGACCGCCAGGGCGGGATAGGGCAGCCATCGGTAGAGGGCACCCTCGCGGCTCTCCCAGCCGCTCAGTCGATCACAACCGTCGGCGACGCGGCTCTTGTGTGCGTCCAGGACTCACTCCCAACGGAACAGGCGCGCCGCCGCGACCCCGGCGACGACCGCGACAAGGGCCATTATGCCCAGCTGAAGCGGCTCCGGCGAGGTCCCGCTCCAGGCGTCCAGCAGGGCCTGGACGCCCGGCGGGGTGTAGTCACCGATCCGGACCAGGAACTCGGGCAGCAGGAACCGGGGCAGGTACACCCCGCCAAAGAACATGATCACCAGGAATATCGGCGTACCGATGGCGCTGGCGGCCTTGGTGGTTCGCGCCCGCGCCGCCACCAGCAGTCCGAGCGCGAGCAGGGCGGCGGTGCCGATGACGAAGGCGATCAGGAAGCCGATCGGGTCCTGGGGCAGCGGCACGTCGAAGGCCAGCCGACTGACCGTGATCAGCAGGGCGGAGCTGGCCAGGATGCTGGTCAGGACGATCAGGAGTTGGGCGACCAGCAGCGCTCCCGGGCTCGCCGGGGTGGTGCGCATCCGGCGCAGCATCCCCCGCTCCCGGTACGTCGCCAGCAGGCTCGGCAGCACGGTCAGGCCGGCCATCACGAGCGTGAGCACCAGCAGGGACGGCGCGAAGTAGGAGACGAATGTGTGGTTGTCGAAGGTCGGGTCCGGCTTCCGCAGCGCCGGGATCAACCCGAGCACGACCATGATCATGGTGGGCAGGCAGAGGGTGAGGATGACCGCCGTGGGGTCCCGGAGATAGAGCTTGGTCTCGGTCTTGAGGATCATGCGGAAAGCGTGCATCGGTGCTCCTGCTCAGTTGTCCAACGTACGGCCGGTGAGGCCGACGAACGCGTCATCGAGGTTTCCCTGCTCCACCCGCAGGTCGGCGGCGATGATCTGCTCCCGGGCGAGCACCGAGGTGACCGCGTGGAGCACGTTCCCGGTGCCGGTGACCACCAGTTGCGCACCGCTGCGGTGCACCGAGACGACCTCCGGCAAACCGGTGAGGAGCGCCTCGTCCACCGGCGCGGACGGCCGGAACCGGATCCGCTGCTCGGGTGCCACCCGGGAGACCAGCCCGCGCGGGCTGTCGATCGCCACCACCCGTCCGGAGTCGATCACGGCGAGCCGGTCGCAGAGCCGCTCGGCCTCCTCCATGAAGTGGGTGACCAGCACGATCGTCACGCCGCCGTCCCGGATCTCCTCGATCAGGCTCCAGGTGTCCCGGCGCGCCTGCGGGTCCAGCCCGGTCGTCAGCTCGTCCAGGATCGCCACCTCGGGGCTACCGACCAGGGCCAGCGCTATCGACAGCCGCTGCTTCTGGCCGCCGGACAGCTTCTTGTACGCGGTGTTCCGCTTGCCGGCCAGACCGAGCTGATCCATCAGCCGCCGCCAGTCGGCGGGCTTGCGATAGAACGACGCGTACAGCTCCAGCGCCTCGGCGACCCGGAGCTGGTCCGGAAGCTGGCTCTCCTGCAACTGGACGCCGAGCCGTTGGCGCAACTCGGCTGGCTCGCGTTGGGGGTCCAACCCGAGCACCGACACGGTGCCGGCATCCGGAACCCGGAGCCCGGCGACACACTCCACGGTGGTTGTCTTCCCGGCGCCGTTGGGCCCGAGTACGCCGAAGATCTCTCCCGGCTCGACGGTGAACGAGACGTCGTCCACGGCTATCTGGTCGCCGTACCGCTTGTGCAGGCCGGTGACCTCGATGACGGGCATTCGCCCTCCTCCGTACGCTGGTGATCGCTGCCGTTCCAGCATCTCGGCGTGACGCTCCGACCGAATCGAACGCCCGGCGACGCCGCCGGCCGGCCCTGGTGGACGCCGGATCCACCAGCCGGTTGATGCGCGAGTGCGGGCCCGTGGGGTTCGCGTCCGGCAGCGGAACGCCCCCGTGCCACCGGGGTGATGCCGTGCCGCCCGGTCCGCTCGGCAGTAGGCTGCCCGGTCGTGGATGCCCGCACAGTCGCCGCGCCGGTCACCGGCGCCGCCGGCCAGTTCTTCTCCGGAGTGGGCCTGCTGCTGCGCGGGTTCGCCACCTACGCGCGCAGCCCCGGGCTGGTGCTGCTCGGCATCGTGCCGGCGCTCATCTCGGGCGCGCTGTTCGTCGGCGCGTACGTGACGCTTGCCTATTTCGTCACCGACCTCGCGGAATGGATCACGCCGTTCGCCGATGACTGGTCCGGTGGGGTCCGGAACGCCGCGCGGATCGTGGCCGGGCTCGCCCTGCTGGGGCTTGGTGGCCTGCTGAGCGTGGTGGCCTTCACGGCGGTCACCCTGGTGATCGGCGACCCCTTCTACGAGAAGATCTCGGAACGGGTGGAGGAACGGCTCGGTGGAACGCCGGGTGAGGTCGACATCCCGTGGTGGCGGTCGCTGCGGCGCAGCGCCGTCGATTCGGCCCGGTTGATCGGCCTGTCGGTGTTGTTCGGCATCCCGCTGTTCGCGGCGGGGTTCGTGCCCGTGGTCGGGCAGACCGTCGTGCCGGTGCTCGGCGCGGCGGTGGGCGGCTGGCTGCTGGCGACCGAACTGGTCGGCGCCCCGTTCTACCGGCGCGGCCTGCGTCTCGCGGACCGTCGTCGAGCGCTCCGGGCGATCCGGCCCACCGCGCTGGGATTCGGCGTCGGGGTCTTCGTGGCCTTCCTGATTCCGCTCGGCGCGGTGCTGTTCACGCCGGCGGCGGTGGCCGGTGCCACGCTGCTGGCCCGCCGGTCGCTCGGCCAGTCCATCGACCATCCCGGCCAGCCTGCCGACGGGCCCGGCGGGTCAATCGAGCGGAAGCGGGGTGCCTGAGATGGAGATCCGGCTCGTCGAGGGGGACATCACGGCTCACCGGGTGGACGCCATCGTGAACGCGGCCAACTCGTCGTTGCTCGGCGGTGGCGGCGTCGACGGCGCCATCCACCGGCGTGGCGGACCGGCCATCCTGGCCGAGTGCCGGGCGTTGCGGGCCAGCCGCTACGGCCGAGGGCTGCCGACCGGGCAGGCGGTGGCGACGACCGCCGGCGAGCTGCCGGCCCGCTGGGTGATCCACACCGTCGGTCCCGTCTGGTCGGCGTCGGAGGACCGGTCGGCACTGCTGCGCGACTGCTACGCCAACAGCCTGCGGGTCGCCGACGAGTTGGGAGCGGGGACGGTGGCGTACCCGTTGATCTCAGCCGGTATCTACGGCTGGCCGGTGGACGACGCCGTGCGGCAGGCGTTGGCGGTGCTGCGGATGGCGGAGCCGGCGCGGGTGGTCGAGGCCCGGTTGGTGCTGTTCAGCGTCGACATCCACCAGGTCGCCGAGCGGGTTCTGGCCGAGTCGAGCTAGCTGTCCGGCCACGCGTCAGCCGGTGCGCAGGCCGCCCAGCAGCGACGCGTCACCGGTCACGTCGAGGACGTCGAAGTCGACCCGGCCGTAGAGCGCGAGCAGCAGGTCGCTGGCGGAGCCGACGGCATGCACCCGGGCGTGGTGGTCGTCGTCGTCCAGGATCGTGTCAGTGTCCAGCAGGGCCACGCCACTGCCGCGCATCCGGAGGAACCACTCCTGGCCGGCGTCGACGGCCACCAACTGGGCGACTCCCTGCCACGGCCCGGCCGCGTGGCGGCGACCGGCGGGCAGCCAGGAATCCAACACCTCGCTCACCCCGTCGGCGGCTAGCTTGGCCTCGATCGGTTCCGCCGCGGCGATGGCCATCTGGGCGTCCCACCGGTGCACTGCGGTTTCGTGGGCCATCCGCCGCTGCCAGAAGGCCACCTTTTTCGGCTGCGGGGCCCAGTTCCAGGCCGGCGCCTCCGGGTCCAGGCCGTCGAGCAGGGCGAGTAGCCGGTCGTACTCCTGCTTGCACAGCGGCAGGGCCTCGCCACCGGGCAGTTCCACGTCCCGGCTGAATCGTGGCGTCGGGGCCTCGGTGCGGCCGGCTCCGACGAAGGAACCGACCCAGTGGTAGATCCGGGCGAGGTGCAGCACGAGATCGTTGACGTTCCAGTCGGGACAGGACAGCACGGGTGTGTCCGGAGGGGCCTCTGCGACGGCGGCGTGGAACGCCGGTCCCTCGGCGCGCAGGGCCGCGATCCAGAAATCCTTGGTGCCGTGCAGTCTGCTCATCGCGTTCCTCCCGGACGACCTGGCTACCAATGGGTGGCGAGGCTGTCCTCCAGCCTAGGGTGAAGGGCGTGCGAGACGTTAGTGCCCAACCGACCCCCGCCGCAGACGCCGACACGCGGGAGTCGCTCGCGAAGTACACGACGCTGCGACTCGGAGGCCCGCCCCGACGGCTGGTTACGGCGACATCTACCGATGAAATAGTACAAAGCGTACGCCAAGCCGAGCTGCGCGACGAGCCGATCCTCGTGCTCGCCGGCGGCAGCAACATGGTGATCGGGGACGGTGGCTTTCCGGGCACCGTGGTGCTCGTACGCTCTCGCGGCACCCGGACGATCGCCGAGACGTCCGACACGGTCACCCTCCGGGCCGAGGCGGGCGAGCCGTGGGACGACTTCGTCGCCCGTACGGTCTCCGACGGCCTGTCTGGTTGTGAGTGCCTCTCCGGAATCCCCGGCTCGTGTGGCGCCACCCCGATCCAGAACGTCGGGGCGTACGGCCAGGAGGTCGCCGAGACCATCCACCTGGTCGAGGCGTACGACCGGGTGGCCGGCGAGGTGGTGCGGATGTCCGCCGCCGAGTGCGGCTTCGCGTACCGGTCCAGCGTGTTCCGGCACAGCGACCGCTGGGTGCTGCTCGCCGTCGATTTCACGCTGACCCGCTCGCCCCTGTCGGCCCCGATCCGGTACGCGGAGCTGGCTCGGACCCTCGGCGTGTCGGTCGGTGACCGGGTACCGCTGGCCGACGCCCGAGCCGCGGTGCTCGCGCTCCGGGCCGGTAAGGGCATGGTGCTGGACCCGGCCGATCCCGACACCCGGTCGGTCGGTTCGTTCTTCATGAACCCGGTGCTCGACGCCGGAGCGTACGAGCGGCTGCGTCAGCGGACGGCGGCCGCCGGCCTGGGCGAACCCACCTCGTGGCCGGGCGCCAGCGGAGTGGTCAAGGTGAGCGCGGCCTGGCTGATCGAGCGGGCCGGCTTCGGCAAGGGATATCCCGGCCCGGACGGGGTGGCCATCTCGTCCAAGCACACCCTGGCCCTGACCAACCGCGACGCGGTGGCCACCGCGTCGCTGCTCGCCCTGGCCCGGGAGATCCGGTCGGGCGTGCGGGACCGGTTCGGCGTCACCCTGAACCCCGAACCGATCATGGTCAACTGCGAGTTGTAGCCGGGAGAGGCGGCGACAGGGCGGGCGTGGCCGGGCCAGCCGGCCTCCGCCGGTGCTATGGCGCGACGGCGGCCCAGGCCACGGTCAGCTCCCCGTGCCGCCAGCGGCCGGGCCGGTCCAGCACCGGCCACCCGGCCTCCCGGACCGCGCCCACCGCGCGTACCCAGCGCTGCCGGGGACCGAAGGTGGCGTACGGGGCGGCGGCCCGCCAACCGTCGTCGAGCGCCCGGAGCAGGGCATGGATGCGGGTGCCGGGCACGTTGTGGTGGATCAGCGCCTTGGGTAGCCGTTCGGCCAGGGTGCCGGGCGTGTCCAGGGTGGCGAGCCGGGCGGCCAGCGTGAGCGACTGGGGGCCGATGCCGTCCAGCAGCACCCAGCAGCCGATCCGGCCCAACTCGTCACAGGTGCCCTCGATCAGCAGCCCGCCCGGCGCGAGGTTGTCGGTCATCGTTCGCCACGCGTCGACCACCGCGGACTCGTCGTACTGCCGGAGGACGTTGAGCGCCCGGACCACCACCGGACGCAGACCGGCCAGTTCGAAGCCACCGCGGGCGAAGCGCAGGCCGGGCGGGTCCGCGGCCGGCTCGGCCGCGGCCACCCGGGCCGGATCGATCTCCAGACCGACCACCTGGACGTCCGGCCGCACCGCCGCCGCCAGCCGGGCGCGCAGCTCCATCGTCGTCACGGGGGTGGCCCCGTAGCCGAGGTCGATCACGAGCGGCACGGCCGCGGCCCGGAGCGGTTCGGCGCAGCGGTACGCGATCCAGTTGTCCACCCGCCGCAGCCGGTTCGGGTTCGTGGTGCCCCGGGTCGGCGTACCCAATGGCCGGTCGGGGGTGCCCGACGTGCGGCGCGGCGGTCTGCGGGCGCTGATGGCAAACCCTTTCTCACATACACATTCGTCAGTCGACCGTCCTTTCCCGTTCCCGGCCGCGCCGAATGGCCGTTCCTCAGCCGATGCGGTGCACCTTGTGCTGGGCGGCCTGGGCCAGCGGCCGTACGACCAGCCGGTCGACGTTGACGTGGTGCGGCCGGGTGGCGCACCACGCGATGCAGTCCGCGACGTCCTCGGCGACCAGGGGGTTCGGCACCCCCCGGTAGGCGGCTCCCGCCTTCTCGGCGTCACCCCCGAAGCGGACGAGCCCGAACTCCTCGGTCTTCACCAGGCCCGGGTCGATCTCCACCACCCGGACCGGTCGGCCGCACAGCTCAAGGCGGAGCGTCTCGGCAAGCGCGGTCTGTCCGTGCTTGGCGGCCACGTAACCGCCGCCACCCTCGTACGCGATGAGGCCGGCGGTCGAACTCAGCACGATCACCGTGCCGGTCCCGGAGGCCTCCAGCTCGGGCAGCAGGGCCTGGGTGACGCGCAACGTGCCGAGCACGTTTACCTCGTACATCCAGCGCCAGTCTGCCACCGAGCCGCGCTCGACCGGGTCCATGCCGCGGGCGCCGCCGGCGTTGTTGACCAGCAGGGTCACCGGATCGGACAGGTCGCGTACGGTGGCCGCGAGATTCGCCACGGACTCGTCAGAGGTGATGTCGCAGGGTACGGCGGTGGCGGTGCCGCCCGCGGCGGTGATCTCCTTGACGAGGTCGGTGAGGCGATCGGCGCGGCGCGCCGCGGCGATGACGTGGAAGCCCTCGGAGGCCAGCCGTCGGGCGGTGGCCGCCCCGATTCCGCTGGAGGCTCCGGTGATGATCGCGACGGGAGTCATCGGCCTATTCTTCACCAGCGGGCGAGCCGGTCCAGATGAGTTCGGTCACCCCGGCGAGCTGCCGGTGCGCATGGACCGGCGGCGATCGGGAAGATGACGGGACGCGGGACGGTTGACCATGGGTGCGCGGTCGGCGCGGGTCGGGAACGACCGCGACGCGAAGGAGCGGATGTGACACACACGCACGCCGGGACGATCTGCCGGTCCGGTCGACCGTGGCCCCCTCCACGCCGCATCGCGACCCTGTCGGTTCACACGTCGCCCCTGGACCAGCCCGGTACCGGCGACGCGGGTGGGATGAACGTTTACATCGTCGAGGTGGCCAAGCGGCTCGCGGAGGCTGGCGTGGCGGTGGACATCTTCACCCGGGCCACCGCGAGCGATCTGCCGCCGCAGGTCGAACTGGCCCCCGGAGTGGAGGTCCGGCACGTGGTCGCGGGCCCGTTCGAAGGTCTCTCCAAAGAGGAGCTGCCGGCCCAGTTGTGTGCCTTCACGACCGGCGTCCTGCGTACCGAGGCAGCTCGCCCGCCGGGCTATTACGACCTCATCCACTCGCACTACTGGCTGTCCGGGCACGTGGGTTGGCTGGCCAAGGAGCGCTGGGGGGTCCCGCTGGCGCACACGGCGCACACGCTCGCCAAGGTCAAGAACGCCCGGCTCGCCCGCGGCGACCGGCCGGAACCGAACGCCAGGGTGATCGGCGAGGAGCAACTGGTGGCCGAGGCCGATCGGCTGGTGGCCAACACCCGGTTCGAGGCCGAGGACCTGATCGACCGGTACGCGGCGAACCCGCGACTGGTGAAGGTGGTGGAACCCGGCGTGGACCTGGATCGGTTCCGGCCGCCGGCCGCTGGTGCCGAGGCCGAGGCGAGGGCCGCCGCTCGCCGCCGGCTCGGCCTGCCCCCGGGCGGGTACATCGTCGCGTTCGTCGGCCGGATCCAGCCGCTCAAAGCCCCCGACGTCCTGGTCCGCGCGGCGGCCGCGCTGCGCGACCGCGATCCTCGACTGGCCGACCAACTGACCGTGGTGATCTCTGGCGGCCCCAGCGGCAGCGGCCTGGACCGGCCGACGTCGCTCATCGAGCTGGCGGTGTCGCTCGGGGTCGCCGACCTGGTCCGCTTCCTCCCCCCACGGGTGGGGGACGAGCTGCCGGCCCTCTACCGGGCCGCCGATCTGGTGGCGGTCCCGTCGCACAACGAATCGTTCGGGCTGGTGGCGCTGGAGGCGCAGGCGTGCGGTACGCCGGTGGTCGCCGCCGCGGTCGGCGGTCTCGTCACCGCGGTCCGGGACGGGGTCAGCGGGCGTCTCGTCGACGGACACGACCCGGAGGACTGGGCGCGCGTGTTGGCCGACCTGCTGCCGGCGACGGCGCACCGGCAGCGGCTGGGTCGGGGCGCCGCGGTGCACGCCAGCAACTTCTCCTGGTCGCGGACGGCGACCGGGTTGCTCGCCGTCTACCGGGAGGCGGTGGCCGAGCACCGGGCACGGATGAGGCGTCGCCTCGCGGGTGAGGCCGCCGCGCTGGGTTCCTGCTGACGGCGGGGCCCGCGTACCGGCTGACCCGCCGGTCCCGTCCGCGTGCCGGGCCTGTCCGCGTGGCATGGTGACCGGATGACCACCACCGACGATTCCGTACGCGGCGCGATCGCCGGCCGCATCGAGCGGGTGTGCGCCGAGCGTGAACTTCCCTGCGAGCCCACCGGCGAACTCTCGTACGCGGTGACGCTGCCTGGTACGCACAAGCTGAAGACGATCTGCAACCTGATCGTCGGCGAGCACGCGCTGCGGGTGGAGGCGTTCGTGATGCGCCAGCCCGACGAGCGTCGCGAGGAGTTGTGGGCCTGGCTGCTGCAGCGCAACGCCCGGATGTACGGGGTGGCGTTCTCCATCGACGCCGTCGGCGACATCTACCTGACCGGGCGGGTCGGTCTGGCCGGGGTGACCGACGAGGAACTGGACCGGCTGCTCGGCTCGGTGCTCACGTACGCCGACGAGTCGTTCGACACGATGTTGGAGATCGGGTTCGGCACCGCCATCCGCCGGGAGTGGGAATGGCGTGTCAAGCGAGGTGAGTCGCTGGCCAATCTGCGGGCGTTTGCCCACCTCTTCGAGCCGTCGAGCGCCGGCGGTGCCGCCTCCGGACCCTCGGGCGGGGACGGCCCGTCGACATCGGATCGCCCCGCAACGGGTTCAGACCGGTCCTGACGGGTAACCGCGGCCGGGCGCCGCGCGGGAGGGACGCGTCGGCAGCCGAGGGAGACCTGTCGAGGAAGCGGGAGTTCTCATGGCTCAGCGGAGCAGATCGGCCGGCGGTGGCAGCGCCGCGGCCAAGAAGCGAACGAGCGGGTCGGCTGGCACCAGTCGGGCGGATATCGCCCGGCTGAGCGCCGACAACATCCGTGCCCGGCTACGGAGGCGGGGCGTGACCGGCATATCCGCGATGCGCAAGGATGACCTGGTCGACACGCTGGTGAAGAGCATGCGGTCGGGTCGTGCTGGTCAGGCGGGGGGCCGGACGGCGCCAGCCAGCCGTGGGATGGCCAGGGCCAAGCCGGGGGCGAGGCGGCCGGGCACCAGCACAAAGCGGACGACCGCTGCCAAGCGGACCTCGGCGGCGAAGCGCACGTCGGCGGCGAAGCGGACGCCGGCCACGAAGCGGACGACCGCCACGAAGCGCACGTTGGCCACCAAGCGCGCGAGCGCGGGGCGGCGCACGACCACCGCGACGCGCACATCCGCCGCGAAACGCGCTCCGGCCACGAAGCGGACCGCAGCCAAGAAGACGACGACCCCGACGAAGAGGACGGCGGCGAAGAAGTCCACGGCGGCCAGGAAGTCCGCGGCGCGGAAGTCGACGGCGGCGAAGAGGTCCACGGCGGCCAGGAAGTCCACGGCCGCGAAGAAGACGACGGCCCCGACGAAGAGGACGGCGGCGAAGAAGTCCACGGCCGCCAGGAAGTCCACGGCGCGGAAGTCGACGGCGGCGAAGAAGTCCACGGCGCGGAAGTCCACGGCGCGGAAGTCGACGACGGGGACCAGGAGGACCGCGGCTCCGGCCAAGCGGACCACGGCGGCGAAGTCCACCGCGACGAAGCGGGCCACCTCCGCCACGAAGCGGACCGGCGCGGCGAAGGCCGGCGCCACCGCGAAGCCCTCGACGACGGCGAAGCCGCCGGTCGGCGCGGCCACGATCGGGGAGGCGGGCATCCGGGAGGGTGACGCGATGTCCCGGTCGATCAACTATGCCCAGCGGATCGCATCGCCGAGCGACGAGCCGGATCGCGCGGGCCGGAGCCTGGTCACCACCAGCCACGAGGTGATCCAGAACTGGGCCCGGGAGCGGCAGGCCACGCCGGCCACCATCGAGGGGACCGAGCATGACGGCCGTGCCGGGGTGCTCACGTTCGACCTGCCCGGTTACCGGGAGGGCGGCCGGATCAAGCCGATCAGCTGGGACGAGTGGTTCTCGACCTTCGACGGGCGCCAGCTCAACTTCATTTACCAGGAGGAACGCTCTGGTGGCGGGCAGAGCAACTTCTTCCGTACGGAATCGCCACTCCGCGAAGACGGATGATCGAGGTTGTGCCGGAGGGAATGCTGACCGGCATCGACCGGTTGTGAACCGCATGGCGCTGGCAGTGCCGGTCGCGAAAGTGGGTGTGACCCGCGAGACATGGCCGGCGGGTTGTGGGGTAATCCCCTGACCTCTAGCGTTATTGAGGGCGCCAAGCTCGAAACGGTTCGGGGGAGCCGTAGTTCGATCAGAACCGAGCAGGGTGCCGTGAAGGTGACACCTCGCCGTTGGGGGACGGCACGGGTCACCTGATGGCCGGCGGTGCGAGCGGGCGACGCTTACGGGGGTGAGAGTCGCCCGCCGCCGCCGGGCCCTATTCTCCGGGTGTTCGTCACACGAGATGCGGGATGTCGCGGGCCAGCGGACTCCTCAACCCCGCGACATCCCGCATCCCGCATCCCGCATTTCGTGTCGATCGCGGGTTCACCGACGTCTCGATCATGTGCTCACCGGGACGTTCCGGTGGCGGATGACCCGCTGCGTACCAGAGACTCGTTCTCCGGAACGGAGCCGACCGACGGCTCCGCGGCGACCGCCGTCGGCGCCGTCGCCGCCGCCTCGGCCGCCTCCGGAGCCGGTGGGTCGACGACCACCACCGGCTGGGCCGGGGGCTGCGCCAGGCGTAGCGCCGCCGCCTGCCGTTCCCGGGCCGGACCGGAGAGCACCTGGGCGACGGCCACCAACAGTCCGACGGCGGCGCAACCCAGCCAGAGCGCGGAGTTGCCCAACTGTTCCCGGACCAGGCCGCCGAGCACCGGCGCACTGGCCCCGGCGAGTTGCCAGGACAACGAGAACACCCCCTGGTAGCGACCCCGGTACGCCGCGGGGGAGAGTTCCGCGATCAACGTCGAGTTGGACGGCGAATTGAGCATCTCGCCGAGCGTCCAGATCAACACGGTCACCGCGTAGAACCACGCGGCGTCGGCGAACGCGGTAAGTCCGAAGCCGACGCCCACGATTACCGCGGCCAGGGCCAGCACGTTCGATCTGCCGCGCCCTTTGATCAGCCGCGGCACGAAGAGCTGGCCGGCGACGATCAGGAAGCCGTTGAGCGCGATGATCCAGCCGTAGGTCGCGGGCGACAGACCATCGTCGGCCATCGTGATCGGCAGCATCGAGATGTGCTGTAGGAAGACCCACGCCACCAGCAGGTTCAACCCCACGAAGCCCAGGAAGACCCGGTCGGACAGGACGGTACGCAGGCCGCCCGGGACGCCCCGAGCGGAGCCGCCGACCTTCGTCCGGCCGGTCCCACCCGGACGGGTCTCGCCCACCTTCACAAAGATGATCAAAGCCGTGACGAGGGTGGTGGCCGCGTCCACCGCGAACAGCAGCAGGTAGCTCAGCTCGGCGGCGAGGCCGGCGAGGATCGCGGCACAGGCGAAGCCCAGGTTCAGCGCCCAGTAGTTCAGCGAGAACGCCCGGAGCCGGTCCCGCTCCGGCACCACATCGATCATCATGGCGCCGAACGCCGGCCGGACACCCTCGGCGAACAGGCCGAGCAGCAGCGCCCCCGCCGCCACCGTCCACAGTTCCTCGGCGAACCCGAGGGCCAGCATCATGGCGGCGGCACCGAGTTGACCGGCGAACAGGGTGGGGCGCCGGCCCCAGCGGTCGGTAAGTGTGCCGCCGAGCATGGTGCCCGCCGCGCCGCCCAACCCCCACAGGCCGATGACCATACCGGCCTGGATCGGGGAGAAGTTCCGGACGCTTGTCAGATAGATGGCGAGAAAGATCAGGACGAATCCGCCCAGGCGGTTGATCAATGTGCCGGTCCAGAGGTACCAGAACCGTGACGGGAGGCCGCCGGCCGCGTCCGTCAACCAGCCACGCATCGTCCGCATACTCCCCCGGCTTCCCCCGCGTAATGCCCGTGTTGCTCTATGGGCCTTACTGAACCTAGTCCCGGTCGGCGTCCCGGGTCATCCGCTTTCCGACGTGGTGGTGGTCACCCCGGTGATGCCGCCGACCAGCCGGTCCGTCAGGACAGGACGGCACCGGTCCGGCAGGATGACCCCATGACTGCGAGTGCGAGGAGTGCGTCGGACGACGTGTCCGTGGCGAGTGAGGGAGCCACCATCGGCACCCTGATCCTGTTGCGGCACGGCCAGAGCGACTGGAACGCCAAGAACCTGTTCACCGGCTGGGTGGACGTCGACCTGACCGCCAACGGCGAGGCCGAGGCCCGCCGCGGCGGGGAGTTGATGCGGGAGCACAGCTTGCTGCCCGACGTCGTGCACACCAGCCTGCTGCGGCGGGCCATCCGCACCGCCGAACTTTCCCTTGACGCCGCCGAACGGCACTGGATCGCCGTGCGCCGCTCCTGGCGACTCAACGAGCGGCACTACGGAGCGTTGCAGGGTAAGGACAAGAAGCGGACCCTGGAGGAGTACGGCGAGGACCAGTTCATGCTCTGGCGGCGGTCGTACGACACCCCGCCGCCGCCGATCGACGACAACGACGAGTGGTCCCAGGCAGGTGACCCGCGATACGCGCTGCTGCCACCGGAACTGATGCCGCGTACCGAATGCCTCAAGGACGTCGTGGAGCGGATGCTGCCCTACTGGTACGACTCGATCGTGCCGGACATCCTGGCCGGCCGTACCGTGCTGGTGGCCGCGCACGGCAACTCACTGCGGGCGCTGGTCAAGCATCTCGACCAGGTCTCCGACGAGGCGATCGCGAAGCTCAACATCCCGACCGGCATCCCGCTGCGCTACGACCTCGATCCCGGGCTGCGGCCACTGACCACCGGTGGCACCTACCTCGACCCCCAAGCTGCCAAGGAGGCCGCCGCGGCGGTCGCCAACCAGGGCCGCTGACTGTGCGAGGAGGCCCCTTCCCGCCACTTTCGCGAGGGGAGGGGCCTCTGCCAACGCCGGTGTCGGGCCGGCCGGGAGACGGTCATCCGGTCGCGGCTTCTCCGGTTATCAGGTAGATGACGTGCTCGCCGGCGTTCACCGAATGGTCGGCGAACCGTTCGTAGAAGCGCCCCAGGAGGGTCGCGTCGATCGCTGTCTCGACCCCGTACGGCCAGTCGTCGCGCAACAGCACCGCGAAGAGGCTCCGGTGCAGGTCGTCCATGGCGTCGTCGTCCCGCTCCAGTTCGGCGGCCAGATCCACGTCCGGCTTGGCGAGCACCGTAGCGATCTTGCCGGCCATCCGATCGGCGACCTCAGCCATGTCGGTGAAGACGCCGCGCAGCTCGGCCGGCACGGCCGGGGAGGGGTGGCGGCGTAGGGCGGTCTTGGCGACGTGATCGGCGAGATCGCCCATCCGCTCCAGGTCGGCCGCGACATGCAAGGCGGTGATCATCGCGCGGAGGTCCGAGGCCACCGGCGCCTGCCGGGCGAGCAGGTCGCAGACCCGTTCCTCCACCTGCCGGTACGTCTGGTCGAGTTCGGCGTCTCCGGCGATGACGTTCTCGGCCGCCGCCCGGTCGGCCGTCAACAGGGCCTTCGTGGCCTCCCGCATCGCGGCGCGCGCGTCTTCGGCAAGGTCCACCAGGAGCTGGCTGACGGTCTGTAGATCGGCCCGGAACTCGTCGCGCATGGTCACGTCCTGTCTGCTGCGTGCGCCGGCCCGGCCACCGGGCCGTTCAATGGCACGTCCCACGCTAGGTCGCAACAAGGACCCGTAACTGAACGGGAATGAACGGGAGCGGGCCGGAAGGTAAACATTCCCGGATCCATGCCGGATCTGTCCCATATTGTGTGGTCGGTGCGTCGGCGATGACCCTACGATCGCCACGTGGAGTGGGAGGTCGTAGCCGGGATCGCCGGCGGGCTGGTCGCCGGGCTGCTGGCCGCGCCGCCGCTTGCCGGCGCATGGCGTCGTTGGTGTGCCGACCGATCCGCTCAGGCCGCCGGGTCCCGGGCAACCGGGGTCGGTCGCCCGGAACCGGCCGGGGACGGGCGCGGCGACGGACCGTCGACGGCGTACCGGACGGCCGACGGCGCCTCTGGGGTGCTTGCGGACCCCCGGACCTCGACCAGACCGGCCGGTGAACTGTCGGAACCGCCTGGACTGCCGGGACTGTGCCAGCGTGCGGTGGACTCGCTCCGGGTCGGCGTGGTGGTGCTGGATCCCGAGGGCGTCCCGCTGTTGATCAACCCCGCCGCCCGGGCCATGGGGCTGCTGCGGACCGGCCCCGAACCCGGCACCATGGCTCCTCATCCGCTCGTCCGGACCCTCGCCGGGCAGGTCCGTCGCACCGGGGTGCGTCGCGAGGTGGAACTTGACCTGCCCCGCAATGGCGGCGCCGCCGACCCGCTGGGAGTGCACCTGCGGGCCATGGGCATCGGCAGCGACTGCGTGGCCGTCGAGGCGGCGGATGTGACCGAATCCCACCGGGTGGCCCGGGTCCGGCGGGACTTCGTGGCGAATGTCAGCCACGAGCTGAAGACTCCGATCGGGGCCCTGCAGTTGCTGGCCGAGGCGCTGCTGGACGCCACCGCGACGGCAGAGCCGGTTGACCAACCAGCGCCGCCGGACCGGGGTACCGAGGACATCGCGGCCGCGCGGCGCTTCGCGGAGCGGATCCAGAGCGAGTCCACCCGGCTCGGCCGACTGGTAAACGAACTGCTGGAACTGACCCGGCTGCAGGGCGCCGAACCACTCCCCGAGCCAACGCCGGTCGCCGTCGACTGGGTGCTCGCGGAGGTGGTGGACCGGACCAGGACGACAGCCGCCGCCCGCCGGATCGAGATCGCCGTCGAGGGCCGGCAGAACCTCACCGTGTACGGCAGCGACAGCCAGGTCGCGACCGCCGTGACGAATCTCGTGGAGAACGCGATCGCGTACTCGGCGGAGGACACCCGGGTGACGGTGGCCACCGAGGCCGACGACGACCATGTCACCATCGCGGTGACCGATCAGGGCATCGGCATCGCCCCGGACGACGTCAACCGGGTCTTCGAACGGTTCTATCGCGCGGACCAGGCCCGCTCCCGGGCGACCGGCGGCACCGGCCTGGGACTGGCGATCGTGAAACACATCGCGACCAACCACGGCGGTCGGGTCGAGGTGTCGAGCACCCTCGGTGGGGGATCCACCTTCACCCTGCGGTTACCCGCCCAGCCACCCGACGCGTTCCTGCCGCCACCCACCGCCCCGATCGAGACCGGTCCGGCCGCGTTCCGCTAGGCCGGACAGAGAAAGGAACACCGCAGTGGCCCGCGTGCTCGTCGTCGAGGACGAGGAGTCGTTCTCCGACGCCCTGTCCTACATGCTCCGCAAGGAGGGATTCGAGGTGTCGCTCGCCGCGACCGGCACCGACGCCCTCACCGAGTTCGACCGGACCGGCGCGGACATCGTGCTGCTGGACCTGATGCTGCCCGAGATGTCCGGCACCGAGGTGTGCCGGCAGCTCCGCCAGCGGTCCCGGGTCCCCATCATCATGGTCACCGCCCGGGACAGCGAGATCGACAAGGTGGTCGGGCTGGAGATCGGGGCCGACGACTACGTCACCAAGCCGTACTCGCCCCGCGAACTGGTGGCGCGGATCCGGGCCGTGCTGCGTCGGCAGTCGACCGAGACGGTCGAGGATCCGGCCGCCACCCTCAGCGCCGGTCCGGTCCGGATGGACATCGAGCGACACACGGTGACGGTGGCCGGATCCGCCGTGCAGCTGCCGCTCAAGGAGTTCGAACTGCTCGAACTGCTGCTCCGCAACGCCGGTCGGGTGCTGACCCGCGGCCAGCTGATCGACCGGGTGTGGGGTGCGGACTACGTGGGTGACACCAAGACGCTCGACGTGCACGTCAAGCGGCTGCGGTCCAAGGTTGAGCCGGAGCCCTCCGCGCCGCGGCACATCGTCACGGTGCGCGGCCTGGGCTACAAGTTCGAGCCGTAGGCGCCGGCCGCCATCACCCGGGGCGGTCGCCGGTTGATCCGGTCAGCCGACCGGCCGGGTGCGCGGCGATGAGGCCACGCCGGGCACGGGCTGCGCACAGCTCGGCCAGCCGGGCGTACGCCGTCTCGCCGATCAGCGCGGTCAGCTCCGGACCGTACGACAGGTACATCGGCTCGCCGCCGACGTGCGCGTCCGGCGACGAGGTGCACCACCAGTGCAGGTCATGCCCGCCGGCGCCCCAACCCCGGCGGTCGAACTCGGCGAGGGTGGAGACCAGCACCTTCGTCCCATCCGGGCGCTTGCTCCACTCCTGGTCCCGACGGACCGGCAACTGCCAGCAGACGTCCGGCTTGTACTCCAGCGGATGAACGCCGTCGCGAAGCGCCTGCGCGTGCAGCGCGCACCCGCCGCCCCCCGGGAAGTCCGGATCGTTGAGGAAGACGCACGGACCCTCCTCGCCCTGGGTCGCCGTCCGTCGGGCCGGGTTCGACCCGTCCACCGAATCCATCTCGGTGTAGTTGCGGAAGCCGCGCCGGTGGTGCTGCCAGGTCTGCGGGGTGAGTCGCCGGGCGGCGGAGCGTACCCGCTTCTCGTCATCGTCGTCGGTGAAGAAAGCACCGTGTGAGCAGCAGCCGTCGGCGGCGCGACCCTCGATGATCCCGTGACAGCCCTTGCCGAAGATGCACGTCCACCGGGACAGCAGCCAGGTCAGATCGGCCCGGATCAGATGCTCGTCGTCCGCCGGGTCGAGGAACTCCACCCACTCTCGGGGGAAGTCCAGCTCGACCTCCCGGCTGCGCGGGTCCGTCGAGTCGTCGACAAGGATGCGGAGTTTGGTGCGGGCTGCCACCCGGTCAGCGTACGCCGGTTGCCGGAAACCGCCGGTCAACCCGCTCGGGTCCGCAGGTCGGTCCAGGCTCGGCGCGGCCCGGTAGTGGAAGCCGGAGCCAGCCCTTAGGGTCGTGGCCATGCGACTCGGCGTGCTCGACGTGGGCTCCAACACCGTTCATCTGCTGGTGGTGGACGCCCACCGGGGCGCCCATCCGTGGCCGGCCCATTCGGAGAAGTCGATGCTGCGGCTGGCCGAGCAGATCGGTCACGACGGCGCGCTCACCTCCGCCGGCGAGGACGCGCTGGTCACCGCCGTGGCCAACGCCCAGGCGTCGGCTACCGCGCTCGGCACGGACGACCTGCTCGCGTTCGCGACCTCGGCGGTACGCGACGCGACAAACGCGCCCCAGGTGCTCGCGCGGGTACGCCGGGACACCGGAGTGGACCTCCAGGTGTTGCCCGGTGCCGATGAGGCCCGGCTCACGTTCCTCGCCGTCCGCCGCTGGTTCGGCTGGTCCGCCGGGCGGCTCCTGGTGCTGGACATCGGCGGCGGGTCGCTGGAGGTCGCCGCCGGGATCGACGAGCTTCCCGACGTCGCCCTCTCGGTGCCACTGGGCGCCGGCCGGCTGACCCGAGACCGGCTGAAGATCGATCCGGCGGACACCGAACCGCCGACCGCCGCCGTCCTGGACGACCTCGGCGGGTACGTCGACGAGACGCTCGACCCCGTCGTGACGAAGATGACCCGGATCGGCTGGGAACGGCCGGTCGCCACCTCCAAGACGTTCCGGACGCTCGCCCGGCTGGCAGGGGCACCCCCGGTGGGAGCCGGGCTGTGGGTGCCCCGGTCGCTCACCCGGACCGGTCTGCGTCAGGTCATCGGTTTCATCCGGCACATCTCACCGAGCAAGCTGGCCGAGGTGGACGGGGTCAGTGCCGGCCGGGCACACCAGCTTCTCGCCGGGGCGATAGTGGCGGAGGCCACCATGCGCCGACTGGACGTCGAATCGGTGGACATCTGCCCATGGGCGCTGCGCGAGGGCGTCATCCTGCGCCGACTGGACCAGATCGACGCTCGCTGACCTCGCCGCCGAGCCGACCGCCGTCCCGCCCTGGCTGGCGCGCCGGGTGACCTGAGCGGTGCCGGGCTACCCTGAAGGACGTGACTTCCCGAGTCCCGGTCCTGTTGTCCAGCTCGTCGGTGTTCCCGGAGCCCACCGCGGCGGCCTTCGAAATGGCGGCCCGCCTCGGCTATGACGGCGTCGAGGTGATGGTCTGGACCGACGCGGTGAGCCAGGACGCGGGCGCGTTGCGCGGCCTGTCCGAGCACTACGGCGTGCCGGTGTTGTCCGTGCACGCGCCCTGTCTGCTGGTGACGCAGCGGGTGTGGAGTTCCGACCCGTGGGAGCGGCTCCGCCGGGCGGCGGTGCTGGCCGAGACGCTGGAGGCGCCCACCGTGGTGGTCCACCCACCGTTCACCTGGCAGCGTGACTATGCCCGGGGCTTCGCTGATGGGGTCGGTCGACTGGCCGGCGAGCACACCGGCCTGCGGTTCGCGGTCGAGAACATGTATCCGGTTCGGATGGCGGGCCGCCAGTTCGTCCCGTACGTCCCGGGCTGGGACCCGACGGAGGCCGGCTACGACGCGTACACGCTGGATCTGTCGCACTGCGCGGCCGCCCACAGCGACGCCCTGACGATGGCCGACCAGATGGGGGCCAACCTCACCCACGTGCACCTGGGCGACGGCACCGGGGAGGGCCGGGACGAGCACCTGGTGCCCGGCCGGGGTGGCCAACCGTGCGCGGAGCTTCTGTCGTCGTTGGCTGGCCGCGGCTTCACCGGGGCGGTGGCGGTCGAAGTGGCCACGCGCGGCGCCCGGAGCCGGGCGGATCGGGAGGCGGATCTGCGGGCGTCGCTGGAGTTCGCCCGCCAGCACCTCAGTACGCCGAGCCCGGTGGCGCACTGAACCCCTCCACCGTGCCGGAGGTCCCCGGCGCCAGCGCCACCGTGACGTCCCCGCCCATGGGCCGAGTCGCCTGGACTCCGCCTCGCACTCGACCGGAGGATGTACACGGGTCCCTGGCCGGCGCGGGGCTGGTTGCGGAACGTGATAACGGTCGGTGGCTCCCTGTTGTATACCGTGTGTGATGTCTCGTGGGGTGACGGTGGTGGTCGCGGTGGCCGAACCCGCGAACGTCCATGGACACCGGCTAGCCGACCGGGGTCAGCGGTGCCGGTTGCTCGCCCACGGCGGCACGTTTGCGGGCCCGGTGCGCGGCCACGTGCGAACGGGTGGCACACCGCTCCGAGCAGAACCGCCGGCAGCAGTTCGACGACGTGTCCAGGTAGACGTTGCCGCACCGCTCGTCGGCGCAGACGCCGAATCGGGAACTGCCGTATTCGCACAGCCAGACCGAAAGGCCCCAAACGGCACCGGCGAGGTATTCGGAGCTGACCGAGGCGCCCCTGCTGGTGACGTGCATGTGCCAGTCGCTGGAGTCGTGACCGGAGATGCGCGGCTGCACCGGGAACGCCTCCAGCAGCGCGTTCAGCTCGGCGACGGCCTCGGCGTCCCGTCCGGAGGTGCCGTACTCGAACACGTCGCGGAGCCGTTTCTGGGCACGCCGGAAGGTCGCCAGATCCCGTTCGGCCACCTCGTCGCGCATCCAGACACAGTCTTCGCCGAACATGGCCCGGAGGCCGTCGAGGTCGTCCAGGCGGGCATTGACAAGGTCAACCCCGGTCCGGGCGTACGCGTCGAAGTTCACCCGACAAAGGTAAACGACAACCGGGCGTCTCGGCTCTTTCGACGGGGTGGGGTTCTTGGCGGGGATCGGCGGACCGGACACCCCGGCCCGGGTTGTCCTGGGTCGCGGCAGGCCCGTCACCGCTGGCCGGACCGCGGCCGGGGGCGCGAGTTACGCTCAGCCCATGCTCCGATCGGTCATCCTCGCCGCCTCCCGGTCATCCGGGGTTGAGCGGCTCGTCGCGACGGCTCCCGTCACCCGGGACCTCGTGCGCCGGTTCGTCGCCGGCACCACCTCGGACGACGCGCTGCGCGCCACCCGCGAACTCGTCGACGCCGGGCTCACCGTAACCCTCGACCACCTGGGCGAGGACACCGTCAAGGCGGAGCAGGCGACCGCCGTACGCGAGGCGTACCTGCGCCTGCTCGCCGGCCTCGGTGCCGCCGGTCTCACCGCGTCCGCCGAGGTCAGCGTCAAGCTGTCGGCGGTCGGGCAGGCCATCGACGAGCAGTTGGCGTACGAGAACGCCCGACTCATCTGTGCCAAGGCGGCGGAGGTCGGCACCACGGTCACCCTGGACATGGAGGACCACACCACCACCGACTCGACCCTCGACATCCTGGCCAAGCTGCGCAACGACTACCCGGACACCGGTGCCGTGCTGCAGGCGTACCTGCGTCGCACCGAGTCGGACTGCCGGGAGCTCTCCGGCCCTGGCTCCCGGGTTCGACTGTGCAAGGGCGCATACAAGGAGCCCGAGTCGGTGGCGTACCAGTCGACGGTTGACGTGGACAAGTCGTACGTCCGCTGCATGAACGTGCTGATGGCCGGCAGCGGCTATCCGATGCTGGCCACCCACGACCCCCGACTGATCGCGATCGGGCAGGACCGGGCCCGGTGGTACGACCGGACGCCCGACCAGTTCGAGTTCCAGATGCTGTACGGCATCCGGCCGGACGAGCAGACCCGGCTGGCCGGCGAGGGGCACACCGTGCGGGTCTATGTTCCGTACGGCGACCAGTGGTACGGCTACCTGATGCGTCGGCTCGCGGAGCGCCCCGCCAACCTGGCCTTTTTCGCCCGCGCGATGGCCTCCCGGAAGTAGGACAGACCACGCAGGCGCCGGCCCTCGGGCACGGGTTCAAGCCAGCGCCTTCGGTCCCCGGGTGTGCGGCAGCCCGGCCACCAGCCGGGCCAGCTCGCCGTGCAATGGCACATTGCTCGCCGAACGCCTCCCGCACCCGGGATCGTCAGGTGTTGGCCCAGGCTCGGGTGCTCAACACAAGCCGGTAGCCGTCCGGGTCGGCAATTGTGACACCCCAGCGGTCCCAGTACGGTCCGCCGGAGACCCGGGTGCCGCCGCACTGCTCCAACCGCCGCACGAGCGCATCGTCGACCGGGCTGTCGAGATAGAGCACGAACAGGTCTTCCTTGGTCGGGCTGGGCGTGACGGCGAGGTGCGGGCCACCGACCAGTTCCAGGTGCCATTGCGCGTCCCGCCAGCCGACCATGGTCAGGTCGTGTTCGCCGGGTTCGGTGCCGGCACCGCGCCAGAGTACGTCGAGGCCGAGCCCGTCCACCCAGAACAGTTCGGCGGCGGCCAGATCGCGGGTGGGTCGGGCCAGTCGCAGGTGTGGAGTTGTCATCACCAGGGCAAGCTAAAAGCTGACGTTTGCCTGAGGTCAACCCGTCGCTACATCCCGTACCTAAAGTTGACCTTGGAGGTCCGCCGTGGACGGACCCGGTTGGTGAGCCGTACTCTCCGGCGGTGACCGAAGGGCCGAAGCAGTCGCCGCAATCGACCGCGCCGACCGCGCCCACTGCCGGTCCGCCGTATCCGCCCCATCCGGCGCCTCCCGGCGTACCCACAGATCCGCCGTCACCTCCGGCGGCGCGCGCCAGCCTTCGACGGCGCTGGCTCATCCTCGGCCTGGCCGCCCTGCTGCTGTTGTGCGCTACCCCGATCGGTCTCACCGTGGCCTTCGCCGACCGGCTGACCGGCCGGGCGGCAGGCACCAGCGATGATCAGCCGGCCCCGAGCCCGCGACCGGGTGATCCACCCGCGGCCACCGCCGCCTGGCTGCGCGATCGGCTGCCCGAACTGCTGGACCGGCAGTCGGCGGCGCTGCTTCGCGGCGATCAGGCCGGCTTCCTGTCGATCGCCGACCCCGAGGGTCCGGCGGCCGGAACGCTGAAGCGGCAGTACGGGGCGCTGCGGGCGCTCGGCGTGGCGGTCTGGCGGGCCGAGGTGGGCGAGGATCCGACGCCGGTGCCAGACAGTCCGCGGCAGTGGCGGCTGCTCGTGACGTACCAGCATTGTTTCGCCGTGCCGAACTGTGCGCCGAGCCCGGTCCCGATGCTCACGCGCTGGTTGGACAACAGTCCGGAACCTCGGCTGGTAGCCGTCGAGCCTGTGGTGGCCGGTGCGAAAGGGCCGCGTCCATGGCAGGTCAGTGACCTGATCGCGGTCAGCGGCGAGCGCACCCTCGTGGCCACCACGCCCGCCCTGCGTGGGCGCCTGCCCGACCTCCTCGCCCGCGCGGAGCGGGCGGCGCTCGTAGCCGACCGGTATGCGGTCGACGGAACCCCGCCGGACCGGTATCGGATCTTCTACGCGGGCAAGGACGAATGGGATCGTTGGTATGGCGGCCAGCTACCCACGTGGACTGCCGGTTACGCGTTGGCGATCGGCGGCGGGTACCACGAGGTGGTGCTCAACGCGGCCGAACTCGCCGATCAACGATCCGATGTGGATGCGCTACTGCGGCACGAGATGTCGCATGCCGCGTCGTTACCGGATCGGGATCGGGTGGGCACGGAGAGTTGGTGGCTCATCGAGGGCGTCGCCGAGCACGCCGCGGCGAACGGTCGCGCGCCGAGCCGGTATCCCGGCCTGCCGGACGTCCGCCGGCTGGTCGGGCCCGACTGGGACGGTCGGCTCGGTGACCTGGAGCCGACCGACGACGCCGCCGACTGGCAGGTGTCGGGCAGCTACGGGATCGGTTACCTGGCCGTCCGGCACCTGGTGGACCGGTTCGGTGAGCGGTCCGTGCTGGACTTCTTCGCGGCGGTGGTGCATCGCGGGCGGAGCCTCGACGACGCGGCCCGACAGGTGTTCGGTGGGGCTTGGGCGCCCATCGAGGCGGACTGTGTCGCGTACCTGCGTGGCATGGCAGGCTGAGGAGGACCTTGCCGGACGCGCGTGCCTCGTAGCATGGGCGGTGTGCGTCGTCGACCCCGACTGCTGGTCCTGCTCACCGCCGTCGCCGTCCTTACCGGATCGACCGCGGCCGCGTGTGGTGACGAGGCCGAGCCGATCCCCTTGGGCGACGCGACCCGCACGGACGTGGCCGAGGTGGTTGACGCGCCGGCCCGGGTGACGGCACGGTCCGCTGCCACGCTCACCGCACCGGCCGAGGGCACGCTCGCGGCGCTGCGGGTCCGCCCCGGTGACACGGTGCGAGTCGGTCAGGTGGTGGCCGTCGTCGACTCGCCAGCCACCCGGGACCGGCTCAGGCAGGCCGAGCGGGCGCTGTCGGCGGCCAGGGCCACCCGGCCATCCGCCGGCCGTGGCGGCAGCGACCTGCGGCGGATCCAGCGCGACACCGACCGCGCGGCCGCGAAAGCGTTCGGCACGGCTCGACAGACCGCCGACCAGATCGCCGACCCTCGGGTGCGCGCGGCGCTGCTCGCCCAGGTCCAGGCGGCGGAGACGCAGTACCGGGTCGCCACCGAGGCCGCCGGTGCGTCGCTGCGCTCGGTGGAACGCGGGATCGCCGGGCTCAACTCCGCCGTCGGCTCGCTGTCGGCCGCCCAGCGGCTACAGGCACAGCAGGCGTACGACCTGGCGAAGGCCGCCGTCGACGCGCTCACGCTGCGGGCGCCGATCGCCGGTGTCGTGCAGTACGGCGGTGGCGCCACCGAGGGCTCGGGAACCGACCTGTCGGGGCTGCTCGGCGCGGCGGGGAGCGGACCCGGCGGCGCCGGTGCGCTGCCCGGCCTGCCCGGGCCCGTTTCGGGGCCACTCCCCGGGGTGGATGCGGCGGTGCCTGTGGGTGGTGTGGTCTCCGTCGGCACGCCGGTGCTCACCATCGTGGATGTCAGCGAACTGGGACTGGTAGCCGAGATCGACGAGACCGACGTGTTGCTGGTCAAGCCCGGCGTGCCGGCCACCGCCGAGTTCGACGCGGTCACCGGCGCCAGTTATCCGGCCCGGGTCAGCTCGGTCGACGTGCTGCCGACCAACTCGGCCGGCGGCGGTGTGGCGTACCGGGCCCGTCTCACGCTGTCCGCGGGCACGGCGGAGGGTGGCGCCGCCCCGACTCCGCGGCCGGGGATGAACGCCGTCGTGCATCTGCGGGTCCGGGAGGCCGGCCAGGCGGTCGCCGTGCCGGCCGCGGCCGTCTTCGCGGCCGACGGGGGCAGTGCCGTCTGGGCGGTACGGGACGGCCGGGCCGAACGGGTCGCGGTGACGGTCGGCGTGCAGGGCACCGACCTGGTGCAGATCGTCGATGGGCTGGCACCGGGACAGCGGATCGTGGTCGGGGGTACCGACCGGGTGCGCTCGGGGCAACAACTTGGGTGAGCCGGTTTTGCGAGCGGCGGTCGAGGCGGTCGATGTCAGCCGGACCTATCGGCTGGACGGCGTGTCGGTGCCGGCCCTGCGCGGGGTGTCGCTGACCATCCCGCCGGGTGACTATCTGGCTGTCGTCGGGCCGTCGGGCTCTGGCAAGTCCACCCTCATGCACCTGCTTGGTGGGCTGGACCAACCGACCGGTGGTCGGTTGGTCATCGGCGGCCGGGACGTTGCTGGCCTTGGCCCGGCTGACCTCGCCGCGCTGCGCAACACCACAATCGGCTTCGTCTTCCAGGCGTTCCACCTGCTGCCGCGCACGTCGGCCGTGGACAACGTCGCGCTGCCCCTGGTCTACCGGGGGATGGCGGCCCGGCAGCGGCGGGCCCGCGCGGCCGCCATGCTGGGCCGGGTGGGTCTGGGTCACCGGCTGGACCACCGACCGAACCAGCTTTCCGGCGGTGAGCAGCAGCGGGTGGCGATCGCCAGGGCCCTGGTCACGGATCCCACCGTGCTGCTGGCCGATGAGCCGACGGGAAACCTGGACAGCGCGACCGGAGAGTCGGTGCTCGCCCTGCTGGAGGAGTTGAACGCCAGCTCAGGCGTCGCGGTGGTGCTGGTCACCCACGATCGTGAGGTGGCGGCCCGGGCCCGCCGGCAGATCACCATGCGGGACGGTGTGATCATCGACCAGCGCGGCCCCAAGAGCGGGGCGGCCGAAACCGGGGCGGGTGGCTCGGGGAGCCGGGCGGATGAGGCCGCCGTGGGGGACGGTGGACGATGAGGATGGCCGAGGCGTGGCGGGTGGCGGTGAGCGCCCTACGCGCCAACCGGCTGCGCAGCGGGCTCACCATGCTGGGCGTGATCATCGGCGTGGCGGCGGTGGTGGTGCTGGTCGCGATCGGGACCGGTGCCAAGCGCGAGGTGGAACGGCAGGTCGAAGGGCTGGGCTCCAACCTGCTCGTGGTGGTGCCCGGCCGGATCGACTTCGGCTCGGCACCGGCCGTGTCCCGACTGTCACTCGCCGACGTCGACGCGGTGTCCCGGGTGGTGGGCGACCCGGGCCGGGTAGCCGTCACGGTCACCTCCGGTGAGACCGTCCGGGCCGGCAACGCGTCGACCTTCACGACCGTCCAGGGCGTGCTGGAGACCACGCCCCGGGTGTTCGTCCGCTCGGTTGGCCGGGGCAGTTACCTGACGGGCACGGATGTGGACACCGCGCGGCGGGTGGTGGTGCTCGGGTCGTCGGTGTCGCAGACGCTGTTCGGCGAGCGGGATCCGATCGGGCGGCAGGTCACCATCGCCGGGGTGCGTTTCCGGGTGATCGGCGTTTTCGCTCCGCTCGGCCAGAGCCTGGGGGTGGATCGGGACAAAGAGGTGCACATTCCGGTGACGGCCGCGCACCGGCTCTACGGCACTCAACGGGTGGACGGCATCGCGGTCAAGGCGCCGGACCGGGAGGAGATCTCGGAGTTGGGCGACCGGATCGTCGCCGAGTTGTCCCGCAGACACCCGGAGACCGAGTTCAGCGCGGTGACTCAGCAGCAGATTCTCGGCGTACTCGGCGACATCCTCGGCCTGCTCACCGGCGTACTCGCGGCGATCGCGGGCATCTCGCTGCTGGTGGGCGGGGTGGGGGTCTCCAACATCATGCTGGTTTCGGTGCGGGAGCGGACCCGGGAGATCGGGCTGCGTAAGGCCGTCGGCGCCCGACCGCGGGACATCGGTGTGCAGTTCCTGCTGGAGGCCGTGTTGCTCACCTCGCTCGGCGGCGGCATCGGTTTGGGTCTCGGGGTCGGCGCCGCGTTGCTTGTGGACGTGGTTTCACCCGTTCCCGCCGCGATCACCTGGTGGTCGTTGGCGCTCGCTTTCGGGGTTTCGGCCGCGGTCGGCATCGTGTTCGGGGTGGTCCCGGCACAGCGGGCCGGGCGGCTCGATCCGGTGGTCGCGCTGCGGTCCGAGTGATGGGGGAGCCCGTTCGGTTCGCCGCGGCGTACCGAACGGCGTGGTGGGTCGGGAACGGTCTGAGCGGCCGCATGGCCTGTCACCTCGCTGGACGCTCCGGCTGGTGTCACTCCGGAGGCGGTGTCCGGGCAGCCAATCGATGATCAACAGCCCGAAGGGATCGCGCCGGTCACAACCGTCCCGCTACCGTACTGGTAACACGCGCGTCGCCCGCCGTGACGACATGGCCGGGTCCGGCGGCGCGCCGGGGAATGGGATGGGTTGGTGAGCCAGATGGGATCACCACAGTCTGACGGTCGGCTGTCGGAGGTCAGGTTCCTGACCGTCGCCGAGGTGGCGGCGCTCATGCGGGTTTCCAAGATGACGGTCTATCGGCTTGTGCACTCGGGCGAGCTGACCGCGGTGCGGGTCGGGCGGTCGTTCCGGGTTCCGGAGCACGTCGTGCACGAATATCTGCGCGGCGCGTTCCAGGAGACGGCCTAGCCGGCGAGCGGTGCGTTCGCGGGTCGAAGGGTCCCGGGTGGCGGTCGCCCGGGGCCGCGTTGGCCCTGTGCCCCGACGCCGGTTACCCTGGACCGCGACCGTGATCCCGTTTCGGTGCGCTGCCGCGCCCACCAGTCGGGTCAGGTCCCAGGTCCAACTCGGTTGCCGGTCCACCCGACGGTGGCGCCGACCCGATCCGCACATTGCATTGGAAGGGCTGTCGTATGGGCTCGGTGGTCAAGAAGCGCCGCAAGCGCATGGCCAAGAAGAAGCACCGCAAGCTGCTGCGCAAGACCCGCGTCCAGCGTCGCCGTCTCGGCAAGTGACCCGCTGGCCGGGCACCGATCCGGCCAGCGCAGCGCGCGCCGATCACCGTCGACTCTCGGAGGCTTGACGTAATGAGGTCGCGGCAGTGCGGGGCGGACCCGCGCCGGCCGGTGGGATGGGCGCCATGACCCTCGGGCACACCCCTGGTGGCCCGGGGGTCGTTGTGGTGACCGGGGTGAGTCGTTACCTCGGCGCCCACGTGGCAGCCCGCCTGGTGGCCGACCCCGCCGTCGAGCGGGTCGTCGGGCTCGACCCGCACGACCCCGCGGCCGAGTTGGCTCCCCTGCTGGACGGCGTGGAACGGATCCGGGCCGACGCGGGTGCCGTCGGTGGCGTGATCGCCGACCTCGGCGCCGACACCGTGGTGCACCTCGCCCTGGCCACCGCCCCGGAGAAGCAACAGGGTGGCCGGGCGGCGATGAAGGAACAGAACGTCATCGGCACCATGCACCTGCTGGCGGCCTGCCAGCGTGCGCCGCGGCTTCGCAAAATCGTGGTTCGCTCGTCGAGCGCCGCCTACGGCGCCTCGTTCCGGGACCCGGCCGTGTTCACCGAGGACACCGAGCCGCGCGAGGTCCCGCGCGGAGGTTTCGCCCGGGACATCCTCGACATCGAGGGGTACGTTCGCGGCTTCCGTCGACGCCGTCCCGAAGTCACCGCGACAGTGCTGCGCTTCGCGCCGTTCATCGGCTCGGCGGCGGACACCACCCTCACCCGCTACTTCGCCCAACCGGTCGTCCCCACGGTGCTCGGTCGCGACCCTCGGCTGCAGTTCCTGCACATCGACGACGCCCTCGAGGTGCTGCACCGGTCGGTCGTCGAGGACCACCAGGGCACGTACAACGTCGCCGGCCCCGGAGTGCTCACCCTCTCCCAGGCCATCCGGCGGGCGGGCCGGATCGCCGTACCGGTGCTGGAGCCCGGCCTGTCCGGGGCGGCCGGCATCGCCAGGACCCTCGGGTTCGGCCGGTACGGGCTCGACCAGGTCGATCTCATCGTGCACGGCCGGGTGGTGGACACCACCAGGCTCACCACCGAGTACGGTTTCACGCCGCGATCCACGGCGGCGGCCTTCGACGACTTCGTCCGGGCCCAGCATGACGGGATGCTCACCGGTGCCCGGCTGCGGGCCGCGGAACAGGCGGTGCTGAGCGGTATCCGGCAGGTCCGGGACGCGAGCCGGGAGCGGGCATGACGGACAACGGCCGGTCGTCCCGGCGACGAGCGACCCCCCGTGGCGAGCGACGAACCGACGGTCCGGCGACCCGGTCCGAATCTCGGTTGGTGCCGCCCGCACCCGCGGACCCGATGAACGCCGAGCGAGTCAACGGTCACCGTCCCGAGCGGTCGGAGCCGCCGCCCGTCGGCCCGGCCGTGGCCGACGCCCCGCGGGACGTCTGGGACCGGCGGGTCGCGAGCGCGCTGGCCTTCATCCGGCGCCGGCTCTCCGGCCAGTACGAGGTGGATGAGTTCGGGTTCGACCCGGAACTGACCGACCAGGTGTTCCACCCGCTGCTCCGGATGCTCTACCGGGACTGGTTCCGGACCGAGATCTTCGGGGTGGAGAACCTGCCGGCGGAGGGCGCCGGCCTGGTCGTGGGCAATCATTCGGGCACGGTCGCGTTGGACGCGCTGGTGCTGTCGGCGGTGGTGCACGACGAGCATCCGGCCCGGCGGCATCTCCGGCTGCTCGGTGCCGATCTGGTGTTTCGCATGCCAGTCGTCTCCGAACTTGCCCGCAAGTCCGGCGGCACGGTGGCCTGCAACGTGGACGCCGAGCGGCTGCTCGGCCGCGGCGAGTTGGTCGGAGTCTTCCCGGAAGGCTTCAAGGGCATCGGCAAGCGCTATGCCGAGCGGTACAAGTTGCAGCGCTTCGGCCGCGGCGGATTCGTCTCCGCGGCACTGCGCACCGGTACGCCGATCGTGCCGGTGGCGATCGTCGGTGCCGAGGAGACGTACCCGATGCTCGCCGACGTGAAGCCGCTGGCCCGGCTGCTGAAACTGCCATACTTCCCGGTCACGCCGACGTTTCCGTGGCTCGGACCGATCGGCATGGTGCCGCTGCCCAGCAAGTGGATGATCCAGTTCTGCCCCCCGATCCCCACGGAGGGCCTGTCCGACCAGGCGGACGACCCACTTGTCGTATTCAACCTGGCCGACCAGGTTCGGGAGACCATCCAGCAGGCGGTGCTGGAGTTGCTGCGCCGCCGCCCGGACCCGTTCGCACCCTGATCTCCCGGTGGATGGAAGGGTCCCTCACAAGGGCCCTTTATTCACATCAGCGGGTCGACCAGCGACGGTGCAGGGCGAAGCCTGCGGTCGCCGCGCCGGCCAGCACGCCAGCCGCCACGGTCGACGGGACGGCGATCCGGGCCGCCCTGCGCCCGGTGCGGAAGTCCTGGATGTCCCATCCGTTCGAGCGTGCCGCCCGCAGCAGACCTGGGTCCGGGTTGACCGCTACGGCGCTTCCGACCAGCGAGAGCATCGGCAGGTCGTTGGCGGAGTCGCTGTACGCCGTGCAGCGCGCCAGGTCGAGCCCGGCGGCGGTGGCCAGCTGGGCGACGGCGTCCGCCTTGGCGACACCGTGCATCAGCTCGCCGACCAGCCGTCCCGTGTAGCGGCCGCCCCGGATCTCTGCCACCGTGCCGATCGCCCCGGTGAGGCCGAGCCGGGTGGCGATCACCCGGCCGATCTCGACCGGCGCGGCGCTGACCAGCCATACTCGCTGGCCGGCGGCCAGGTGTGACTGGGCCAACGCGCGGGTGCCGGCCCAGATCCGGGGGGCCATCAGCTCGTCGAAGATCTCCTGGGTGAGCTGCTCGATCTCGTCGACTGGCCAGCCCTCCACGAAGGTGAGGGCCGCCTCCCGAGCGTTCGACATGTGTGGGGAGTGCTCGGTGGCGAGCAGCCGGAACCGGAGCTGTTGCCAGGCGAACCGCGCCAGATCGCCGGTGGTGAGGTAACGGCGGGTGGCCAGCCCTCGGGCGAACCAGTAGATGGACGCGCCCCGCAGCATGGTGTTGTCCACGTCGAAAAACGCCGCAGCCGACCGGTCGGGTGGGCCGACCGGGACGGTTTCCGGCTCCGCGGGCGCCCAACCGGTGGTGTGACCGTGGCTGTCGGTGCTTACGGTCACCTTCCGATCGCGCTCCACGCCCGGCTCCCCTCGCCCGTGTCCTGATCCCTCAGCGAGAGTATCCGGCCGGCTCAGAAAGCGTCCGGAATGTGACGACAGAAACCTGTTTGGTGACCCTGTCGGCTCCTCGGATTCCCAGGTGCGGGCACGCGGCAGAGCGTGGCGCCCGCACCGAGCTGGGAGCGGAGTGCCCCCGTCAGCGGGTGTGTGGGGCCGCCGGTTGCGGCGTTGCCCCGCGTTCCCCGGTGGATGGTGCGGCGTCCCGGGCGACGCCGGAGGCGGCAGGATCGGGTAGTTTCGGCTGGGCGTGGTCGGGCAGCTCGATACCGGCCGGTGGTGCGGGAGTTGGGCTGTGCGTGGTGGCCGGCTTCCGTTCGGCCGTGCAGCCGCGCGGCAAGGGCCCGAGCGTGTCCGTCCGCAGGGACGGCTCGGCGCCACAGGCCAGGCCGGCGGAAAGCGCGTCGACCCGGCGCTGGACCTCGTCGAGCAGGCCGAGTGAGGCCTCCGTGCGTGCCGGATCGAGTGACGGAGTGCTGGTCAGGATGCCGTCGAGCTGGCGGCGCTGCTCGGTGGCGAAGACGCCGAGGGCGTCAAGTGTCGGGCGGTCCCGTCGCTGCATGGCGGAGATCGTCAGCAGACGAACCCCCTGCCGGGTGTCGGCGTCCATGTCGTCGAGCACCGCGGCGTAACCGATGGCGTCGGCGCGGACCGCCTCGGCCTCGGCCAGCCGGGTGCGGGCAAACTCGAGGAACAGGCGCCCGCGGCTCGGCTCCGAGCCGGTGAGCGCCAGTTGGGCCCGCTCGGTGGAGCGCTTCATCCCGTAGAGCGGATCACCAGGGTTGGCGTTGCCGCTGGCGGCGGAGATGCCGGATACGGCCACCGTCCCGGCCGCGATGCCGATGAGCAGGGCGGCGCGGGCACGCGCGGAGCGGGGACTTACCCTCACCACGCCCATCCGCCGGGCGGCGCGGTTCGGTGTGGCGTCCCCCGCCGGTCCGGTGGCGGTCGCGCCGATGCCCTCGCGTTCCGCTGTCTCCAACAGCTTGGCTCGAAGGTCGGCGCGGAAGGCGGAGGGTGTCTCCACCGTGGGATGAGCGGTGCGGAGCTGCACGGTGACCTCGACCAGTCCGGCGAGTTCGAGATCGATCCGGGATCGGGCGCGGTGACGACGGCTGCCGTTGGCTTCGTTGAGGAGCTGCGCAAAGCGCTCGGCGCGCCGGCGGTCAGTAATCGGGTCAGCCACCGCCGGCACCTCCCTTCGCTGATCACGGCCACGAGGTCGGCATGATTGCCGGCCGTGCGACGGAGGCTGTGGCGGTCGCTGCCATCGACGGTCGCCGACGGGCGAACCGTGGTTCGCCCGGTGCGAGCGGAGTGTCGGCAACCGCCCCGTCGCACCCGGACAAACGGTCGGCGAAGCGAACCGGTTACGGGCGAGTCAACATGTGCGCAACGAGGGTGATGAACGCCACGTGGCTCCCGGTCGTACTCGGGAGCCACGTGGCGGTGGCGGGGTGATCGTTTGGGATGCCGACGGACGGACCGTCAGGGTTTGAAGCCGTCGGGTAGCAGGCGGGCCAGCGCGCGGACGGCCCGGTACTGCAGGGCCTTGATCGCGCCTTCGTTCTTGCCCATCGCCCGGGCGGTCTCGGCGACGGAGAATCCCTGCAGGAAGCGCAGCACGATGCATTCCTGCTGCTCCGGGTTGAGCTGTTTGACCGCGGTCAGGAGCGCGACGTTCGTGATGTGCTCGACCACCGCGGCTTCCGGGCTGCCCTCCGGTCCGCGGTCCTCGCGGTCCGCGTCGAGCACGTCTCCGGTGGTTACCTCCAGCCGGTAGCGGCCTGACTTGAAATGGTCCGCGACCAGGTTGCGGGCGATGGTGACCAGCCAGGCACCGAGGTCCCGGCCCTGCCAGGTGAAGCTTCCGATCCGCTTGAGCGCCCGCAGGAAGGTGTCCGAGGTGAGATCCTCGGCCAACTGACGGTTGCCCACCCGGAAGTAGACGAACCGGAAGACGGTGTCGACGTACCGGTCATAGAGCAGACCGAACGCCTCGGTTTCACCCGCCTGGGCGCGTTCGACCAGGGTCCAGACCTCGGTGGCCGGATCGGAGGGATCCGGTCGGTCCGGATAGCCGGTCGATTGCCGGGGCACCTCGGCGGGCGGAGCCTCCGTGATGATCGGCAGAATCGCCGTCTCGGCGTTCGAGGTCTCCGTCACGGGCCGGTTCGGTCCTGGTTGGACCGGCATGGCCGGTCGGGTGGGGGCGGAGACCCGGCCGTTGCCCGCCGGCTTGTTGCTGGCCGGGCCGTGCCGAGAGGAGGTGTCGTTCTGGGGTGTTCGATTGCGGGCTCGACGAACCGGGCCGCCGTGCAGCGCGGCGCTGAGCATGTCGTTGACCGACGTGCGTAGCTGCGTGAGCCCGTCGTTGCGGGACGTGCGCTGGTCACGCCCGGTCGGCCCGTCGGAGTAGACGTGTGCAGTCACTGGCCCTCCCCAACCCGGTCGCGCCCGAACAGGGCCGACCCGTGGGTCCCGATGGTGGCGGTGATGCGGCAAGGTGTGAGGCCGTCGAAGCCCAGGCCAAGGTCGGGGTGCGCGTCGCGGCGGCGACGCGCACCCATGAGGTGCTGGTCCGATGCGCTTACGGGCACGGCGGCCTCCTCGGGCTGAGGGGTGTCGACTCACAGCAAAAGGGGCGAGTCGACCTGAGTGATGATAAGGGCCGACGTCACCCGTGCGTGGTGAGTCCGTTACACAGAGCCAGAGTATTTCCCGAAACGGCACGGCGGCGACGCACTAACTGTCCGTTGTCGGATGCCAGACAGTGGTCAGGCTGGAAGGTTTGTCCGCCATTGGACAGCCAAAAGCGCCGACGGATCGTGACGGATCCTCGGCGCACGCACAACACAAATGCCAGTTCCGGGTCCGCGGTCGCGCTGCTACGGCCCGGCGATCGAGTCCCATAGACGGTACGCCGTCGGCGCGGGGTGAGTCGAGAGCAGCCGGCGCGCCGCGTGCAAATTGCGATCGACCGTGAAACTTCCTTGCGTCGCGATGCGGGGCGGGCTGTGCCAGACTCAGCGATCGTGCAGGAAGCAGCCGATTCCGCCGCCCGGCGGGGGGTCACCCTGGCCGACCGGGTGCGGCACGCAGCCACCGACCGTCCGGACGATCCCGCACTGATCTGGCACGACCGGACACTGACCTGGTCCCAACTGGACGATGCCGTGGATCGGGTCGCGGCCGTACTGCGGGCGGCCACGCCGGCGGCGACTCCGGCCACCCGGGTCGCCATCGCGCTGCCCAACACGCCGGACTTCGCCGTCGCCTTCTTCGCGACACTGCGCGCCGGTCTGGTGGCTGTCCCGATCAACCCGGGCTGCACCGCGCCGGAGCTACGACACGTGCTTGTCGATTCGGGGGCCACCACCCTGATCTGCACCGAGGCGGTGCGGGAACACGTCGACGAGATACGTACCGGGGCACCCGCGCTCACCGCCGTACACGTCGGGTTGCCGCCTGTGGCGGACCGCCCGGCGGTTCCGGAACCAGCCGCGGCGGACCCGACCGGGAGACGTCCGGCGGACCGCGCGGACCTGGCCGTGCTGCTGTACACGGCCGGGACCGAAGGCCGTCCCAAGGGTGCGATGTTGACGCACCGCGCGCTGCTGGCCAACCACGAGCAACTCGCCGGGATCACGCCTGCGGTGCTCGGCCCGGACGACGTCGTGCTGCTGGCGCTCCCGTTGTTCCACGCGTACGGGCTGGGTGCCGGTCTCGGCGCGGTCGCCTATCACGGCGCGTGTGCCGTGTTGATCGACCGGTTCGACCCCGGCGAGACCCTTTCGGCCATCGCGCGGCATCAGGTAACCACCGTGGTCGGCGTGCCGTCGATGTTCCTCGCCTGGTCGTTGCTGCCCGAACTCGGCGAGGCGATGGCCTCCGTGCGGCTCACGGCCTGTGGCGCCGCACCGCTGGACACCGCCACCTCGGCCCGGTTCACCGAGGTCACCCGGCATCCGGTCTTCGTCGGGTACGGGTTGACCGAGGCCGCGCCGGTGCTCACCTCGACCCTGGTCAGCCCCGTCGCGAAGGAGTCCTCGATCGGTCGGCCCATTCCCGGCGTGGAGCTGCGGCTGGTGTCCGCCGACGGTGACGTGGTGTGGGCCAGCGGCGCGGCGGCCGACGAGCCGGACGACGACGGGTGGGAGTTGGACCCGGAGTCGTCCGGGACCGACCCCGGACAGATCGTGGTCCGCGGTGAGAACCTGTTCTCCGGGTACTGGCCGGCCGGCCGGGACGGCCCGGACGCCGACGGCTGGTGGGCTACCGGGGACATCGCGTACGCGGATGCCGACGGCGACCTCTTCCTGGTCGACCGGCTCGGTGAGCTGATCCTGGTCAACGGCTTCAACGTCTATCCGCGGGAGGTGGAACTGGTGCTCGGCGGACACGCCGCGGTGGCCGAGTCGGCCGTGGTGGCCGCGCCCCACCCGTACACCGGGCAGACCGTCAAGGCCTACGTGGTGCGAGCGACCGGCGCGGACGTCACCGCGGAGGACCTGATCCGGTACTGCGAACGGCAGCTCGCCCGGTTCAAGTGCCCGACCGTCGTGGAGTTCGTGGCTGACCTGCCGCACTCGGCGATCGGTAAGGTCCGGAAGACGCTGTTGCGATCGGTCCCGGCGCCACGCGCGGCGGGCCGACCCACGGAGGTGCCGGATGTCCGCTGAGCCGCGGTTGACCCTCATCACCCGGGCCGGGTGTCACCTGTGCGAGGTCGCCCGGGCGGCGCTCACCCGGGTGGCGGAGGCCACCGGCCACCGGTGGACCGAACTCGACGTGGCCGAGGACCTGGAATTGGAACGGGACTACGGCGACCGGCTGCCGGTCATCCTGCTCGACGGGCGGGAGCACGGCTACTGGCGGGTGGAGGAGGACCGGCTTCTGCGCGACCTCCGGGCCGGCGGGCCGGCCGCCTGACGTGACGTATCGTGCTGCCATGGCACCCGCGCGCACCCACCTGGTGTGGGACTGGAACGGCACCCTGCTCAACGACTTCCACCTGGTGGTGGAGTCGACGAACTCCGCGTTCGCGAGCGTGGGCGGTCGGGCGGTCTCCGCCGACCAACACCGTCGGCTGTTCCGGCGTCCGGTGGCGGACTACTACGCGGAGGTGCTCGGTCGGGCGGTCGACGCCGAGGAGTTCGGCCGGCTCGACAAGCTTTTCCACGACGCGTACCGGGCGGGGCTGACGAACTGCGAGCTGGCCGCGGACGCCACCACGGCGATCAGGTCCTGGCCCGGGTCGCAGTCGCTGCTCTCCATGTGGTTTCACGACGAGTTGCTGCCAGCCGTGCGGACATACGGGTTGCACGGCATGTTCCGCCGGGTGGACGGGTTGCGCTCGGCGGTTGGTGGTGACCGCAAGGCCGCGCATCTGGCACGTCATCTGGCGGAGCTTGGCGTCGGCGGGGACGCCGTCGTGCTGATCGGGGATTCCATCGACGATGCCGACGCGGCCGAGTCGGTGGGCGCCCGGTGCGTGCTCTACACCGGCGGCTTCACCGACGCCGAGCGGCTGCGATACGACGGCCGACCGGTCGCCGACTCGCTGACCGAGGCTGTCGAGATGGCCCGCACGATGCGTTGACCGGGCCGGTCAGCCGCGCAGATAGGCGAGGACGGCGAGCACCCGCCGGTGCTGTTCCTCGTCCGGCGGCAACTGGAGCTTCGTGAATATGTTGCGGACATGCTTCTCCACCGCACCGTCGCTGACAACCAGCGTCCGGGCGATCGCGGTGTTCGACCGGCCCTCGGCCATCAACCCCAGCACCTCTCGCTCGCGCGGGGTCAACTCGCGCAGGGGGTCGTCCCGGCGCCGCCGCACCAGCAGTTGGCCGACGACCTCCGGATCCAGCACCGTGCCGCCGCTGGCTACCCGGTCCAGCGCGTCCAGGAACTCGTCGATCGCCGCGACCCGGTCCTTCAGCAGGTAACCGACCCCGCCGCCGGCGACTCCGCCGGTCGGCCGCACGGTGGCCAGCAGATCATCGGCGTACGACACCTCGACGTACTGGGACAGCACCAGGATCGGGGTACGGGGGACTAGGCGCCGCGCCTCCACGGCCGCCCGAAGTCCTTCGTCGGTGTGCGACGGCGGCATCCGGACGTCCACGATCGACACATCCGGACGGTGTTCGACCACCGCCGCCACCAGAGCCGGCCCGTCCCCGACCGCCGCCACCACCTGGTGCCCCTGCTCCGTCAGCAGCCGGACCAGCCCTTCCCGGAGCAGGATGGCGTCATCGGCGATCACTATGCGCATGGACACGGTGTCTAGCATGCCCGGTCCCGGTGGTGACCCGGTAGCGGCGGTCCGGTAGCGGCGGCCGGTCGACGGCCGTCGGCCGGTGGAGAAGCCGGTGGCGTCGGTCGCCCCGGCGGGACGGCCTCGGTCAGACGGCCCGGGCGGGCAGGTCGGCCCGTACGGTGGTCGGCCCGCCCGCGGGGCTGTGCACGTCGAACCGCCCCCCGGCCGCGGTGACCCGATCGGCGATCCCAGCCAGGCCGTGTCCCTTGGACAGGTGGGCACCGCCCTCGCCGTTGTCGGTGACCTCGATCACGAGCCGGTCACCGATCCGGCTCACGGTCAACCCGCACTCGGTGGCCCGGCTGTGCTTCGCGACGTTTGTCAGTGATTCGGCCACCACGAAATAGGCGGTGCTCTCCACGTTCGGGTCGAGGCGGCCGCCTGGTCTGCCAAGGGTCTCGTCCACGGTCAGGTCGATCGGGATGACGCCTCGCCCGGCGAGCGCGGCCAGCGCGCTGGGCAGACCCCGGTCGACCAGGATGGGGGGCGCGATGCCTCGGGACAGGGCGCGCAGCTCGGCCAGCGTGTCGCGGGTTTGCGTGACGGCCTCGTCGAGGGTGGCGCGGGCGGCGTCCGGGTCGACGGCGAGCTGCTGCCGGGCCCGGCTCAGGTCCATGGCCAGCCGGACCAGCCGCTGCTGGGGGCCGTCGTGGATGTCTCGTTCCAACCGGCGCAGGGCGGTCGCCTCGGCGGAGGCGGCGGCCCGCTTCTGCTCCTCCAGCACGCTGATCTGGTCCCGGATCTCCGCCATCCCGGTGAGCAGCGCGCGGCCGAAGCTGGCCCGCAGCAGGGCACATCCCCGGACCACCAGCGGCAGGGTGATCAGGAAGAACAGTCCGAGGGCGGTGTTCAGGCCGATCCGGGACGCGGTCGAGTCGCCGAGTCCGAGCAGTTCCCCGAGCGTGACCTCGTTCGGGTCCGAGGAGTACGGAATCGCCCAGTCGTATGCCCAGTAGAGCGACCCGACGAGGGCCGCGACCCACCAGGCCAGGGCGACAACGCCCGTGGCGATCGCCACCACGAAACCGAAGATCCCGTAAGCCAGGTCGAGCCAGGACTGGACGTCGGCGATCGGGGTGATGATCCGTCGCCAGGCACCCGCTCCCGACGCGGCCTCCCGATATCGGGGGCGGATTCGGGGCCGACGGAGTACCGGCGCCATCCGGCGGCGTTCGAGATCGGCGAGGCCGCGGGCGACGTACAGGGTGCCAGCGATGATCGGCAGCCCGATGACGGTGACCGCCAGCCCGGTGCCCAGGGCGAACCCGGCCACCAGGATGACGAAGCCGGCCGCGGCGAGCGGCAGCCCGACGAACAGGTACGCGGAGTCGACCGCGAGTTGGTGGGCCGGTGTGCGGGCCGGCGCCCGGGGGACCCGCGGGATGCTGACGGAGGCGGTGGTCATGTCGTTGACGTTAGACATCGCGGCGATGGCCCCCCATCCCGTCGGCCAGCCTCTTTACGGTAGGGCTGTCCCCACCGAAATCCCACCGAACGAGTGCACCGGATGTCCGCCGCGGGAGGTGGGGATCGGCCGGGGAGGGCGGGGTGACCCCGGTCGCACTCCGGCAATTGGCGAGAGAAGTCGGAATTGGGCAATAATCGCCGAGCGGCCCGGTGTGGCGGAGAAGCTGATCTTCGGAGTGGAGTGCTTTGGTAGGCGCGGTGCGCGAGCTTTCAAGATCGCGATTTGTGCGCACCTTCACAAGCGCCTACTCTGTAATTCCGACGAGCCCCGCTAGCACAGCCGGCCGTAGCGGCTTCCGGCGGGCGCCCCGCAGCGGCCCGCCTCTCCGGCTGGTCGAGGACCGCATCGCACGGAGTCACATGAGTCAGCAGCGTCCCACAGGCGTGTCCGGCCGGGCCGGGGCAGTTCCCGTGCTTCCGGACCTCCCTGAGGCGACCGTCGCACGGCTGCCCGAATATCTTCGTGCGCTGCATCACCTCGCCGAGACGGGTCACGACACCGTGTCCAGCGAGGGGCTCGCCCGGGCGGCCGGGGTCAACTCGGCCAAGCTCCGGAAGGATCTTTCGCATCTGGGCTCGTACGGCACCCGTGGTGTGGGTTACGACATCGACCGCCTCGTCGAGCAGATCGAGTTCGTGCTCGGGCTCACGCAGCGCCGGGCGGTGGCCCTGGTCGGTATCGGTAATCTTGGTCACGCCCTGGCCGGCTACGCCGGGTTCGGCAGCCGTGGGTTCCGGATCGCCGCCCTGTTCGACGCCGACACCGCCCGCGTCGGGGAGCAGATCAACGGACTGGTTGTCCGGCACATCGACGACCTTCCGCGGTATGCGGCCGAGGAGCGGATCGCCATCGGCGTGATCGCAACCCCGGCCGCGGCGGCGCAGCGCGTCGCGGATCTGCTCGTGGCCGCTGGGGTGACAAGCATCCTGAACTTCGCCCCGTGCGTGCTCGTGGTGCCCGACGGGGTCGACGTTCGCAAGGTCGATCTCGCCATCGAGCTGCAGATTCTGTCCTTCCACGAGCACCGGAAGGCGTCGTTGACCGGCCTCCCCGGCACGACCGCCGGCACCGGTCTCACGGCGCTGCCCGGCGGGCTCGCGGGCACCGGCACCCAGGAGGCGGTCGGCACGTGAACCTGCTTGTCGTCGGCGCGTCCTACCGCACCACTCCGGTCGCCACGCTGGAGCGACTCGCGGTGGCGCCCACAGATCACCGTCGGCTCGTCGCCCGGCTGCTGGCCCAGCCGTACGTCGGTGAGGCCGTGATCGTCTCCACCTGCAACCGCGTCGAGGTGTACGCCGCCGTCTCCGCCTTCCACGGCGGGCTCGGTGACATCTGCGGGGTGCTGGCCACGCACGCCGGCTACCCTCCGGCCGACCTCGCCAACCACCTCTACGTGCACTACGACGGCGCGGCGGTCGACCACGTCTTCCGGGTCGCGGCCGGACTGGACTCGATGGTCGTCGGTGAGGCGCAGATCCTCGGCCAACTGCGGGACGCGTACCACGCGGCGACCGAAACCGAGGCACCCGGCCGGCTGCTGCACGAACTCATGCAGCAGGCGCTGCGGGTCGGCAAGCGGGCCCACGCCGAGACCGACATCGACCGGGCCGGACAGAGTGTGGTGACCGCGGCGCTGGATCTCGCCGCCACCCACCTCGGCGGACTCGCCGGCCGACCGGCCCTGGTCGTCGGCGCGGGCGCGATGGGCGCTCTGGCGGTCGCCACGCTGTCCCGGGGCGGCGTCGGCCCGCTGTCGGTGACCAACCGCAGTGCCGAGCGGGCGGTCCGGCTCGCCGAGACGTACGGCGCCAGCCCGGCCCCGATCGACGACCTGTCCGCGACCCTGTCCGAGGTGGACGTGGTGGTGGCCGCCACGGCGTCCACCACTCCCGTGCTCACCCGTGAGTTGGTCGCCGGCGTGCTGGCCGAGCGTGCCCACCGGCGGTCGGGTCCGCTCGTCCTGCTCGACCTGGCGGTGCCCCGGGACGTCGAGGCGGACGTCGCCGAGTTGCCCGGTGTGTTCGTCATCGACATCGACCGGCTCGCCGAGGACCTGCCGGAGGGGCCGGCCGCCGCCGACACGGCGGCGGTGAACCGGATCGTGGCGACCGAGGTCGAGGCCTTCCTCACCTGGCTGCGGGGTGCCGACGTGGCGCCCACCGTGGCCGCCCTGCGCGGTCGCGCCGACGAGGTGGTGACCGCCGAACTGCGCCGGCTGGCCAACCGTCGTCCCGAGTTGACCGATGAGCAGCGCGGCGAGGTGGCCCGTACCGTGCACCGGGTGGTGCAGCGGCTGCTGCACTCACCGACCGTCCGGGTGCGCCAGCTCGCCGCGGAGCCTGGCGGTGATCAGTACGCCGCACTGCTGCGCGAGCTGTTCGACCTGGACGTACCGCAGACGGCCACGGCCCAGGCGGTGCCCGACATCGCGGCCGGGACGACGTTCTTCGAGGGAGGTGCCCGATGACCCCGCTCCGCCTCGGCACCCGGGGCAGCGCGCTGGCCATGGCGCAGTCCGGGCACGTCGCCGACGCGCTGAGGGCCGCCGCCGGACGGCAGGTCGAGCTGGTCGAGGTGGTCACCACCGGCGACCGTTCCGCCCTCCCGGTGCATCGGCTCGGCGTCGGCGTGTTCGTCTCGGCGTTGCGTGACGCGCTGCTGGCCCGGGAGATCGACTTCGCGGTCCACTCGTACAAGGATCTGCCCACCGCCGGGCATCCCGGGCTCTGCGTGGCGGCGGTGCCGCAGCGCGAGGACCCCCGGGACGCCCTGGTGACCAGGGACGGCCGGGTGCTGGCCGAACTGCCCCCGGGCGCCACCGTGGGAACCGGTGCGCTTCGCCGGATCGCACAGGTGAACGCGCTGGGGCTGCAGTTGACGGCGGTGCCGATCCGGGGCAACGTGGATACCCGGCTGCGCCGGGTACGCGGCCCGGAGGCCGACCTCGACGCGGTGGTGCTGGCCCGGGCCGGTCTGGCCCGGCTGGGCCGGACCGCGGAGATCACCGAGACCCTCGATCCGATGCTCATGTTGCCGGCGCCCGCCCAGGGTGCGTTGGCGGTGGAGTGTCGGATCGATGACCAGGAGTTGGTCGAGCTGCTTGGGACGCTCGACCACGCGCCGACCCGCTCCGCGGTGACCGCGGAGCGGGCGTTCCTGGCAACCCTGGAGGCCGGGTGCAGTGCCCCGGTCGCCGCCTATGCCGTCATCGCCGAAGGCGAGCCAGCCGGCTCAACCGCCGAAGGCGAGGACGGAGATGAGATCTACCTGCGCGGTGCGGTGCTCAGCCCGGATGGCTCCCGAGACATCCGGCTGTCCCGTACCGGTACGCCCGCCGACGCCGCGGAGATCGGAAAGGCACTCGCCGCCGAACTCCTCGACCTCGGCGCCGACACGATCCTCGGCCCGGTCGACCGACCCGGCGCGGGGACCCAGCAGTTTGGGAGCACAGAATGACCCGCACCCGTAAGCCCGCAGGCTACGTCGCGTTCGTCGGGGCCGGTCCCGGCGACCCGGGCCTGCTGACCCGCCGGGCGCACGACGCCCTGGTCGAGGCCGATCAGGTGATCTTCGACCGGGGTGTGCCAGAGTCGCTGCTCGACTCGCTCCGGGCCGAGGCCAAGGCGGACGCGCAGTTCACTCCCGCGGAGGGAGCGCCCGGCGATGTCGCCAAGGTGCTGCTGTCGGCGGCCCGGTCCGGCCAGGCGGCCGTGCATCTGGTGGCGGGTGACCCGTTCGGGCACGAGGCCGTGGTCAAGGAGGTGCAGGCGATCGCCCGCACCGCGGTGCCCTTCGAGGTGGTGCCGGGCATCGGGCAGGCCGAGGGTGTGGCCAGCTACGCCGGCGTCCCGCTGCCGGGGGTCCGGACCGCGGCCGACATCGACGACGTCACCACTCTCGACTTCGACGCCCTGACGGCGGCTGTGGGCCGGGGCTCGCTGGCCCTGGCGGTGGACGCCGGCGAACTCGCCGCCGTCCGGGACGGCCTGCTGGCCGCCGGGATGGACGGCGGCACGCCGGTCGCGGTGACCGGGGACGGCACCGGTGAGACGCAGTACACCACCACGTCGACCGTGGACAGCTTCGTCGCCGCGGCGCTCGGGTTCACCGGCCGGGTGGTGCTCACCCTCGGTGCCGCCGTGCCGCAGCGGGACAAGCTGAGCTGGTGGGAGAACCGCCCGTTGTACGGGTGGAAGGTGCTGGTGCCGCGGACCAAGGAGCAGGCCGGGGTGATGAGCGCCCGGCTGCGTGGATACGGCGCCATCCCGTGCGAGGTGCCCACCATCGCGGTCGAGCCGCCGCGGACCCCGGCCCAGATGGAACGGGCGATCAAGGGCCTGGTGGACGGCCGGTACGCCTGGGTGATCTTCACCTCGGTCAACGCGGTTCGTGCGGTCTGGGAGAAGTTCGCCGAGCATGGGCTGGACGCCAGGCACTTCGGTGGCGTCAAGATCGCCTGCATCGGGGATGCCACCGCCGACGCGGTGCGGGCCTTCGGCATCCAGCCGGAGCTGGTGCCCAGCGGCGAGCAGTCGTCCGAGGGGCTGCTGGCCGAGTTCTCTCCGCATGACGAGGTGCTCGACCCGGTGGGCCGGGTGCTGCTGCCCAGGGCCGACATCGCCACCGAGACGCTTGCCGCCGGGCTCACCGAGCGCGGTTGGGAGGTCGACGACGTGACCGCGTACCGGACGGTGCGGGCGGCGCCGCCGCCGGCCGAGATCCGCGACGCGATCAAGTCGGGTGGCTTCGACGCCGTGCTGTTCACCTCCTCCTCGACGGTTCGCAACCTGGTCGGCATCGCGGGGAAGCCGCACGCCCGCACCGTGGTTGCGGTTATCGGGCCCAAGACGGCGGAGACGGCCACCGAGTTCGGTCTGCGGGTGGACGTGGAGCCGGCCAAGGCCTCGGTGCCCGACCTGGTCGAGGCGCTCGCCTCGTACGCGGTGGAACTGCGGGAGAAGCTCGCGGCGATGCCGGCGAAGCAGCGCCGCGGCTCGAAGGTGCAGGGTCCCACCGCGCTCCGGTTCCGGTAGTCACGAAAGGTTCCCCTCATGCCGTACCCCGAGATCCGGCCCCGTCGCCTGCGGCGCACTCCCGCGCTGCGCAACCTGGTCGCGGAAACCCGGGTGGCGCCAGCCGAACTGGTGCTGCCGATGTTCGTCAAGGAGGGGCTCACCGAGCCCCGGCCGCTCGCGTCGATGCCGGGTGTGGTGCAGCACTCCCGGGAGTCGCTGCGCAAGGCGGCCGCGGAGGCGGTCCAGGCCGGGATCGGCGGCATCATGCTGTTCGGGGTGCCGGCGACCAAGGACGAGACCGGCTCGGGCGGCACTGACCCCAACGGCATCCTTAACGTGGCCATCCGGGACGTGATCGCCGAGGTGGGCGACTCGACCGTGGTGATGAGCGACCTGTGCCTCGACGAGTTCACCTCGCACGGACACTGTGGCGTGCTCGCCGCCGACGGCTCGGTGGACAACGACGCCACGCTGGACGCGTACGCCGAGATGGCGGTCGCCCAGGCAGCCGCCGGGGCGCACATGCTCGGTGCCTCCGGGATGATGGACGGCCAGGTGGGAGTGACCCGCCGGGCCCTGGACGCCGCCGGCTACACCGACGTCTCGATCTTCGCGTACGCGGTGAAGTACGCCTCTGGCTTCTACGGTCCGTTCCGGGAGGCGGTCGAGTCGACGTTGCAGGGCGACCGGCGCACGTACCAGCAGGACCCGGCCAACCTCCGCGAGGCGCTCCGCGAGGTGGAACTGGACCTCGTCGAGGGCGCGGACCTGGTGATGGTCAAGCCCGCGCTGCCGTACCTGGACGTGATCTCCGCCGTGCGCGCGGCGGTGGACGTGCCGGTCGCGGCCTACCAGATCTCCGGTGAGTACTCGATGGTCGAGGCGGCGGCGGCCCAGGGTTGGGTGGACCGGGACCAGGTCATCCTGGAGACGCTCACGTCGATCCGGCGGGCCGGCGCACAGATCATCCTGACCTACTGGGCGGTGGAGGCGGCCCACCTGTTGCGTCAGCGCTACTGACGCAGCCCGCATGGCGTCCGGCGTCCCGCCGGTGGTACGCGTACGCCTGGTACGGGACCTGCCGTCCCGTGGGGCCGGTCCCGCCCGCCGTTCGCGGGCGTGGTCGGATCCGCTCCCGCAGGTGTCGAACCAGGCCTGTGCCGAAAGCCCTTTGCGCTGCTGTAGCCCACGCAACACCCAACGTCCGATAATCGGACAACCGGTGTTGCGTCCGCTACAGCAGCGCAAAGGCTGTGCGAGGAGATGTCGGCGGCGTGGACCGCGCCCTCGCGACGCGGTCGGGACACCGCCGCCCTCGCGACGCGGTCGGGACACCGCCGCGACCGCGTCCGTGCCGGTCGCCGCCGGCCGGCCGGCGAGGGTGGTCGGGCTGCCCGTCGACGCTCCGTCCACGGGTTGTCCACAGGCGGCGAACGAGGCATTGCCGGGCAGGGCGCGGGATGGCAGCGTCCGAGGTATGCCTTCCGCGCTCGATCCACCACCTCCCGAGCCCATGATCGGGCGCTATCCAGCCCCCGGACTGGTCCGTCGTGCCCGGCGCATCGCGGGCATGGGCCAGCGGGAGATGGCGCGGTTCGCCAAGGTCGCACCGTCCACGATCGCGCGGGTCGAGACCGGTGCGATGACCCCCAGCCTGGACGTCCTGCAACGCATCCTCGGCGCGGCCGGACTGCATCTTGCCGTCGTGGACGAGGACGGCCATGTCATCGCGCCCATGCGCGACTGGGACGAGGAGACTCGAGATGGAGCGGGCCGACGGTATCCGTCCCACCTCGACACGATCCTTGACCCGCGACCCGGCGAGTGGTGGGGGGACATCTACGGGCTACAGCGTCCGCCGGAGACCTTCTGCCGGCCTTCACCTGTCCTGCGGGAGGCGCAGCGCCGCCGCAGCGTCTGGGAGGTCCGGGTCAAGCAGAACCGAGGCGTTCCACCGCCGGCGGATATGCGTTCCTACTACCCGTGGGGGAACCTGCCGGACGAGGTTGAAGATCAGTTCGAGGTCGACCACGTTGACGAGTGGGACGAGGACTGATTGGGTCGTCAGCCGGCCTTGTCCAGCCGATGCACCAGCTCGGCCACGTCCGCTCCGTACTCGCACCACTTCCGGTCCGGTTGGAAGCCCAACTCGGCGTTGACCCGACGCATCGCCTCGTTGGCATCGGCGTTCCAGGTCTGCACCTCGGCCAGCTTCGGCTCGGCTGAGCGCAGCTCCAGCAACATCCGGGCCTTGATGGTCCGATCCAGGCCGCGTCCGCGGTGCGCGCGCCGGACGATCGTGTCGTACTGATCGGCCCGCGCCGGGTGCTGGGCAGGCACCACCACCTCGGTCAACGCGGCCACCTCGCCGCTGTCGACATGCCGGGCCAGCACGATGTACGGCTTCATGCCGCGTCGGTGCAGGCAGTCCACACTGTCCCGGAGCCGCTGCGGATCGTACGAGCTGGGGCGCAGATCAAGGTCGCCGTCGCCGCTGTCGGCGTCGCGTGCCTCGGACTTGGCCCGGGCGTACGCGTCGATGACATGCTCGGGTGGACCGTCGGGGCAGAACTCGATCTGGTATCCGGGACTGATCTCGTCGGCCATGTCGGCAACCGCCGCCCAGTCGACCTGGGCCAGCCGCAGCACGCTGCGGGTCTCGACGTACTCCCTGGTGAAGCCGAGGGACCGGTAGAAGCCGACCGCCGGCGTCCCGCCGACCACCTCGACACCGATCGCGCTGAACCCCTCCTGGTAGGCCCGGTGCGCCGTGGTGGCGAGCAACCGGCGGCCCAGACCGGTGCGCCGCGCGTCCGGGTGGACCAGCAGGTCGAGAACCCCGATGTCGCCGAGAAGAAGCACGTTGACGTGGCCGACGATCCGACCTGGTGTGCCGTCGGCCGCGGGCTCCTCCTGGGCGATCCAGGAGATCCGCCGCTCACCCGGCATGACCTCGGAGAGGTACTCCCGTAAAGCGCCGTCCTGCCACGGTGGATCATCGGGGAGATCGGCCGAGAGGACCGCGTTGAGCGTTTCCAGTAGCGACTCGACCTCGGCGGCTGACGCGGTTCGTGGGTCCCACTCGCGCACCATCACCCGTACAGCTTGCCGTCATCGTCCCCCGGTGGGAAGTGTCCGGTCCGTCAATGTGCGGGGGCCATTACGCTACGTGCGACTCTGCGACCCGTACCGGTTGGCGGTCTCGTAGACGGCCTGCGCGTACGGTTGCACATCGTTGTACGACAGCACGGCCCGCCACCAGTCCTCCGGAATGCTGAGGTTGCGGCCGTTGGCGCACAGGTAGTTGGCCGCCGCGAGGGCGGCGTCGTCGATGTCCTGCGGGTCCTTGCGCCCGTCGTTGTCCGCGTCGACCCCGCTGGTACGCCAGGTGGACGGGATGAACTGCATCGGACCGACGGCCCGGTCGAACTGACGATCACCGTCGAGTTCACCGAGGTCCGTGTCGGCGATCCGCTGCCGGTCACCCTTACCGTCCAGCGGCAGGCCGATGATCGGCGGCTGCACCGTGCCGTCGGGCTGCAACAACGACTGGTTGACCGCCCCGTGGTCGGATTCCACCTTGCCGATGGCGGCCAGCGTCGGCCAGGTCAGGCTGCATCCCGGCGTGGTCCGTCCGACGACCAGCTCCGCGTATCCGTACGCCTGCATCGCCACCGGCGGGACACCGGTGCGGGCATTGGTCTGCCGGGCCCAGTCGGCGAGCGCGTCGGCCGGTCGGCCGCCAGCACCGGCGCCGGGTGGTGGCGTGGTGCCGGTCGGCGCCGCGCCGACGCTGGCGGTGGGTATCGGCCCCGCCGTCGCCGGGGCTGACAGGGCGGGTGCGGACGGCGGAGCCGACTGGTTCGGCGAGGCGACCGCCGCCGGCCGGGGAGATCGGGCGGTGGCCGGCACGATGAGGACTCCGGCCGCTCCGGTGGCGGCGACCAGGGCGAGCAGCAGCAGGGCGGGTACGCCGACGCGACCGCTTGGCCGGCCGGCCCAGTCCCGTACGGCCCGGACCGAGGTCACGGCGAGTTGGCGCGGTGGCGGGACGCGCCGGGCCGCCCGGGCGAACCGGACCCGGCGTCGTCGGCCACGTCGAGGAGTGGTCTCGGTGGCCGGCATCCCGGCCTCGGCGGCGGGCGTCTGCGCCTCCGCCGCGTTGGCCGGCGTCTCGGCGTCGGCAGCCGGCGTCGCCGCCTCGCTGGCCGGCGGCTGTGCCTCGGCAGTTGGCGGTGCCGGCTCGGCCGCGACCTCGTCCGACTCCGCCGTGGGCTCCTCGGGCTCTGCCGGGGGCCGCTGTTCGGGGATCGCTGGCCGTAACCGTCGGGTACCCGGAGTGTTTTCGCCATCGACCACGTGTCGAGTATTCCCCATTCTCCCGCGACCGTCAGGTGCGGCCGTACGCTTGCCGCATGCCCCGTTACGAGTTCCGGTGTCGTGCCTGTGGCGACACCTTCGAAGTCACCCGTCCCATGTCGTCGGCGTCGTCCCCGGCCGCCTGCCCGCAGGGTCACGATGACACGGTGAAGCTCTTGTCCACGGTGGCCGTGACGGGCCGGGTGGGTCCGGCCGGCGGCTCCGCCCCGATGACCTCGTCGAGTGGTGGCGGCTGCTGCGGTGGTGCGTGTGGTTGCTGAACGCCGGGGGCCCGTGTTCTCCTAAGGTGTCGTTTCTCTCCTGATCGGTTGCGGTTGGCCCGGTCCGCCGTGATCTTCCGATGATCACCGGTTGGCACCTTGGTACGCCGATCGCCATCCGTTCCTACGATGCGCCGGGTAGTCGACGTGCGGCAGCATGTATCCGACTTCCAGGGGGCGGAGGTTGGCGTATGTCGGCACGGAATCACCTGCCCAGCGGCCTGGTGACCTTCCTCTTCACCGACATCGAGGGATCGACCCGGCTGGCCCAGATGCTCGGTCCCGGCTACCGGCCGGTGCTCAGCGAGCATCGCCGGCTGCTGCGCGCCACGCTGGCGGCCAGTGGCGGGATCGAGTTGTTCACCGAGGGCGACTCGTTCTTCGTCGCGTTCTCCGACGCGGCGGCCGCGCTCGAAGCCTGCCTGGCGGCCCAGCGCTCGCTCGCCAATCACGAATGGCCCACCCCGGAGTCGGTGCCGCGGGTCCGCATGGGGCTGCACACCGGGCACGCCGAACCGATGGCCGGCGAGTACGCCAGCACCGAGGTGCACCGGGCCGCCCGGATCGCTGCCGCGGCGCACGGTGGCCAGGTGCTCTGTTCGGGGGCGACCGCCCGGCACGCCGTACCGTTACCGCCCGGCGTATCGCTGCTCGACCTGGGTCTGCACCGGCTGCGCGGGTTCGACGACCGGGAGCGGTTGTTCCAGCTCGTCGCGCCGGGGTTGGAGCGGCAGTTCCCACGACCGCGGACCGCCGACGACATCCCGCACAACCTGCCCACCCAGGTGACGACGTTCGTCGGCCGGGGCACCGAGCGGGCCGAGCTGCACCGGTTGGTGGACGTGCACCGCCTGGTCACGGTGGTCGGCGCCGGCGGGTCGGGCAAGACCCGGTTGGCCGTCGAGGTGGCGGCCGGCCTGGTGGAGTCGCATCCCGACGGAGTCTGGTTCGTCGACGTCGCCACCGTCACCGACCCGGGTCTGGTGGCGTTCGCGGTGGCGGCGGTGCTCGGTCTCCGCCCGGAGCCAGGCCGGCCGATGGCCGAGACGCTTGTCGAGTGGGCGGCGTCCCGGCGGATGTTGTTCATCCTGGACACCTGCGACGCCCAACCGGCGGCGACCGCGGAGGTGATCGCCCGGCTGCTGACCGGGGGCGGTGGGGTCCGGGTGCTGGCGACCAGCCGGGAGTCGCTCGGGCTGCCGGGCGAGGTGGTGTGGCGGATCCCGCCGCTGTCCGGGGAGCCGGCGCCGGGCGGTGGACCGAGCGACGCGCTCGCGCTGTTGCTGGAACGCACGGCGGCCGCCCGGGGTGGACGGCCCGCCGGCACGGCCGAGACCGCCGACCTGGAGCGGGTGGCCACCCGGTTGGACGGTCTGCCGCTGGCCATCGAGTTGGCCGCCGCCCGGCTCCGGGTGCTGTCCGGTGGGCAACTGGCCGAGCGGCTCGACGACGTGCTCGGCGCTCTCGACGCGGGCCGGGAGGATGCCGTACGCCTTCCGGTGAATGGCCGGAAATGGGTGGCGAACCAGCACGACACGGTGGATCTGGCCGCCGCGGCGCTCGGGGCGGCGCCGCAGCCGGGGGTACGGGCCGCGCAACGGACAGCCGTCCAGCGGCACGTCACCATGCAGGCGACGGTCACCTGGTCGTATCGCACGCTCGGGCCGCGGGCGGCGCGACTGCTGCGCTGGCTCGCCGTGTTCAGCGGGCCGGTGGACCTGGCCACCGTGGAGTGGCTGCTGGACGACGAGGATCCGCTCGACCCGTTGTCGGTTCTGGTGGACAAGTCGATGCTGCAGGCCGAACCGCACGCCTCCGGAAGCACGTACCGGATGCTCGACCCCATCCGGGCATACGCCGCCCGCCGGCTCGCCGACGCGGGCGAGGAACAGGGCGCGCGGGACCGGCACGTGGCCTGGTCGCTGCACGCGCTGCGGCGGGCCACACTCGGACCGGAGGGTGAACCTGTCACCCTGTCGCTGTACGTGCTGGACCCGCTCGCCGACGAGTTGCGCGCGGCGTTGCGCTGGACGGCGACCGGTGGCAGCGCGCGTAGTGGCCTGCAACTGGCCGGTGGGCTGGACCAGTGGTGGCGGGAGCGCGGGCTGGCCCGCGAGGGGCGGCTGTGGCTGTTCCGCCTGTACGGCCGGATCGCCGAGACGGGGGAGCGGATCCCGGAGGCGGAACTGGCCGCCGCGTACCACATGCATTCGCTGCACGCCGGCGCGGACGGTGAGTTGGCCGAGGAGCTGCGGTTCTCGCAGCGGGCCGAGGCCGCCGCCCGGCGGGCGGGCGACGCCGGTCTGCTGGCCCGGGTGCTCGCCGGCCGGGCCGCTCCGCTCATCGACATGGCGCAGTTCAGCGAGGCGGAACGGGTCTGCCGCGAGGTGATCGGCTGGGCGGACGACAACGGCGTCGCCGGTGACGCGTTGTTCGCCGTCTTTCGGCTGGCCGAGCTGCTCTGGCGGCGTGGCGCGTTGGACGAGGCGGCGGAACTGCTCGCGGCGTCCCGGACGGTGGAGTCGACCCGACCCGCGGAGCGGGGCCGACGCTCGGTCGACATGGCCCTGGGGATGGTGGCGTTGGCTCGTGGTGACCTGCCGACCGCGCATCACCACCTATCGGTGGCGTTGCGTTCGCGGATGAGCCACGGCTTCCGCGGGCACGCCTGCGACACGCTGGCCGCGGTGGCGGTGCGCTGCGCCTGGGGCGGGGAGCCGGTCCTGGCCGCGCGGCTGTTCGGTGCGGTGCAGGCCACCCGTTCCGCGATGCGGGCGGCGCCGGGGATCTACAGCGCCTACTGGGACGCCGAGCAGGCCGCGGTCCGGGACGTGCTGGACGGCGGGACCTTCGAAAGCGCGTACGCCGAGGGCGCGCGGCTGGGCCTCGACGAGGCGGCCGCGGTCGCCCTGGCGGTGGCCCCGCCGACCACCGGCGCGGTGGCCCCGCCGACCACCGGCGCGGTGGCCGCGTCGAGCGGCGGTGGCGGCTCGGGCAGGTACGCCGGGAGTGACGCGCCACGGCAACGAGCCGCCCCAGCCGAGACGCCGGCCGATCCGTCCCCGTCGCTGTAGCGGAGCCTTGGCGCGTGGTCGTGCGGGGCTGTGTCGTGTCGACCCAGCGCACCCGGTTATCGGCCCGCTATTGTGCCCGGACGTAGCGGGCAGGAGGTACGCCCACCACGCGGGCGAATCCTCGGGTGAGGTGGGACTGGTCGCTGTAGCCGAGTTCGGTGGCGAGCGCGGCGAGGTCGAGGCGGCATCCGGCGGCGGCTCGGGCGGCGGCTTCGTGGAGGCGGTGGCGGCGGATCACCCATTTCGGGCCGACGCCGACGTAGTCGGCGAACAGGCGCTGCAATTGACGCACCGAAAGGTCGAAGTCGCGGGCCAGATCGTCAACCCGGGTGATGCCGGGCTCGACCGCGATGCGGGCGACGATGGTCGCGGCCAACTGTGTGGCCGGGTCGGGCTGCCGGGGTGCACGTGTGGTGAGGAACTCATCCATGACCGTCACGGCGGCCTTGTCATCGACCGCGAGTACCGCATCGGCGAGGTCGTGTCCCGCTTCGCCGAAGACATCCTCGACCGCGACGAACCGGTCGGTGATGGAGGAGACCGGTGCGCCGAGGAATGGCTGGAATCCACCCGGATGGAAGCGCACCCCGAACACCCGTCCGGCGTCCCGCAGCGTCTCGGTGAACCGTCCACGGGGTACGCCGGCGATCCGGCACCGGCCGGGCTTGAACGTCATGTTGACCACCGGGTACGGCAACACGTGCTGCTCGTAGGGTTCCTGTCCGCGCAGGTCCCAGGTGACGGTCCAGTAGTGGGCGACGAACGCGCGCAGCGTCGGCGCAGCATCGGACGCGCTGAACAGGAACTTGTCCCGGCCCGCACCGGGGTTGAGAATCGCCGGCACGGGTGCAGGCTAGCAAGATCGGCCAGCCGCGTCGTGTTTGTTCAAGACCGGTCCGGCAACCTCTTCTAGCCTGCGTTCATGCTTCTGGACAAGTCGATCAGTATGGCGGCGACCGTGGTACGTGGAGTCGGGCCCGGCCAGTTCCAGGCCCCCACCCCCTGCGTCGAATGGAACGTACGCGCCCTGACCAACCATCTCCTGCAAGTCGCGAGCGCGCTGCATCTAGCCGGCCGTCGGCGACCAGTGCCCGAGGAATTGTGGAGTCACGATCTCATGACCGTGGAGTGGGCCGACCGATTTGACGAGGAGAGCCGCGCCGCCGTGGTGGCCTGGGCTCACCCGGGCTCGTCGAACGGCATGGTCCAGATGGGTGCGGCCGAGATGCCGGCTCCGATGATCGCCACCATGCTCGCCAGCGACCTTGCCATCCACGGTTGGGATCTGGCCCGCGCGACCGGCCAGGACTACCACTGGGACGGTGACGTCGCCGAGGTGACGCACCGATTCGTCACCGAGATGGCCGAGCAGGGCCGGCAGATGGGCATTTACGCTACGCCGGTCCCGGTCGCCGACACCGCATCCGTCTTCGACCGGGCCTTGGCACTCAGCGGTCGCGATCCGAGTTGGGAGGCAGCATCAGCCGGGGAGGCCGTCCTCGCTTCGGCTCGGAAGATGTGAGGGTCGCATCTCGGAGCGGACCCGCAGGTGCCGTACCAGGTGCCGCCAGCGGCGCCACTCGTACGCGGTGTCGACCGAGATCTCCGCGACGACGGTCGGCTCCACCCGCTCGTACGGGAGCGGCTCTGGTCGGGGAAGCTGGCCGGACCAGGCGGCCGGCAGCGGGTGTGGCCACGGGTGCCGGCTGGTCGGGCGCAGCAGCGGGGCGATCTCCCGGCGCTGGCCGGGTGTCAACGGTCCACTCCGTCCGGCGTACCGCAGCCGACCCGTCTCGTCGTACCGGCCGTAAAGCAGCGTATCCAGCGCCCCGGTGTAACCGCCGACGACGGCCTCGGTGGTGGTCCGGTAGCGGTACTTCCCCCAGGCCCGGCGACCCGGCTGGTAGCGGCCGGCCGCCGCCTTGACCATCAGGCCCTCCACCCCGGCCGGGGACCAGTCGGCCAACCAACCGAGCGCCTCGTCCCGGTCGGTGGTCTGCGGGCAGAGCGTGAGCGGTGGTGGCAGGCCGGCCAGCAGCCGGCCCAGCAGCAGGCGCCGCTCCGCCAACGGTCGGTCCAGCAGCGGCCCGTCGGTGGGCACCTCCAGCAGGTCGAAGGTGACCAGGTGGGCGGGGTACCTGCGGGCCAGGTCGGTCACCCGCCGCCCGGCCGACAGCCGCTGCTGGAGGCGGGCGAAGCTGGTCCGCTCGCCGTCCCAGACGACCAGTTCACCGTCCAGCACCACGCCGGGCGGCAGCGTGTCGGCGACCACCCCGGCCAGGTCCGGGAAGTAACCGTGCAGTGGCCGGCCCGCCCGGGACTGGACATAGACCCCGCCGGGCTGCCGGAAGACGATGGCCCGAAACCCGTCGAACTTGGGCTCCAGCAGGCAGCCGCCCGGGCAGGAACCACCGTCTGGCACGACCGGCAGGGACCGGGCCAGCGTCGGTTCGATCGGTGGCCGCAGCGTCGGCCTCATGCGCATTGCCCCCGGCTCGATCGTCGGCTGCCGACCGATGGTCGCGCAGCCGAACCGGCAACCGCCGATCGGTCGGACGGACATTCGCCGGTGGCGCGTTTGGGGCCAGCTGAGACGGGGATGCGGGCACAAACCAGCGGGAGAACAGGGTGCGGAAGGGGGAGGCTCGTGCGGATCGGCATCATCGGGTGCGGCCGGATCGGCGGCACGCTGGCCCGACACTTCTCCGCCGCCGACCACGAGGTGGCGGTGTCGAACTCCCGGGATCCGGAGTCACTCGCCCCGGTGGCCCAGGCCCTTCCCCGCGTGCGGCCGGTGACCCCACCGGAGGCGGCCCGGTTCGGGCAGGTCGTGGTGGTGAGTATTCCGTTCGGGCGGTACCGGGATCTGCCGGCCGACGAGCTGACCGGCACAACGGTCGTCGACACCACGAACTACGTCCCGGAGCGGGATGGTCCCGTACCCGAACTGGACGGGCTGACCTCCAGCGAGGTGATCCAACGACATCTGCCGGCCGCGCACGTGGTCAAGGCGTTCAACACGATGCGCTGGGACCACCTGCGCGACTTCGGGCACGAGGCGGGCGCCCTGGAGCGGTACGGGATCCCGGTCTCGGGGGACGACGACGGTGCCAAGTGGACGGCGCTCGACCTGGTCGAGCAGATCGGCTTCCAGCCGGTCGACGTCGGGGGGCTCGCCGACGGCGGGCGCTGGCAGCAGCCCGGCGGACCGGCCTATCTGGCCGACCTGACCGCCGGCCAGTTGCGCGCCCGGGCGGGTGTACCGGTCCGCTGAGCGGCATCCGCGTCGATGTGTCCCGGGCGGTCAGTCCCGCTGGAGCGTCGCACTGACGACGGCGCCCGGTGCCGGTCCGGCTTCGGCCACGACCGCCCCGTCCGGGCGCCAGATCGCGGATCCGCCAGGCGACCGCGGGTAGCGACCGCCGGCCCGCCCGGCGAAGCTGGCAATCACCACCCACACGCCGTGCGCCGCCGCGATCCGCCTGGCCCGCTCCGCCGGGACGCCCGCGTCCGCCGGGTGTTCCAGCACGCCTGCGACGTACGCGTCGATGCCGAGCGCCGCCGTCGCCGCCGCGTGCGCCGGCACCCCGGTGTCCCGGCAGATCGCCAGGCCCAGCCGCCAGCCGTCCACCTCGACAAGCGCGGGCGTCGTTCCGGGTGTGAACCGGGCCGGCTCCTCGCCACCGAGGTGCATCTTGCGGTACGCGACGGCCACCCCGGTCCCGCTGACCGCCATCACTCCGATGTAGACAGCGCTGGGGCCGGGCGGGTCGGACCGGCCGGTGGGATCGGATCCGCCGGCCACCGGCGCGCCGACCAGGGCCACGGTGCCGCTCTCGGCACATGCCCGCACGATCGGATCCAGCCGGGCGTCGTCTACGGGCACCGGGTCGACGTCGAACTCGTACCCGGTCAGTGACATCTCGGGAAAGACGACCACGCGCGTTCCGGCCGCGCGGACCGCGGCGGCGTGCGCGGCGGCATTTGTCGCCACGTCGTACGGCCGGCAGGCGGGTTGGGCGGCGGCGATCGTCAGTGGGGTGCGCACACCGGACGGTAGCGCCCCGGTGTTGCGTACCCGTTTCGGGTGGCCGCGCGGACGGCCCGCTCTCGGGGTCGGCCCGCCCGGTCCCTTAGCGCGGCCTTAAACCCCGGGCCGGTGGTCGCCGGCCGGGCCGGCCGAGCCCTAACATCGGCGGGTGCGTTCCCACTCCCTCCCCGTGTCGCTCGTGCTCTCCCTGCTGGTCGGCGTTGGTCTTGCCGGTTGCGGCTCGTCGGCGCCCGATCCGGGCGGCCCGGCGGCGGCGTCCCCGACCGCGACGACGGCCGACCAGACCTCGCCGCCCTCGGCCGAGGCGTCCGCGGCGGTCGGGTTCGGGGCGGCGAAGCCGAGCGCGTCGGCCGCGCGGCCGGTCGCCTTCCGCACCGGTAACCCGAGCGGTCGCGCCACGGTGCCGGCCGAGGCGCGGGCGGTGGACACCAGCCGGCCCACCCGCAAGATCGGCAAGGGTACGCCGGCGAGTTGCACCTCTCAGGCCGTGGTGGCTGCGGTGGCGGCGGGCGGGATCATCACCTTCGACTGCGGACCGGATCCGGTGACCATCACGATGACCGCGACCGCGAAGGTGCGCAACGCCAACGGTCCGCAGGTCGTGCTGGACGGCGGCGGCAAGGTCACCCTCAGCGGCGGTGGCAAGCGCCGCATTCTCTACATGAACACGTGTGACGGCGCACAGGGCTGGACCACGTCGCACTGCCAGAACCAGGATCATCCGCGGCTCACCGTGCAGAACCTGAGGTTCACGGGCGGGAACTCGACCGGGCAGACGGCGGAGGGCGGTGGCGGTGGCGCGATCTTCGTCCGGGGCGGCCGGTTCAAGGTGGTCAACTCGCGGTTCGAGGGCAACCGCTGCGACGGCACCGGACCTGACCTGGGTGGTGCCGCGCTGCGGGTGCTTAGCCAGCACGACAACCAGCCGGTGTACGTGGTGAACAGCACCTTCACCGGCGGGAAGTGCTCCAACGGCGGCGCGACCAGCAGCATCGGGGTGTCCTGGGTGTTTCTCAACAGCGTGCTGTCGGGCAACTCGGCGCTCGGCCGGGGGGCCAACCCGGCGCGGGGCGGTACGCCGGGTGGCGGCAGCGGTGGAGCGATCTACTGCGACGGCAACGAGTTCACCGTGCGGATCGCCGGCACGATCATCGAGGACAACCATGCCAACGAGGGCGGCGGAGCGGTCTTCTTCGTGAGCAACAACCGCACCGGCACGATGAAGATCGAGAGTTCGACGCTGCGCCGCAACCCGAGCGACGGGTTCGCCACCCGAGGCTTCCCGGGCATCTTCTTCCTCGGCGCCCGCAACCCGTCGGTCACCGCCTCCACCCTCCGCTGACCGGCTCCACCTGCGCCGACCAGCCCGCGCCGTAAGGCGACGATCTTGGACTTTGGGTTGCCGTTACGGGCTTTATGTACCTTTTTTGAGGACCAAAAGCGCAAGATCGCGGATGTCTGGGGATGGCGGGACGGCGGATTAGGGGGTCAGCGCGTGCGCGACCGCCAGGCCGCCGTACGCGGCGGCCAGCCCGGCCACCACGCTGAGCGACACGTTGGCCAGGGCCAGCCAGCGGTCGCCGGCACGGGCCAGCCCGAGCGTCTCGTAGCTGAACGTCGAGTAGGTGGTGAGGGCGCCGCAGAAGCCGGTGCCCACCAGCGCGATGACCGCCGGATCGGCGGGAAGGCCGGCGACCAGGCCGAGCAGGGCCGAGCCGATCACGTTCACCGCGAGGGTGCCCCATGGGAAGACCGAGGCATGCCGCGTCTGGACCGCCCGGTCGACGAGGTAGCGAAGCGGCGCGCCGACCGCCGCGCCGAGGGCCACCAGCAGCAGGTTCATCTCCGGAGCTCCGGCACCAGTCGTTCCGCGAGCGCGGTGCCCGCCGTCACGGCGAGCAGAGCCGCGAACACCGTTCCGGCGAGGTAGCCGAGGGCCACCGGGACGGCGCCGACGGCGACCGCCTCGTGCACCTCCAGCGCGTACGCCGAGAAGGTGGTGAACCCGCCGAGGACGCCCACCCCGGCGAACGGGCGGAGCAGCCGCCGGTCCGGCCAGCGCCGGCTGACGAGCACCATGAGGATCCCGATGAGCAGACATCCGGTGACGTTGATGGTGAAGGTGGCCCACGGGAATCCGCCGGCGCGGGTGGGAGCCGCCTGCTGGAGTAGCGTCCGGCCGAGGGCGCCGAGGACGCCGCCGGCCGAGATCGCGGCGAGGACCGACCACCGGCCGGCGGCCAGCTCGCGCCGGTCGGCAGGCTCGTGCAGGTCGACGTCAGGGTCGACCCGCGGCGCCTGGTCGATTCGGGGAGGCGAGGCGTCGTCCGCGGCCCCGTCGTCGGCGTTAATCGGCGGCCCGTCCTATCCGGAAAGCGATGATGACGGGCCCTTGGTTACCAGGTGGCGGTACCAGTGCGCGCTGTCCTTCCAGGTGCGCGCCTGGGTGGCGTAGTCGACGTGGATGATGCCGAAGCGGCGGTCGTAGCCGTACGCCCACTCGAAGTTGTCCAGCAGCGACCAGACGAAGTAGCCGCGCACGTCCGCCCCCGCGGCCACGGCGTCCAGCGTCGCCGCGACGTGCCGGCGCAGGTAGTCGACCCGGGCCTCGTCGTGGATGGCGCCATCGTCGGCCACCAGGTCCGGGAACGCCGCGCCGTTCTCGGTGATCATCAGCGGCAGGCCGGGGTGTTCCCGGTGCAGCCGGAGCAGCAGCTCGGTGAGGCCGGATGGGTCGATGTTCCAGCCCATGGCGGTGTGCGGACCGGGCTGGGGCAGGAATTCGACGGTGTCCGCGCCGATCCACGGGCTGTGTTCGGATCGACCGTGCCCGTCGGCTGTCGACCGGGTCGAGCGGCCGTCCCAGGCCCGCACCAGCGTGGTCGAGTAGTAGTTGACTCCCAGGACGTCCAGCGGCACGGCCACGGTCCGCTCGTCGCCGTCCCGGACGAACGACCAGTCGGTGACCGCGGCGGTGTCGGCGAGCAGGTCGGCCGGGTAGGCGGCGTCGAGCATCGGACCGAGGAACGCCCGGTTGGCCAGCGCGTCGATGCGGCGCACCGCGTCGGCGTCGGCCGCCGACTCCGACACGGGCCGGATGACGTGCAGGTTCAAGGTGGCCGACAGGTCCGCCGCCGGCGCCAGCTCCCGGACCATCCGGCCGGCCAGGCCGTGCGCCAGGTTCAGATGGTGTACGGCGGCCAGCGCCCCGGCCGACTCGGTGCGCCCGGGGGCGTGCACGCCCGACCCGTAGCCCAGGTAAGCCGAGCACCACGGCTCGTTCAGGGTGGTCCAGGTGTGCACCCGGTCGCCGAGCGCGCCGACGATGTGGGCCGCGTACTCCTGGAAGCGCAGCGCCGTGTCGCGTGCCGGCCAGCCACCGGCGTCCTCCAGCTCCTGCGGCAGGTCCCAGTGGTACATGGTGGCGACCGGCGCGATGCCGAGTTCCAGCAGGCGGTCCACCAGCCGGGAGTAGAAGTCGATGCCCTTGGGGTTGACCGGACCGGCGCCGCCCGGTTGCACCCGGGGCCAGGAGATGGAGAACCGGTACGCCCCCAGCCCCAACTCGGCCAGGTGGGTGAGGTCCTCGGCCCACCGGTGGTAGTGGTCGGCGGCCACGTCGCCGGTGTCGCCGTTGCGTGTACGGCCGGTGGTGTGGCTGTAGGTGTCCCAGATCGACGGCCCCCGGCCGTCCTCGTCGGCCGCGCCCTCGATCTGGTACGCCGCCGTGGCGGCACCCCACCGGAAGCCGGCGGGCAGCTCCCGCGTCATCGGTTCCCTCCCGTCCCGACCACGGTGCAGGTGTACGTGGACGCGCTGCCGGACACCAGGTCGGCGGTGGCCGTCCCGTCCGCGTACCGTACCTCGAACCCGGCCCCGGGCCGGCCGTCCGGGGCGGGAACGCGTACCAGGGTCCGCTGCCCCGGGACCGGCGCGAACATCCGCAGATCGACCCCGTCGGCCCACTCGTAGTCCGGGCGGTCGGTGACCGACCCGAACGGGATGACCGCTCCGGGCCGGGCCAGCACCGGCAGGCTGTCGAAGCCGTGTTTCTGCTGGACCCAGGCCGGTCCGGTGAGCTGCTCGCCGGTGATCAGGTGGGTCCAGGTGCCGGCCGGCACCCAGAACGTGACCTGGCCGTCGGCGCTCAACACCGGGGCGACGAGGATGTCGGGTCCGAGCATGTACTGCCGGTCGAGGAAGGCCGCGGTCGGGTCGTCGGGGAACTCCAGAATCATCGGCCGCATCACCGGGATCCCCTCCCGGTGCGCCTGCTCGGCCGTGGCGGCCAGGTAGGGCATCAGTCGCAGCTTGAGCCGGGTGAACTGGCGTAGCACGTCGACCGCCTCGTCGTCGTACGCCCACGGCACCCGGTACGACCCCGAGCCGTGCAGCCGGGAGTGCGAGGAGAGCAGCCCGAACGCGATCCACCGCTTGAACACCGCCGGGTCGGGGGTGCCTTCGAACCCGCCGATGTCGTGGCTCCAGTAGCCGAATCCGGAGGCGGCGAGGGACAGCCCGCCGCGCAGCGACTCGGCCATCGCGACGAAGGTGGCCTCGCAGTCGCCACCCCAGTGCACCGGGAACTGTTGCCCACCGGCGGTGGCCGAGCGGGCGAAGAGCACCGCCTCGCCCACCCCGCGTTCGGCCTCCAGCAGTTCGAAGACGGTCCGGTTGTAGACGTACGAGTAGTAGTTGTGCATCCGCTGCGGGTCCGCCCCGTCGTGCCACACCACCTCGGTCGGGATCCGCTCGCCGAAGTCGGTCTTGAAGCAGTCGACCCCCATGTCGAGCAGCGCCTTGAGCTTTCCGGCGTACCAGCGGGCGGCGTCCGGGTTTGTGAAGTCGACAAGGGCCATCCCGGCCTGCCAGTGGTCCCACTGCCAGACCGAACCGTCCGGGTTGCGGACCAGGTAGCCCGCCCGGCGACCTTCCTCGAACAGGTAGGAGCGCTGGGCGATGTACGGGTTGATCCAGACGCACACCTTGAGCCCGCGGTCGTGCAGCCGGCGCAGCATGCTCTCCGGGTCGGGGAAGGTGGCCGGGTCCCACAGGAAGTCGACCCAGTGGAACTGCCGCATCCAGAAGCAGTCGAAGTGGAAGACCGACAGCGGCAGGTCCCGTTCGGCCATCCCGTCGATGAACTCGGTCACCGTCTTCTCGTCGTACGAGGTGGTGAACGACGTGGACAGCCACAGCCCGTACGACCAGGCCGGTAACCGGGCCGGCCGGCCGGTGAGGTCGGTGTACCGGCGCAGCACGTCCTTGGGGGTCGGTCCGTCGATGAGGTGGTAGGTGAGTGACTGTCCCTCGACGCTGAACTGGGTCTGCGAGACGACCTCCGAGCCGACCTCGAACGACACGTGTTCGGGATGGTCGACGAAGACGCCGTAGCCGGCGCTGCTCAGATAGAACGGGATGTTCTTGTATGCCTGCTCGCTTGCCGTGCCGCCGTCGGCGTTCCAGATGTCGACGGTCTGGCCGTTCTTGACGAACGCGCCGAACCGCTCCCCCAGCCCGTAGATCGTCTCGCCGACCCCCAACGCCAGCCGCTCGTGGACGTACGTGCGGCCGTCGGCGTCGGAGACGATGCCGATGCTGCGCGCGGTGGATGAGGTGACCAGCCGGTCGCCGCGGAGGAAGTCGACCCACCATCCATCGACGAGCATGACCCGGGCGGTCAGTTCGCCGGTCGTCAACGTGGCGCTGATTCCGGTGATGTCCACGGCTACCGGGTGGTCGTCGCGGGTCGCCAACGCGAACCGGGGCTGCCTGGACAGCCCGCCGGAGTGGTGCCCGATTGTCACTCCCACCACGCCGGGCGCGGGGGAGAAGAACCGGACCGTCACCACCGGCCGGTTCAACGTGTCTCCGCGGCCGGTGACCTGGCCGGTCGGGGCGAACACGGTGAAGCCGCGTTCGTCGGGTTCCACCGACTCGACGGTGCCGGGGCGCAGCACGGTGACCCCGGGGCGCAGTTGCCAGTATCCGTCGGTGAACTTCACTTGTCGGCTCCTGCCGTGATGCCGCGACTCAGCGTCCGCTGGAAGATGAAGAAGAACAGGATGGCCGGCACGAGGCTGATCAGCGTGCCGGCGTTTGTGGTCGGGGCGTCCATCAACCGGTCACCCTGCAACGACGCGAGCGCCACCGGAATGGTCTGGGTCTCGTTGTCGATGAGCATCACCAGCGGGATGAGGAACTCGTTCCAGGTCCAGATGAAGAAGAAGACGAGCAGCACCGCGCAGGTGGGCCGGACGTTGGGCAGGATGATCCGCCACAGGATCGTCCACTTGCCCGCGCCGTCCAGCGCTCCGGCTTCCAGCAGGCTACGCGGGAAGGTGCCGAGTACGGAGGCGAGCAGGTACGTGCCGAACGCGCTCTGGATCACCGTGAAGATGATGATCACGACGAGCCGGGTGTTGTAGAGCCCGACCTCCTTGGCGAGGTGGTAGAGCGGATACACAAGCGATTCCTGCGGCAGCATGTTGGCCAGCAGGAACAGGCCGACGATCCAGAGCCGGCCGCGGACCCGGCCCACCCCCAGCGCGTACGCGTTGAGCAGCGAGACGGCGACGGCGAGCACCGCGACCGAACCGGAGATGAGCGCCGAGTTCCACACCTTCTGGGGGAAGTCGACAGCCGTCCAGTACGTCCGCAGGCCCTGCGTGTAGAACTCGTCGGGCCAGCTCAGCGGCCCCTCTGAGCTGTACTGCCCGGGTGATTTGAACGCGTTGAGCAGCATGAGGGCGAACGGCACCAGCATGAGCAGCGCGCCGGCGGTGACCACGGCGAGAACGGCCCACCGACCGACGCCCCGGTGGTGCCGGTCGCGCCGGCGCCGGTCGACCGGCCGGCCGGTGCCGGCCGGGGTGGCCGGGGATCGGGCGGCCGGCGTGCCGAGGGTGACGGCCATCAGGCGTTCCCTTCCCGTCGCTCGGTGCGGTACTGGGCGCGGATGAACAGCACCGCCACCACCACGATGATCAGCGTCAGCACGACGGAGATCGCCGACCCGTAGCCGACCTGGAGTTTCTTGAAGAACGTGTAGTAGGCGAAGTACGCCGGCACGTTTGTGGCGTTCTCCGGCCCGCCGCGGGTCAGCGCGTAGATCGGCCCGAACACCTTCATTGCCGCGATGGTGCAGGTGAGGGCGACGACGAAGGTCTCCGGCCGGATCTGCGGCAGGGTGATCGCCCGGAACCGGTGCCACCAGCCGGCGCCGTCCAGCTCGGCCGCCTCGTACAACTCGGGGTCGACCCGCTGCAGCGCGGCCATGAAGACGACAAGCGGGTAGCCGATCTGCACCCAGATCATCACCGCCATGACCGTCGGCAGGGCGGTGTCCGGGTCACCGAGCCAGTCGTGCCGCAGCGCCCCGAGCCCGACCGTGTCGAGCAGCCCGTTCAGGGTGCCGTCGGGGCGCAGGATCCAGCCCCAGAGGATGCCCGCCACCACCACCGGCAGTACCTGGGGCAGGTAGAAGGCGGCTCGCAGGGCGGCGACGGTGCGGGGCCGGAACCGTCGGCCGATGACGTCGAACAGGACCGCCGCGAGGACCAGTCCGGTCAGGGTGGGCGCCACGACCATCGCCACGATCATCGCGAGCGTGTTGCGGAACGAGGTCCAGAACACCGCGTCGTCAAGCAACCGCTGGTAGTTGTCCAGCCCCACGAAGGTCGGGTCGCCGACGCCGGACCACCGGGTCAGCGAGAGGTAGCCGGTGTAGACCAGCGGACCGGCGATGACCAGCGCGAAGAGCACCGCGCCGGGCAGCAGGAAGAGCCAGTACGCGGCGTCGCCACGGCCCCGCCGGCGGCACTGGGCGGCACTGGGCGGCGTCGGGCTCCGGCCGGTGAGGGTGTCGGGTGCAGCCATCAGAATCCCTCCGGTGTGCGGGCGGGCGCGGGCGTCCGCCGGTCCGACGGCGGCCGAGCTGGCGGCGGCGGGCCGGCGGCGGCGAGCTGGCGGCGGGAGGGGACGTGCCCGCCCCCGCGTCCCCCGCTTGGTCGCTCAGCCCTGCTTGATCTCGGCGACGCCGTCGGCGTACGGCTTGGCGATGTCGGCGAGCACCTGGTCCGGGGACTTGGACTGGTTGATAAGCGACTGGAAGCCACCGACCAGCACGTCGTAGTAGCCCGGGACCGGCCAGTCCGGATAGAAGGCGAGGCCGTCCTGCCCGCTTACCGTGTTGAAGTTCTCGATCAGCTTCTGGTCCTTCGGGTCGGTGATCTTCGACGGGTCGGCCTTGACCGGGACGCCGCCGTTGTTGCCGATCAGTTCCTGGATCTCCGGGCGCATCGTGATGTCGATGAAGTCGTACGCCAGGTTCTTGGCCTTGCTGCTCTCCGGCACCACCCAGAGGTTGCCGGACGAGCCGGCGTGCAGCTTGTTGCCGGGAAACAGGAAGCTGTCCCAGTCAAACCTGATCTCCGTCTTGAACCGGCCGTACCACCAGCTACCCGAGACGATCATCGGCGTCTTGCCGGCGATGAACGCGGTGCCCATGTCCTCCGCCTTGGCACTGGCGGCGTCCTTGGCGAGGTATCCCTTGCGGGCCCAGTCGGCGAACGTCTCGGCGCCGTAGCGCAGCGGGTCGGCCGCGAAGTCGACCGGGTTCTTGTAGAGCTGGTAGTTGTCGACGAAGGCCCGGTCGGCCTTCGACAGCGCCAGCTGGTAGAAGAGCTGACCGGCCGGATACTCGGCCCCCGCCGTGCCGATCGGGGTGACGCCCTTGCCGACGAAGGTGTCCATCGCGGCGGTCATCTCCGCGAGGGTGGTCGGCACCTGGACGCCGTGCTTGTCGAACAGATCCTTGTTGTAGAAGACCATCACGTACTCGCCGTAGTTCGGTACGCCGAACCACTTGCCGGAGCCCATCACGCCCTTGTCGTCGTACCGGGCGGTGGTCTGCAGGCTGGGGCTGAGCGCGTCGGCCCAACCGCGTTTCTCCGCCTCGGCGGTGAGATCGGCGAGCAATCCCTGCTTGGACAGCAGCCCGGAGGTGGCGTTGCCCTTGTTGTACTCCATCACGTCCGGACCCTCGGACGAGTTGATGATCATGGCGGCGTTCTGCTGGATCTGTTCGAACGCCTTGCGTTCGAACCGCACCTCGACCCCGGGGTGCTCGGCCTTGAAGATCTCGATGGCCCTGTCCCAGGCGACGCCCATCGCGCTTGTCGCACCCTCGTAGTGCCACAGCTTGAGAACCTTGGCGTCGCTGCCGCCGTCGTCGTCTCCGCCGCAGGCGGTCAGGGATGTCGTCGCGACGGCGGCCACGGCGACCGCCGCGACTATTGTGCGGATTCGGTGCATTACCATTCTCCTCGAGTATCGAGCCGGTACTTCACGCCCGTCGTCGCGTTGCAGCGCGACGGCGGGCATCTTCCTTCTTGCCGCCGGGGGGCCCGGCGCTCTTACTGTCGGGCGGACCGTCGCCGTCCCTCGGTCCGGCGGGTCGGCGGGCGGCCGCGCTGGAGCCCCGGGTCTCCAGCACGCAGGGCAGGAGTTGCTGGTGGAGCGCGTCGGTCTCGCCGGCGAGGTGGCGCAGCAACGCCTCGACCGCGATGCGGCCGAGCGCCGAGCCGGGTGACGCCATCGCGGTCAGTGCCGGGGTGGCCAGGTCGGCGACCTTTGGCGAGGTGACCATCGAGACGACGGAGACGTCGTCCGGCACGGACAGGCCGCGCAGGGTCAGCCCGCCGAGGATGCCGAAGACGGCGTTCTCGTTCATGGCGAGGATGGCGGTCAGGTCGGGGGCCTCGGCCAGGGCCCGGGTGAGGGCCGCGCGACCGCTCGCCGCGCTGTCCTCAGCGGTGATCATCAGCGGTTCCAGTCCGTGCCCCGCCATCGCCGCCTCGAACGCGTCCCGGCTGCGCAGCGCCGGACCGTACCCGCTGGCGATCGCCGCCGCCGAGTGATTGACGTAGACGATGCGGCGGTGGCCGAGGCCGACGAGGTGATCGACCGCGTCCCGGACGGTCTGGTCGAAGTCGATGTCCACGTACGACAGCCCCGTGTCGTCGCCGGTGCGGCCGATGAGCACCAGGGGAACGCCGGCCCTGCGCAGCACCGCGACCCGGGCGTCGGCGGTCTGTACCTCCATCAGCAGGGCACCGTCGAACATCCGTTGGGTGGCCAGCCTGCGAAGATCGTCGACGTCGTCGGCTCCCACGGGGGAGAGCACGAGGTGGTAGCCGGCCGCGCTGGCGGCGGCGGTGGCACCGGTGACGAAGGCGGTCTCGGTGGCCCCCAGGCCGCGCTCGTCCATCGGCATGAGCAGACCGAGGATGCGGCTGCGCCGGCTGGCCAGGCCGCGAGCCATCGCGTTGGGTTGGTAGCCGAGTTCGGCCATGGCGGCGTGCACCCGGTCCCGGGTGGGCTGGGAGATCGGGCGGGTGCCGGTCAGCACGTACGACACGGTGCTGACCGAGACTCCGGCGAGGCGGGCGACATCGTGCATGGTGGCCATCGCACACCTCCCGGGCATGAGCGAACGCACCGAGCGAAGCGAGGGCCGTGAGCCCATGCCCAGCCAGCCCGGCGTCGACGGAACGCGGCCGTCGAAACGCTTCGACTAAGCGTTTCGACGACCGTAGGACAGGAGTTACACCGGCGTCAATAGCGCGGGTCGGCCCGATGGCGTGCCGGGGACGAGGGTGCGGCCTGGTCGCCGGGACCTGGTGGCGTCGCTGGGGGCATTGCGGGCGCGCGAACGGGTACCCCGTGCCGGCTCGTCGCCGGGCACTGGCACGGTCCGGCCCGTCCCGGAAGGAAGCCGGATGTCCGAAACGCTGCCCGCCGAACCGAACCGTGGCTCCGGTCCGGGCAGCATGATCGACAGCGCGGTGTACATCGACGGCCGGCGTCGCGCGTCCCCGACCACCCTCGCCGACACCTATCGCCGCCTGCGCACGCAGGAGAACGCGATGGCCTGGATCGGGTTGTACCGGCCGGACGCCGCGCAACTGTCCTCGCTGGCCCGGGCGTTCCGGCTGCACGAGCTGGCGGTGGAGGACGCCATCTCCGCGCACCAGCGGCCGAAGCTCGAATGGTACGGCGAGACGCTGTTCGTCGTCCTTCGCGCCGCCCGCTACCTGGACACCCCGGAGGAACTCCGGTTCAGCGAGTTGCACGTGTTCCTGGGCCCCGGCTTCGTGATCACCGTCCGGCACGGCGAGGCACCGGACCTGGTCGCCGTCCGGCGCCGGATGGAGTGCGATCCGCGGCTGCTGGCCGCCGGCCCGGAGGCCGTGCTGTACGCCATCCTCGACCGCGTGGTGGACGGGTACGCCCCGGTGGTCGCCGGTCTGGAGAACGACATCGACGAGATCGAGACGCAGGTTTTCGGTGGCGAGCCGATGGTGAGCCGGCGGATCTACCAGCTGACCCGGGAAGTGATCGAGTTCCAGCGGTCCGTTCGCCCGCTCGGGCCGGTGCTGGGCGCGCTCGACGCCTGGCTCGCCCGGCACGATTCCGGCGAGGAGCTACGTCGCTACCTGCGTGATGTCGCGGACCACCTGACCCGGGTGGTGGAGCGGGTCGACGGGTTCCGGCAACTGCTGCAGAACATGTTGACCGTGAACGCCACAATGGTCGGGCAGCGGCAGAACGAGGAGATGAAGAGCCTCACCGAGGCGAGTTACGAGCAAAACGAGGAGATCAAGCGCGTGTCCGCGTGGGCCGCGATCCTGTTCGCCCCGACGCTTATCGCCTCGGTGTACGGGATGAACTTCACGCACATGCCCGAGTTGGCTTGGCGGTACGGGTACCTGTTCGCGCTCGGCCTGATGATCCTGGTCTGCACCGGGCTCTACGTGGCCTTCAAGCGCCGTGGGTGGTTGTAGCCGACGGCCGGTCAGCCGCGCTTCATGAGGCGGCCCACCGCTGCCATCATCTCGGTGGCCATCTCGTCGGCCCGTCCCTCCTCGGCGCCCTCCCGCATGCAGTGTCGCGCGTGACCGTCGAGCAGGCCCAGCGCGACCTTGTCGAGGGCGGCCTGGATGGCTGAGATCTGGGTGAGCACGTCGATGCAGTAACGGTCGTCGTCGACCATCTTCTCGATGCCGCGTACCTGGCCCTCGACGCGGCGCAGCCGGGCCAGCAGTTGGTCCTTGCTGGCGGTGTAGCCCCGGACCGGGCTCGGTGACGTGGTCATGGAAGAAGGATAGCGCGTACGGGGCGGGGGTATCGTACGCTATGGTCGCCTACCCCCACCGGGTATGGGTGACGAGCCGCACACCGGCTTCTCGACTTTACCCCCTGGGGGTATTGTTCGGGCATGGCAGAAGGAGGAACCGAGATGACCACCACCACCGCCACCTACCAGGTTCAGGGCATGACCTGCGAGCACTGCGTCAACGCGGTCCGCACGGAGATCGGCGCCCTGGCCGGTGTCCAGGACGTGCGGGTCGACCTGGCCGCCGGCACGGTCACCGTCGACAGTGACAGCCCATTGCCGGCCGAGCGGGTCCGGGAGGCCGTCGACGAGGCCGGATACGAACTCGTCGGCTCCTGACCGGAGACGCCGCAGTTACCACGACGACCAGGGAGTCGGCGATGAACACGGCAACCAGACTGGGCGGATTCGCCCTCGGCCTCGTGGCGGTCTTCGCGGTCACCTACGGCGCCGGCCAGATCGCCGGGCCAGGCGGTGCCACCACCCCCGCCGCCGAGGCAGGCCATGACGCCGCCGGCGGTCACGACTCCGCCGGAGCGCATGGCGGTGACGGGCCAGAGGGTTCGTCCGGCGGACACCCGCCGGGCGGATTGCAGGTGTCCGACCGCGGCTACTCCCTCGTGCCGGTGAACTCCCCCGCCGGGGAGTTCGCCTTCCGGATCAACGGGGTGGACGGGCGGCCGATCACCGCGTACGACGTCGAACACGACAAGCGGATGCACCTGATCGCCGCCCGCCGGGACCTCTCCGGATTCCGGCACGTGCACCCCGAACTGGACCCGGACGGCACCTGGCGGGTGCCGACCCCGCTGAGCGCGCCGGGCAGTTGGCGGCTCTTCGCCGACTTCAAACCCACCGGCGCCGAGGCGCTGACCCTGGGCGTCGACGTCGCCGTCGGTGGAGCGTTCACGCCGGTGCCGCTGCCCGCTCCGGCAAGCAGCACGACCGTCGACGGCTACACCGTCACCATCGGGGGGACCCTGCGTCCGGGCGCGACAAGTCCCCTGACCCTGACCGTGAGCAGGGACGGAGAGCCGGTGACCGACCTCCAGCCGTACCTCGGGGCGTACGGGCACCTGGTGATGCTCCGCCAGGGTGACCTCGCCTACCTGCACGTCCATCCGGAGGGCTCGCCCGGCGACGGGCGCACCGCACCGGGGCCTGAGGTGCGCTTCGCGGCCGAGGTGCCGTCGACCGGCACGTACCGGCTCTACCTCGACTTCCAGCACGCCGGCGTGGTCCGTACCGCGGAATTCACGATGGTCGCCGGCCAACCCGCCGTCGGACCGGAGTCCATGGCACCCACCGCCGGCCCGGGTCCGGCCGGGACGCCCGTCGCGCCCACCCCTGACGACCACGGCACGCCCGGTCACCCGCACACCTGATCCCGGAGGCCGCGATGCCCACCACCGACCGACCCTTGCAGACCGCAACCAACCAGATCGAGCTGGCCATCGGCGGCATGACCTGTGCGTCCTGCGCGGCGCGGATCGAGAAGAAGCTGAACCGGCTGGACGGGGTGACCGCGACGGTCAACTACGCCACCGAGAAGGCCACCGTGCACTACCCGGAAGCGGTAAGCCCCGATGAGTTGATCGCGACGGTCGAGAAGACCGGCTACACCGCCGCGGTGCCGCCACCGCCCCGGCCCTCGGGAGCCGGACCGGACGAGGGCGCCTCGGCCGCCGACAACGAGCTGCGCGCGTCGCGTACCCGGTTGTGGGTTTCCGCGGTGCTCACCGTTCCGGTGATCGTCCTGGCCATGGTGCCCGCCTGGCAGTTCACCTACTGGCAGTGGTTGTCGCTCACCCTGGCCGCGCCGGTGGTGGCGTACGGCGGACTGCCGTTCCACCGGGCCGCGTGGACCAACCTGCGGCACGGTGCCGCGACCATGGACACGCTGGTGTCGGTCGGCACCCTGGCCGCGTTCGGGTGGTCGGTATGGGCGCTGTTCCTCGGCACCGCCGGCGTCCCGGGGATGAGTCACCCGTTCAGCCTGTCGATCTCCCGGGCCGATGGTGCCGGCAACATCTACCTGGAGGCGGCCGCCGGGGTGACCGTGTTCCTGCTGGCCGGCCGCTACTTCGAGGCGCGGTCCAAGCGGACCGCCGGAGCCGCCCTGCGTGCGCTGCTGGAACTGGGCGCCAAGGATGTCGCGGTGCTGCGCGACGGCGCCGAGACCCGGATCCCGGTGGACCAACTCGCGGTGGGGGACCGGTTCGTGGTCCGGCCGGGCGAGAAGATCGCCACCGACGGCGCGGTCGAGGAGGGTTCCTCGGCCGTGGACGCCAGCATGCTCACCGGCGAATCGGTGCCGGTCGAGGTGGGACCGGGTGACGTGGTGGTCGGAGCGACGGTGAACGCCGGCGGGCGGCTCGTGGTGCGCGCCACCCGGGTCGGCGCCGACACCCAGCTCGCCCAGATGGCCAAGCTGGTCGAGCAGGCGCAGAGCGGCAAGGCCGCCGTGCAGCGGCTGGCCGACCGGATCTCCGGGGTGTTCGTGCCGATCGTGATCGCGCTGGCGGCCGGGACGCTCGGCTGGTGGCTCGGCACCGGTGCGGGACCGACCGCCGCGTTCACCGCCGCCGTCGCCGTCCTGATCATCGCCTGCCCGTGCGCCCTGGGCCTGGCCACTCCCACGGCGTTGCTGGTCGGCACCGGCAGGGGCGCCCAACTCGGCATCCTGATCAAAGGACCGGAGACGCTGGAGTCCACCCGGACGGTGGACACCGTCGTGCTCGACAAGACCGGCACCGTCACCACCGGCCGGATGAGCCTTGTCGACGTGGTCACCGCCGACGGCGTCGACGAGACCGAGGCGATACAGCTGGCCGGCGCGCTGGAGGACGCCTCCGAGCACCCGATCGCGCGGGCGGTGGCAGCCGGGGCCGTCGACCGGGTCGGCACCCTGCCACCGGTCACCGGATTCGCGAACGTCGAGGGGCTCGGGGTGACCGGCACGGTGACCGACCGGGCGGTGGTGGTAGGCCGGCGGCGGCTGCTGGAGCAGCGAGGGCTCGCCATCCCGGCCGATGTTGAACAGGCGGTCACGGAGGCCGAAGCCGCCGGTCGTACGGCGGTCCTCGTCGGGTGGGGCGGGCGGGCCCGCGCCGTGCTGGTGGTCGCCGACACGGTGAAGCCGACCAGCCGGGCGGCGATCGCCGGGCTGCGTGGCCTGGGGCTGACGCCGGTGCTGCTCACCGGGGACAACGCCGCGGTGGCTCGGGCGGTCGCCGCCGAGGTTGGCATCGACGCCGACCGGGTGGTGGCGGAGGTGCTGCCGGCCGACAAGGTCGACGTGGTGAAGCGGTTGCAGACCGAGGGTCGGACGGTGGCGATGGTCGGTGACGGCGTGAACGACGCCGCCGCGCTGGCCCAGGCCGACCTGGGCCTGGCCATGGGCACCGGCACGGACGTCGCCATCGAGGCGTCCGACCTGACCCTGGTCCGGGGCGACCTGACGGCCGCCGTCGACGCGATTGCGCTGTCCCGCCGGACGCTGCGGATTATCAAGGGCAACATCTTCTGGGCGTTCGCGTACAACGTGGCGGCGCTGCCGTTGGCGGCGGCCGGGTTGCTCAACCCGATGATCGCCGGCGCCGCCATGGCGTTCTCGTCGGTGTTCGTGGTCGCCAACAGCCTCCGACTACGCCGCTTCGACCCCACCGCTCGTTGATCTAGGGCAGGTGGTCGTGATTGGAGATCAAATCACGACCACCTGCCCTAGATCGCGGGGATAGTGGGTGATCCCCGGGTTGGGGGAGTTGGTTCCCGCCGGGCGGGGAGGCCGGCCGGGCCGGCGTGAACCACCGTCAAAGGCGGCCCGGCCCGAAGACTCGGCGACCGGGCGGCCGGCTCAGAAAGGGCGGTGGTCGCGATGTGGGCCTTCACCGACGAGGCACTGACGGACTGGTTGAGCGGAGCGTTGGCGGAGGTGGAGCTGACCGCGCGATCAGCCGTACACGCGCCGGACGATCCACTCCTCACCGCGATCGCCAATCACCTGACCGTGGCCGGTGGCAAGCGGCTGCGGCCGGTGCTGGCCCTGCTCGCCGCCCAGTTCGGTGATCGGGACTCGACGCAGGTGATTCGCGCCGCCGCCGCGGTGGAACTCGTGCACACGGCGTCGCTCTACCACGACGACGTGATCGACGAGGCGACTGTCCGGCGCGGGGTGGCCAGCGTGAACGCCCGCTGGAGCAACCGGGTCGCCATCCTGGCCGGGGACTACCTGATCGCCAAGGCGGCCGAACTCTGCGTACCGATGGGTTCGACCGCGCTCGACGACCAGTCGCGGATCCTGACCCGGTTGGTGACCGGGCAACTCCGCGAGATTCTCGGCCCCCGACCCCAGGACGATCCGGAGGTGTACTACCTGAACGTCATCGCCGACAAGACTGCCGCGTTGTTCGCGCTGGCCGTGCGGCTCGGCGCCCGGGCGGCCGGCGCCCCGGCCGAGCTGACCGACCCGCTCGGCGGTTACGGCGAGGCGCTGGGGATGGCCTTCCAACTCACCGACGACGTCCTGGACGTGACGGCGTCGGTCGAGCGGTCCGGCAAATCGGCGGGCGCCGACCTGCGGCAGGGCGTGGCCACGCTGCCGCTGCTGCGGGTCAGCCGGGGCGGCGGTCGCACCGCCGTCCGGTTGCGGCGGCTGCTGGCCGCCGAAACCCTCGGTGCTCCCGGCCGGCGGGCCGCGGCGCGGCTGCTGCGGCACTCCGGCGCCATCGCGGAGTCCGTCGCCGAGGTGGAACGGTACGTCGACAAGGCGCGTTCGGCGCTCACCGCGCTGCCCACCGGTCCCGGCCGGACCGCCCTGGACGACATGTGCGACCTGGTGCTCGCCCGGAGCCGCGCGCTGGCGTGACGGTTATCCGTCCTCGTCCTCGTCATCCTCGGCTTGGGAGTTCCCGTCCGACCCGGCGGGCTTCTCCTTCTTGGCCTTTGGCGACTTCGACTCCTTGGACGGCTTCGCGCCCGGCGGTTTCGCTCCGGGCGGGCTGGATTCCGGTGACCCGGAGGCGATGCTCAGGCAGAACTCTTCCACCTCGGCCGGCCCGCCGGCCGCGTCCGTGAGGGGCTGGAAGGCCGGCGTCCGCAGCGCCTTGTCGCGGTCCTTCTTGTCCTTGGCCAGGTACGCGCTGCACAGCCCCGGCACCGAAGGATTGATCGAACCGCTGGACTGCCCCGGGGTCGGCGTGCTTCCACCCGGGCTCGCGGATCCGCTCCCGCCGGTGGTGCCCTCCGGACTGACGGAGCCGCCCGGCGTACGGCTGCCCACGGGAGGTGCCGGCGCCGGTGCGGTGCTGTTCGGCGAATCCGACCGGTAGTCGATGATCTGGTTGCCGGCCGCCACCGCGATACCGGCGGTCACCGCGAGGGCGCCAGCGGTGGCCCACAGGGTGGCTCCGGCCAGGGTGCGCCGGCGCTTGCGCGACGCGGCGGCGGTGACTCGCTGGGCAGCGCGGGCGGCCCGGAACGCGGCCAGCGCGGAGCCCTCACCGGTGAGTTCGTCCGGCCGCCCGGGTGCGGCAGCGGCGGCGAGCAACCGGGCAACGCCGTCCGCGTCGACCGCACCGGCCGGGTTGTCCAGCATCCGGTCGGCCGATTCCGGGTCGGGGCGCCGTGGTCGGCGAAATCTCATCTCGTCCCTCTCGCGCCGGTTCACTGCGGCGCTGGTGGCTGGCTGGGTCGCAGCCCGCCGGGCGGCGTTCGGCCGGCCAGCGGCTCGGTCGGTCGCCCGGTGTCCCGGACCGGACGACCTTCCTCGTTCTGATCAAGCAGCTGGGCGAGTCGGCGTAGTCCCCGGTGAGCTGCGGTGCGGATGGCCCCGGCCCGCCGGCCGAGCACCTGACCGGCGCTCTCCGCGTCCAGCCCCAGCACCGTGCGGAGCAGCACCGCCTCCGCCTCCTTCCGGGGTAGTGCGGCGATCAGCGCCAGCGCGCTGTCCGTACCGATCTCCTCGGTGGCTCGTTCCGCGGTGTCATCTGCGCCCGGCAGTTCGACAAGTGTGTCGACCGGCACCGCCACCGCCGGACGGCGCCGACGGTGCCGGATGTGGTCCAGCGCCCGGTGCCGCGCGATCGTCGCCGCCCAGGCCCGGAAGCCGTCTCCGCCGTCGAAGGTGGCCAGGTCGCGGGTGATCTGTAGCCAGGTCTCCGAGGCCACGTCCTCCGCGTCCGCGCCGACCAGGACCGTCAGATACCGCAGCAGTCCTGGTTGCACGGTCCGGTAGACGAGCCGGAAAGCGTCCTCGTCCCCGTCCTGCGCCGCCCGGACCGCCGCCGCGAGGTCAGCGGTCACGGCCGTCGACACTTGTCGTCCGCCGGCGATCCAACCGATTGCCGCGGGCGATCACCCACTTCATGCCCACCTGTCGCATCTCGAGGTGCACCCGCCAACTCTCCGTCGCCTCCACCAGCCGATCGAGGCTAGGCGGTGGGTCGACCTAACGACAAGAGAAGTGGTCGCGGGCCCGGTTTGTCGCACCGATCTGCGTGGAACCTCCTCGATGTGCGGGCCGGTCATACCCGGAGACGACCGGAGCGTTTTCGGTGACCGGGCGAGGCGACCCTGAGAGCACCCGCCCGGTCGAGGACCGACCCCCTAGGCGGTCCCTGCTACTCCATGCGCCCCGGCGGCTCCGAATGTCACGCGGGTCGGTGGTGGGTGGCGTACTCCTGCGGCCGGAGCAGCATGGCGGCGGCCATCAGCGGCAACATCAGCAGGTGCCCGAGCAGGTGGACCACCGCGCCGTCCAGCAGTCCGATCCAGAGTGGCGGAAACAACGCGAGGAACGGGACGTACATCGCCGCCGACATCTGCCCGATGGCGATCCAGCTGTGCCGGCGGTAGATCATCCAGGTGGCCATTCCGATGCTCATCGTGGTGGCCATCACCAGGGCGGACAGGTCCGGGCGGTCGAACGTGGCGGTCCAGCCGAGCCGGTCGACCACGACCGACCAGGCCGGGACGAGCAGCAGCATCCCGACCGCCATCGCGATCACCATCTCGATGTAGTGCCGTACGAATGCGCGGACGCTCGTGGGTTTCTTCAGCATGCCGCCAGCGTCGGTCGGACCGGCTCCCGGCGGTCCCGTGCGGATGTCACCTTCCCGCCGGGAGTTCCGCACCGTCGGCCCAGGCCCGCCGGGTGTTCCGCACGGTCGTCCGGGCCCGTCACCGCGAGAGCAGGCGGGCCGCCCGTCCGGTCAGGTAGCGCTGTTCCGGCAGGCTTGTGGTCCGGCGGGCGGCTTCCTGGTACGCCGTCCTGGCGCCGGCGTCGTCGCCGGCCAGCTCCAGCAGGTGGGCGCGTACGGCAGCGAGGCGATGGTGTCCGGCCATCCGCTCGTCGGACTCCACATCGCGGAGCCGGGCGAGGCCGGCGTCCGGCCCGTCGACCATCGCGACCGCGACGGCCTCGTTGAGGGTGACCATGGGGCTCGGGGCGAGCCGCGACCACAACCGGTACAGGGCCACGATCTGTGGCCAGTCGGTCTCCTCGGCCCGGTCCGCCTCGGCGTGCACCGCCGCGATGGCCGCCTGGAGTTGGTAGGGCCCGGGCGGTGACCACGTGAGCGCCTCGGTGATCAAAGCGGTCCCCTCCGCGATGGCGGCCCGGTCCCAGCGGCTGCGGTCCTGCTCGGCCAGGGGGATCAACTCGCCGGCCGGTCCGGTGCGCGCGGCGCGGTGCGCGTCGGTGAGCAGCATCAGCGCGAGCAGCCCCGCCACCTCGCCGTCGTCGGGTAGCAGGCCGTGCAGCATCCGGGTGAGGCGGATCGCCTCCGCGGTCAGGTCGGCGCGGTGCAGATGCGGGCCGCTGGTGGCGGTGTACCCCTCGTTGAAGATCAGATAGAGCACCTGCAGCACGGCCTGGATGCGCTTGTCGCGTTCCTCGGGGCCGGGCATCGCGAACCGCGCCCCGGACGCCTGGATGCGGTTCTTGCCCCGGCGGATGCGTTGCGTCATGGTCGGCTCGGGAACCAGGAAGGCTCGGGCGATCTCGGCGGTGGTCAACCCTCCGACGGCCCGTAGCGTCAGGGCCACCTGGGCGGGTTTCGACAGGGCCGGATGACAACAGAGGAACAACAGCTTCAGGGTGTCGTCGCCGGTTGTACCCGGGGGCTCGTCACCCGGGGCAGGCACCACGCCGGTGTGCTCCGGCTCCCGGACCGCCACCGCGGTCTCCCGATCGCGGCGCGCGCGTTCGCTGCGCCACTCGTCGGTCAACCGCCGGCTCGCGACGGTGAGCAGCCAACCGCTCGGATTGTTCGGTACGCCCTGGTCGGGCCATTGCACCGCGGCGGCGAGCAGTGCCTCCTGCACGGCGTCCTCGCAGGCGTCGAACTGGCCGTGCCGGCGGACGAGGGTCCCGAGGACCCGCGGCGCGAGCGTGCGCAGCAGGTCCTCGGCATCCCGCGGAAGCGGTGTCACATCTCGGTCCCGCCGTCACCCATCACGGCGCGCACCTCCACGGCACCGCCCAACCGGACGTCGGGCCAGCGGGCGGCGATCTCGACCGCCCGGTCGATGCTCTCGCAGTCCACGAGCGCGTACCCGGCGAACTGCTCCTTGCTCTCCAGGAAGGGGCCGTCGACGATGTCCGGTCGGTCGGCCGGCTGGCGGACCGTACGGCCGGTGGACGGGTCCGCCAAGCCCATCCCGCCGACCCATTCGCCCGATTCGGTGAGTTCCTTCATGATCGTATCGACCTCACCGAAGAGTTCGGTGCGCTCCTGTTCGGTCAGTTCCTCGGCGAAGCCGGGGCGGTTGTAGATCAAGAGCATGTACTTCACGGTGTCTCCCTCTCGGCGCCGGCCATCCGCGTACCGGATGGTCTCGTTACAGGGTCGGAGCCGGCACGGCGATACCGACATCCTGCCTCGGGCGGTGGCGGAGACGGGCGGTGACGCGGTCCGGATGGGGTCAACCGTTCGCCGGCCGCCCGCCCGCCGGTGCGAGCTGGTGCCGGCGGGCGCGCAGCAACACCGCCGCGCCGAGGACGAGCAGCGGTGCCGGCAGGAAGCCGGCGAGCACCACGCCGGTGCCGTCCTGTACCGCTCCGTCCAAGGCGGAGCCGGCCGCGCTGCCCAGCGCGAAGGCGGTGGCCACCCAGGCGAACGACTCGGCGGCCGTTCCCGGGGGTGCGACCCGGTCGGCGAGCAGGAACACCCCGGTAAGTGCCGGCGGCAGCGCCAGGCCACTGATCGCCAGGCATCCGGCCATCGCCAGCGGTGGTGGCAACAGCAGCAACGGCAGATGCCCGGCGGCCAGCACCAGGACCATGATTTCGAGACCGCGTTGCGGGTCGGCCGGCGGGCGGCGGGCGGAGGCGATGCCGCCGACCAGCGCACCGGTCGCCTGGGCGGCGAGCAGCCAGCCCGCCCAGCTCGGCACGCCCTCGGCCTCGGCGTACCCGGCGGTGGCGACCGTTGTCGCCCCGACAGCCGCCCCTACCAGCAGGGTGGCTGCCAGCAGGATTCGTAGCCGGGCCGCCCGCAGCGGCCCGGCCCAGTGACGGGCCGCGGGTGTCCCGGACCATCCGCGTACGACTGGTGCGGTGGCGAACGCCACCGCGCCGGCGACCTGGATGGCGGCGATGGCCACCAGCGCCCACGCCGTGTCGAGCATGGCGATGGCCGCCACGGTGATGATGGGTCCGATGATGAAAATCAGCTCTTGGGCGGTGACGTCCAGGGTGTACGCGGCGTGCAGCAGTCGATCGGCCACGAGGTCCTTCCACAGCACCCGCAGGAACGCCTCGAACGGTGGTGCGCCCAGCCCGGCGGCGGCGGCGGCGAGCACCGCGTACACCGGATCCGGTCGGATCGCGGTGAGCGCGAAGCCGGCGGTGGACAGGGTGACCGCCGTCCAGATCACCGGTGGTTGGCGCCACCGGTCGGCCATCCGGGCCAGCATCGGCTGGCCGACCGCCAGCCCCGCGCTGTACGCGCCGACCAGCAACCCGGCCGTCGAGATGGTCATCGTTTCGCGGGCGAACAGCAGCAGCGCGAGTGGCGCCGAGCCGAGCGGGATGCGTCCCACCAGGTTGGCGAGCAGCACCCAGGGCACCTGCGGAGCGCGCAGGACGGCGCGGACCGGCGAGCGCGGTCCAATAGACAATTCGGACATGGTGGATCGCTCCCGAACAGGACGAGGGGGACAGGTGGCGGGCAGGAGCCGGTCTGTCAGGGAGCGAAATCAGAGCGTTCGTGATCGTTGCCGTAGAGCGGCAGGTGCGGCATCACCCATTGGGCGTAGGCGGCAGCCACGGCTTCCAACGGGATCACGACGGTCAGAATAGCAGCGCTGAGAAGCGCTTTCTGCCGCTGACGTCCTGCGGCTGGAGAGCCATACTCGCTACGGCCGGTGCGAGTCGTCGGGACGACCGGGGATGCGGGCCGAGCCAGAATCCCGGATGTGACAGCGTGTAGGGATGAGCAGCGCAGCCCCGCTCGACGTCGACCTCGCCCTGGTGGGCGGGGGTGGTGCCGCCTCCCTCCTGCTGGCCGCGCTGGATCGGCATGGCGTACGGGACCTGCGGATCGCCGTGGTCGATCCGGTGCACCGCCGCGGACAGGACCGCACCTGGGCGTTCTGGGGACCACCGGGCGGTGACCTGGAGCCGATGCTCAGCGCCAGGTGGGACCGGGTGGAGGTGATCGGCCGGTCCGGGCCACGGGTCCTCGAACTCGCCCCCCTGCGGTACGCGATGCTCCGCTCCGGGCCGGTCTACGAGCGGGCCGCCGAGGCCGAGCGGCGGCTCGGCGTCACCCGGATCGTCTCCCCGGTCGGTGCCCTCGACGACGACGGGCACCGGGTCCTGGTGCGCGGCGCGGACAACACGCCGCTGGTACGCGCCTCCTGGGCGCTGGACTCCCGCCCCCGCCGGCCGGACCGGCCCGGCCGGACCAACTGGCTCCAGCACTTCCGGGGCTGGTGGGTGGCGGCGGACGCGCCGATGTTCGACCCGGACCGGGCGGTGCTTATGGACTTCCGCACCCCGCAACCGGCCCGCGGCCTGTCGTTCGGCTACGTCCTGCCGGTCGACAGCCGGTACGCGCTCATCGAGTACACCGAGTTCTCGGCCCGGCCGCTGGCGGACGGCGAGTACGACGCGGCGCTTGGCGCGTACCGGGATCTGCTGGGGCTCGACCCAGCGGGGTTTACGGTCCGAGAGGTGGAGAACGGCGTGATCCCGATGACCGACGGACCGTTCCGCCGCCGGCCGTCGCCGCGCGTGGTCCGGCTCGGCACGGCGGGTGGCGCTACCCGGCCGTCCACCGGCTTCACCTTCGCGGCGATGCACCGGCAGGCCGACCAGGTTGCGCGTTCCCTGGCCGCCGGTGGGCCACCGGTCCCGGCGCCCGCCTATCCCCGCCGCCACCTGTGGATGGATGCCGTGGCGCTGCGGGCCCTCGACCGGGGCCTGGTCGACGGGCCGGGGTTCTTCGAGCGGCTGTTCGACCGCAACCCGGCCGAGCGGGTGCTGCGGTTCCTCGACGGTGCCACGACGCCTGCCGAGGACCTGGCCGTGATGAGTTCGACCCGGCTGGTGCCGATGGCCACCGCGGCGGCGGGAGACACGCTCGGCCGGCTCCGCGCGACCCGGACGGTGCCACCTCCGGGTGCGGGTGACCGGCCGCCGGGGTGATGATGGCAGGGCCGGTCCGCCCCCTCCGATCGGAGCATCCCATGGTTGCCGAGCACGTCGACGTGCTGATCGTCGGCGCCGGCCTGTCCGGCGTCGGCGCCGCCTGCCACCTCAGACGGGACTGCCCGGACCGGACGGTCGCGATCCTGGAGGCCCGGGACGCCATCGGCGGGACCTGGGACCTGTTCCGTTACCCCGGCATCCGCTCGGACTCGGACATGTTCACCCTCGGCTACTCGTTCAAGCCGTGGACCGACCCGTTGGCCATCGCCGACGGCGACTCGATCCGCGACTACGTGCGCGAGACGGCCCGGGAGTACGGCGTCGAAGACCGGATCCGGTTCGGGCACCGGGTGGAGGCCGCCGAGTGGTCCAGCGTGGCGGCCCGCTGGACGGTCCGGGCACGGCGCGTCGACACCACCGAGACGGTGGAGCTGACCTGTTCGTTCCTCTTCGTCTGCGCCGGCTACTACCGGTACGACCAGGGTTACACGCCGCCGCTGCCGGGGATCGACCGGTACGCCGGACAGCTCGTGCATCCCCAGCACTGGCCCGCGGACCTGGACTGGACCGGCAGGCGGGTGGTGGTGATCGGCAGCGGCGCGACCGCCGTGACGCTGGTGCCGGCGATGGCCGACCGCGCCGCCCACGTCACCATGCTGCAACGCTCGCCCACGTACGTCATCTCCCTGCCCGCCCGCGACGCGCTGGCCGACGCGCTGCGACGGTGGCTGCCGGCCCGGGTCGCGTACCAGGTGGTGCGGTGGAAGAACGTCCTGCTCGGCGCCGCCAGCTACCGGCTCACCCGGCGGGCGCCCGGCCTGGCCAGGTGGTTCCTGCGTCGGGGCGTGGCGGGTCGGTTGCCGGCGGGCTACGACGTCGATCGGCACTTCTCGCCCCGTTACAACCCGTGGGACCAGCGGATCTGCGTCGCTCCGGATGGCGACCTGTTCGGCGCCGTCGCCAGTGGCCGCGCGTCGGTGGTGACCGACCGGGTCGACACGTTCACCGAGACCGGCATCCGGCTCGCGTCCGGCGTGGACCTCGCGGCCGACGTGGTGGTCACCGCCACCGGGCTGAACCTGTTGGCGCTGGGCGGCATGACGGTGACCGTGGACGGCATCTCGGTGGACCTCGGTCGGACCGTCGCCTACAAGGGGATGATGCTTTCCGGCGTGCCGAACTTCGCGATGACGATCGGCTACACCAACGCGTCCTGGACGTTGAAGGCCGACCTGGTGGCCCGGTACGTCTGCCGGCTGCTGCGCCACCTGGACCGGACCGGGCGGCAGATCTGCACCCCGTTGGCGCCGCCGGACGGCGCGCGGGAGCCGCTCATCGGTCTGACCTCCGGGTATGTGTTGCGCAGCGTCGACGCGCTGCCGAAGCAGGGCGCGCGGGCGCCGTGGCGGCTGCGTCAGAACTACCCCCGGGACCTGCTGACGATGCGGTACGCGCGGCTGACCGACGAGGGTATCCGGTTCTCCCGTGCCGTGCCGACGACCGAGCTGGCCGACACCCCGGTGCGCTGACCCGCGCGGATCAGCCGACCGGCAGGCTGTGCGCCTCGCTCTTGGAGATGCCGTACTGCGCGGCGCAGAACGTGCACTGCTGCGTGTACCGCGTCCGGATCGGGATGAGCGGGACGAAGAACAGGCTGAACCTCGTGGCCCGGCGGTCGATGACCTGGGCGGCCTGGTTGCCGCAGTTGCGGCAGACCCGGTTGACGACGCCGAGCCGGCTGACCTTGGTGCGTAGTCCGAAGATGAGGAACATCCCTGGGTAGTACCCCGACGCGAGGCGATGAACGCGGGTTGGTGGCGCCGGTGGTGCGCCACACCCGGCGTACCGCTGACTGTGGTTTCCGCACCCGGTGCCCTGCGGTCCGGCCTCGGGAGTCGGACGGCGTACCCCATGTCCGTCGGTGACGGGAGGGCGGTCAGTCCCGCGGGTCGGAAGGCGGCGGCTCGGTGCCCTCGGCGCCGTCGGACCGCCCGGGACTGGCGGGCTGGCCGACGAGGGCCGGCTGGTCGTCGGTCGGCGATCCGGCCGGAACCGGCCGGCTGGCGGCACGGTGCTGGCGGATCGAGTACGCCAGCGCCGCCGCCCAGACGAGGTAGATGACGGCATAGGCGGTGTAGCGGGTGGCGTCGGGCGCGTCGATCCAGTCGCTGCGCAGCAACGTTCGCACGTTCGTGAGGATGATGACGCCGCCGACGGCCGAGCCGAGGACCCGTGGCGGGATGTGCCGGACCAACCAGGCGGCGATCGGTGCGGCGATCACGCCACCGATCAGCAGCGCGGCGACCCAGGCGAAGTCGATGTTCTCGGAGCCGAGCCCGACGAGGAAGCCGATGCTCGCGGCGACGGCGACCAGGAACTCGCTGGTGTCGATGGAGCCGATGACCTTACGAGGTTCGAGGCGTCCGCTGGCCAGGATGGCGGGGGTGCCGACCGGGCCCCAGCCGCCGCCACCGGTCGAGTCGACGAAGCCCGCCACCAGGCCGAGTGGGGCGAGGAAGCGTTTGCGGAGCGGCTTGTGGAGCCGGTCGGTGGGCAGGCCGAACGTGGTGAAGCGGACGAGGATGTAGAGGCCAAGGGCGAGCAGGATGAGCGACATTACCGGCGCGGCGATGTCGGTGGAGAGACTGGCCAGGAAGGTCGCGCCGGCGAACGCACCGATCGCGCCCGGGATGCCGATCTTCGCGACGACCCGCCAGTTGACGTTCCCGAAGCGCCAGTGGGCGGTACCGGAGGCGAGCGTGGTGCCGATCTCGGCGAGGTGGACGGTCGCCGACGCGGCGGCCGGGTTGGTGCCGATGGCCAGCAGCAATGTGGTGGAGGTGACGCCGTAGGCCATGCCCAGGCTGCCGTCCACGAGTTGGGCGCCGAGGCCCACCAGGGCCAGGAGTAGGAGCTTGCGCATGGCTTTCCCTTCCAGGAGGGCTGGCGTCCGCGGTGACGCCGTCCATCGGTATCCCTATCTAGTCGATAGGAATTCTCGGTTGGATGGTCCCGGAAGGGCAACGATCGGTTCACCTGGTGGGATGCGGGCGACGTAATCAACACTGCGCGGCCTGGCGGGCCTGGCGATACGGCCGTCTTGGCTGCTCCGGCCCGGTCAGCGGCGCGGGAACGAGGCCCAGATGTTCTTGGTGTGCTCGGTCGCGTACCAGCCGACATCGAGCGAGAACGACTGGGCCAGTTGCAGCCCTCGACCGCCGGCGCCGAGCGGTCGGGTGTCCGCGAGTTCCGGTACGGACGTCAGGTCGTGGTCCGCGACCACAAGATAGAAATGGTCGTCGTCGGCGAGGAGGCGCACGATCGTCGGTGGGATCCCGTGCCGCAGCGCGTTTGTCGCCAGCTCCGATGCGACAAGCGCCACCAACTCGGGAATCTCGTCGAGCCGCTCACCGGCCAGCAGCTCTTCACCGGTCAACGCCTCGTGCAGTCCCGCCCGGAGACCACGCAGCTCGGTCGCCGTGTCCAACGTCCAGCGGCGTAGCTCATCAGCCCTGGGTGGGGGCGGCGAGGTACGGAGAGGTGCCATGATCTGTGTTTACCCTGAGTAGCGGCTCACCAATCCGCCCCGCCGATCTAGGGCAGATGGTCGTGATTGGAGATCCTTTCACGACCATCTGCCCTAGATCGGCGGGGTTACGCGGGCGGGGCGGGGTTACTCGTCGGAGAGGCCGTGTTCCTGGCGGAGGGCCCGCGCCTCGGCCGAGCGTTCCAGCAGGTCCAAGGCGTGGGCCAGCAGCGCGGCCGCCCGGGCCGCCGGCGGACTGCCGGTGGGCAGCCCGCCGAGCACCGTACGCAGCAGCCGTTCCGCCTCGACCGGTTGTCCCCGTCGCAGCAGCAGCTCCCCGACGAGCAGTTCGGCATTCGCCGCCTCGCCGAACGCCTCGATCGACCGTAACCGGTCCGGCACCCCGGCGAGCCGGTCCAGTGCGTCCCCTTCCCGCCCGTCGCCGGCCAGGATGCGGGCCCCGGTGTCGGCCACCATCGCCAGCTCGTAGGTGAGCATCGGTGGCTCGTCCGGTTGCCCGGCGAGCGCCGCCGCCGACGTGTCCATCGCCTCGACGCCAGCCACCGCCCCCGGCAGGTCACCCGACCAGTACCGGGCCGAAGTCTCCCGGCGGCGCGCCCGCATTTCCTCGACGGGCAGGTCGGCCAACCGGTAGGCGGTCGCCGCCGCGGCGAATCGCTGGACCGCCAACGCGTCGCGGTCGGCGTCGTAAAGGATGCCGCCGGCCTCCTCCAGCACCTGAGCCCGGTGCGGCAGGTTGTCCGGCCCGTCGAGGTTGTCGGCGAGCTGGTCCAGCAGGGCGAGTGCCGGCTCGGTGGCGCCGAGACCCTCGTAGATGCCGGCCAGCAGGTGTCGGCACCGGTCCGCCTCGGCCTGGGCGCCGAGCCGGTCCAGACCGATGATTGCCTCCTCGGCCACCTCGGCGGCCTCGCCGAGCCGACCGGCCAACCGGTAGGCGTTCGCCAGTTCCCAGCGCAGGAAGGCATCACCCTCCTGGCCCTGCTCCACGCAGAGCGTCACCGCCTCGACGAGGTCGTCGACCGCCTCCTCGGGCCGACCCGCGGCCAGCAGCGCCCGGCCCCGGGCCACCCGTACCGGCAACTGAGCCGACGGCAGCGCGACGCCGGCCGCCTCGTCACAGGCGTCCACCGCCTCCTCCGGGTCGTCGGTCGCCCGCGAGCAGGCGAGGCACGCCGCGGTCAGCACGTCGTCCAGCCCCAGCTCCCGGCCACGCCGGCGGGCGTCGGTGGCCGACTCCCGGAACTCCGCCGGCCGGTCTGCCAGTTGCTCGAGAATCGCGGTGCGGTGCAGGGCAACCCGGGCCGCGAGGTACGGGTCGACCTCCGCCTCGGTGGCCGCCCGGTCCACCTCGATCAGCGCCTCCGGCCAGTGCCCGATGTGCATCAAGGCGATGGCCAGGCGGTCGTGACCAGCGGCCCGTTGCCGTACGTCGCCGTGCTGGTCGAGGTAGGCGGCCGACTCCCGGGCCAGCGCCAGCCCTTCCTCGGCGCCATCGGACGCCATGCACAGCAGCACACCCAGCCGCCCGGCCACCACCTGGGCGTGGACGGGATCCGGCAGGTCCTGGAACGCCGCCAGCGCGGCCCGGCCGGCGGCCAGCGCCGCCGACCGGTCCTCCCCGTCGGCGCGTTGGGCGCACCGCAGCTCCAGGCGGCGGGCCGCCGTCCGTGGCGGGACCTCGACGTCCGCGAACTTCTCGTCGTACGCGGCAAGCGCGGCGGCAAACGCCTCCTCCCGATGCGTACGCCAGCACTCGTCGGCGAGGTCGAGCAGGTCGTCGGCGGTGGCGTCGGCGGGGATCTCCACCGGCTCCCGCCGCTTCGCGTGATCCGGGCCGGCCTGCGCCGCTTGCCCGGTGCCGGTCGGCGGCGCGTGATCCGGGCCGGCCTGCGCCGGCCGGCGGCCCGACCGGCGGAGGCTGGCCGAGAGCGGTAGGTGCGTGCCGGTGGGCGTCACCGCGAGCCGGCGGGCGATCCACTCCGACTGGTGCGTGGTGCCGTTCCGTTCGTCGAATCGGGCGGCCAGGGCGGTCGCCGTGTCGGCCAGTTCGCTGGCGAGCACCGCCGCCGGGATCTCGCCGGCCGGCCGGTCACCGGATGCTCGCCGGTACACGGTGATGTCGGCACCCGCCTGGCGTAGCGCCGCCGACGAGGTGGCCGCGAAGTGCATCGCGGACGCCGGGGACGGGGCCCGGTCGAGCCAGTCCAGGTGCCGCTCGACGATCTCCACGGCTCGCGCCCCGTTCCCGGTCAGGGTGCAGAACTCGACGTGGTCGCCGATGTCCCACAGGTCCGCGAGGTTGCCCCGCACCCGCCGGTACGCCTCCCGGTGCGCGTCGCGGGCGGCGTCCAGCCGGCCGGTACGCAGGTACGGCAGCAGCAGTGCGGTGAGGATCGCCTGCGGCTGCTCGTTGCAGGTGAGCCGACCGGCGAGGACCGGCTCGGCCAACGCCACCGCCTCCTCGTCCCGGCCTGCCTCGGCGAGGCTCCTGACCTGGGTGGTGGGGTCGCAGCCGGCGCAGTCGGACAGCTCGTCGCGCGGGGTGGTCAGCCACCGCCGGTACCACTCGGCCGCGTTGTCACGCTCGCCCACGTGGTCGGCGACCAGGTAGCGGTGCTTGTAAACGGCCTGGAGGCTGTGCCCTCCCGCGCGGTACCGCTGCTCCATGTCGTCCAGCACCGCGTACGTGCGGTCCAACGGTACCTCGGGAAACGTCAACATCGCGTTGACCATGTGTTTGAAGAACCACAGCAGATAGTGGGTGTAGCGCTCGTGATAGGGCTGCGGATCCCGGTCGAACTCGGCGAGGCACCAGGAGAAGGTCACGAAGGACTTGGCCGGCTCGCCCCCGTAGCCGTACCCGGTGGTCGCCTCCATGCGGACGGCGAACGCCAACTCCCGGTCCTCGCTGGCGTCGGCGCGGCGGATCAGTTGTTCCAGCGCGGCGATCTGGCCCGCGCCGTACGGCATGTTGCTGACCTCGCGCAGCGTTCGCCACAGGTCCTCATCGCTCATGAAGGAGGTTACTCCCGTTCCGGTACGGCCCGGCCGAGCAGGCCGAGGAAGGAACTGTTCAACAGGGCGGCGTCGGCCGCCCGGATCGGATGGTGCCCGAGCAGCAGTGCCTGCCCGTACAGGGCCTCGACAGCGAGCCCGACCAGCTGCGGGTCGCCGAGCGTGGTGATCCGGCGGACCAGCGGGTTGCGGTGGTTGAGCACCAGTTGCGGGCGGTCCGGCGGAGCGGACGCGGCCAGCGCGTCGAGCACCCCGCCCCACACCTCGTCCGCGCGGTCGCGGGTTGCCGCGAGCTGGTCGTTGAATGCCGCGGTACGGCTGATCAGGTAGAGCGCCGGCAGGGAGACCGGGTCGTACGCCCGGATCACCACCTCGCAGCCGAGCCGCTCCAACGCTCGCTGCGCATTGGCGAGGAACGGGCGCAACGCCAGCTCGACCTGCGGATCGAGATGCTCGAACCGGGTGGTCAGGTCGCTCGGTTCCAGCCGTTCGATAAGGACCGAACGGTCCACCATGGGCAGCCGCTCGATCAGTTCGGTGTCGTACGTGTAGCCGGCGTTGACCACCGGCAGGTCCTGCGCGGCGGCCACCGCGGCGAGCTGGCGGAACTCGTCCAGGCTGGCGGCGTAGCGGATCAGGCCGTGTCGCTGCCGGAACTCGGCAAGCGTCACGGTGCCGACGTTGGTGTCCATCGGCCACCACTTGTCGACCAGCCGGAGCATCTCGTCGTCGTGCAGGGCGAGCGCCTTGACCCCGAGGTGATGCACCCTGAGGAAGTCACCGAGCTGGCGCGGCTGATGCTTGGCGAGCCGGACCAGCCACCCGCGGATCTGGTCGCCCAGCGCCTCCCGCGTGCTGGTAAGCAGGTTGTCCTCGTACAACGCCTCCCGACTCGCGGTGGGCCGCAACTCGCTGGCGTCCACCACGCAGTGCGCGAAGAACGCCCAGTCCGGCAGCAGGCCGTCGGCGTGCTCGGTGAGCAGCATGCGCTTGAGATAGACCCGGTGTCCGGCCCGCGCCGCCGGATTCACCGCCGTCGGCAGGATGAAGGCAGCCCCGGTGAGGCCGGCCTCCGGTACCGACAGCGGCACCACGTCGAACGGATCGAAGCCGAGCATTTCGCGGGCGTACGCGGTCAGGGCCGGCCGGTCCACCGGCGCACCGGGCGTGGTGGGCCAGGGCGGCGGGCCGGCGGTGGTCGGCACGTCGCCGACCCGGACGGTGACCGGCAGCAGCGAGCCGAACAACCGGGCCAGATCGGTGACCGTCGGGGTGGTGAACCACTGGTCGGCGTCCCGGCGCGGCAGCAGCATCACGGTGGTGCCGGTGGCGGTGCGGCCCTCGCCCGGTGGGGCCGGTTCCACCGCGTACCGGCCGTCGGCGTACCCGGTCCAGCGCACCGTCGGCTCGTCGCCGTGCCGGGTCAGCACCCGGATCTCGTCGGCGACGAGGAAGCAGGAGAGCAGGCCGATGCCGAACTGGCCGAGGAACTCGTGCCGGGAGAAGCCCAGCTCGTCCCGCTTCGAGCTGCGGCCGATGGTGGCCAGCAGCTCGTGCACCTGCGCCTCGGTGAGGCCGATGCCGGTGTCGTGCACCCGCAGCGTGCCGTCGCCGGTCAACTCGGGTGGCTCGATCCGGATCAGCGCGGGGGCGTCCGGGTCGGTCGCCCGGCGGGCCGTTATCGCGTCCACCGCGTTCTGCAGCAGCTCCCGGACGTACACCCGCGGGCTGCCGTACAGGTGATGACTGAGCAGGTCGACCACGCCTCGGAGATCGACCTGGAAGGTGCGGTCCACGCTGGCCTGCTTCCCCCGGATCCGGCTTACCGGCGCTCCACCGTACCGGCGATCCCCAATCCCCGCGCCCCCGTCCCCCTCCCCGTCGATCTAGTAGGGCAGATGGTCGTGATTGGATCTCCAATCACGACCATCTGCCCTGGATCGACGGGAAATGGGGTCAGCGCGCGGGGAGGTAGAACTCCTCCATGCGCATCAGCGGGGCGACCCGGCGCACCATGTCACCGGTGCTGAACGGCTCGCGCAGCACGTCGTGGGCGAGCGCGTTGCCGAGCGCTGCCATGATCATGCCCTGGTCCAGGGACAGGTAGCGCTCGGACGCCTGCCCGGTCGACACGTTTATCGCGTCGTAGAAGCCGCCCGGCCCGTACGCGTCGAAGTCGCGCCGCAGGTTCGCCAGGTTCCGCAGCGCCTCGTCCTCGGCGTACCGCAGCGCCAGGAACGACGCGTGCGGCGTGACCACGCCCTGCCCGTACTCGGTGGGCAGCGGCTGCGCCGGCCGGCACTCACCGTATCCGTAGTCGACGCCTGTGCGTTCCTGGTCGGAGGTGTACCCGGCGGCGTCCATCCCGATCGCGTCCACGCCGTACTCCCGGTAGCCGCCGGCGGGGTTGTTCGACGGCGAGAAACCCCAGTAGCCGTAACCCGCCTCGCGCATGCCGTGTTCGATCTGCGCCTGGACGTACGTCGGATGGTTGCGCGCCCAGCTCCGCTTGCCCCACTTGTCCTCGGGGACGAACAGCGGGACCATCAGCGCCTCGAACATCGACCCGCCCCAGGTGGGCACCAACTGCATGCCGCGGTAGCGGTACGCGCCCTCGAAGGTGCGTACCCCCAGGTAGGTCCGCCACTCGCCGACCGCGCGCTGCTCCGACCACGCCCAGTCGCAGCCTTCCGGAGCGAAGGTGCGGAAGGTCCCGAAGTAGTGCTCGGGTGGGATCTGGCCGGCGGCGATGCCGAGATAGCTGGCGATCCGCGGCTCGGTGTTGAAAGCACCGTAGTGGTGGCAGGTGTAGTAGACCTCCGCGCCGCCCCGGTAGTTGCCGGGGGTGGAACAACCCGGCGGTGCCGCCACCCAGAAGCCACCGCGGATCTGCCGCTCGGCCGGGTTGTAGTAGTAGCCGAAGTCCATCCGGCGCAGCAGCGCGTCGGCCGGTCGGGCCAGCTCCGGCACCTGGTCCTTGACGATCACCAGCGCGGTGGCCAGCCAGCCGTTGTCCACGCTGGACAGGAACGGGTGAACAGGGCTGCCGTCGACCGGCCAGGTGGTGAGCTTGGCGCCGGTGGCCGGGTCGTACCAGTTGTAGTACATGCCCGATGGCTTGTGGATTTCGAGGCGAGCCAGCGTGTCCAGGGTGCGGGAGACGCGGGCACGGGCCTCACCGGCCGGGATGAGCCGGAGTTCCCGGGCCACCACGGTGCTCCACAGGTACGAGCCCACGTTTGTCGGCGAGGTGTACGCCGACCGGTCCGCCGGGTCGAGGTCACCGCCGATGTTGTCGGCGACCAGGCCGGTGCGCGGGTCGACCATGGCGGTGAACGAACGCCAGGTGTCGGCGGCGTACTGGCGCAGTACGGTCCGCCGGTCGGCGGCGGAGGCCGGATCAGCGCCGGGTGCCGCCGCCGCGACTGTGCTGGAACTGACGAGCAGGCCGACACACGCGACTGTCGCGACGGTCAGCCGGGGGATGGATCGCATTGCGGGCTCCTCACTTGAGGCCGGTCATGGCGATGCCCTTGACGAAATGCCGCTGCAAAAGCACGAAGACGACCAGGATCGGCACGATGATCACGACCGAGCCGGCCATCAACAGCCCGTAGCGGGTGTTGTTCTCCCCGATGGCGTAGAGCGCCAGCGCCACGGGAAGGGTGTACCTGTCCTCGGACTGCGCGACGACAAGCGGCCAGAGGAAGTTGTTCCAGGAGGAGAGGAACGTCAGGATGCCGAGGGTGGCCAGGGCCGGGCCGCACAGCGGCAGGATGACCCGGCTGAAGATGCGGAACTCGCCCGCGCCGTCCACCCGGGCCGCGTGGATGAGGTCGTCCGGCAGGCCCAGAATGAACTGACGCATCAGGAACACGCCGAACGGGCTGGCCAGCCAGGGCAGGATGAGCCCGGGATAGCTGTTCACCATGCCGAGCTGGCTGACCAGCATGAACAGTGGAACGAAGGTGACCATGCCGGGCACCATCAGCATCCCGAGGACGAGGCCGAACACCAGCCGGTTGCCGGGAAACCGGAGTTTGGCCAGCGCATACCCGAGCATCGAACAGAAGACCAGGTTGCCGAGGGTGATGACGGTGGCCACCACGACGCTGTTGAAGAAGAACATCGGGAAGTCGAGCTGGGTGAACAACTGGCGGTAGTTGTCCAGCGTCGGCGATTCCGGCAACCACGTCGGCGGGACCTGGCGGATCTCGGCGTTGGGCTTGACCGAGCCGAGCAGCATCCAGACGAACGGGCCGACCAGCACCACGAGTCCGCCGGTGAGGACCACGTACACCCAGACGTGGCCGCGGTCACCCGGTGTCGTCTTCACGGTAGCCCCTTCACGTCTTCGACCGGAGCAGCCGGAACTGCACCAGGGTGAACAGGAGAATGGCGGCGAACAGTACATAGCTGATGGCAGCGGCGTAGCTGTAGTTGCCGAAACCGAACTGGTTGTACGTGTAGAAGGCCACGGACAACGTGCTGTCCAGCGGCCCGCCCTTCGTCATCACGAACGGCTCCTCGAAGAACTGGAGGTAACCGATTCCGGTGATGACGCCGCCGAAGAGCAGGGTGGGTCGCATAAGCGGCAACGTGACGTGCCGGAAGCGGGACCACGCGCCGCTGCCGTCGATGGCCGCCGCCTCGTACAGGTCACCGGGGATGGCCTGCAAGCCGGCCAGGAAGATGACCATGAGGAAGCCCAGGTTGCGCCAGGCCGCCATGACGATGAGCGAGGGCATCGCGGTGTCCGGATCGCCCAACCAGACGGGCCCGTCGATGCCGACGTAGCCGAGCACCGTGTTGACGATCCCGGTCTCCGGCTCCAGCAGGAACCGCCAGACCACCGCGACGGCGACGATGCTTGTCACCACCGGTAGGTAGTAGCCGACCCGGAAGAACGTCCGGAACTTCGAGATGCCGGCGTCCAGACCGACGGCCGCCGCGAGCCCGAGGGCCATCGTGAGCGGTACGCCGACCACCACGAAGTACGCGGTGTTGATGGCGGTCTGCCGGAACGTGTCATCACCGAACAGCCGGGCGTAGTTGTCCAGGCCGACCAGGTTGACCCCCAGCGGGTTGCGAAGGTCGGCGCTACGCAGGTCGGTGAAGCTCATGGCGAACGACGCCAACACCGGCCCCACCATGAACACCGCAAAGATGATCAGGAATGGGAGCGCGAGGCCCCAACCCGCGATGCCTTCGCGGCGTACCCCGCGCGGCCGTCGCGGCCGTCGCGGGGCCCGGTTGCCGCCGGTACGCGCGGAGGGTTGCGCGGTGGCGGTCGCCATCTCAGTTCCCGGTGCCGATGGACGTCGCCTTGGACTGCATTTCCTTGGCGGCGGTCGCGGGATCGGCGACTCCGCGGACCACCTTCTCGATGGCGCCGTCGATGATGTCGGCGATCTGCTCCCAGGTGGCCATGGCCGGCGGTGACTTCGCGTCCTTGAGCTGTTCGCCGAAGGCAGCCAGGAGCGGGTCGCTGGCCAGCTTGCCGGACTGCCAGGTCTCGGTCACCGCGGGCAGGCTGCCGACCAGGTCGTACAGCTTCTGTTGGGCGGCCGGGGTGGTGAGGAACTGGACGAACTTCCAGGCCGTGTCACGGTTCTTGGTGTCTTTGTAGACCACGAGGTCGGAGCCGCCGATGAACGACGTGCCGGCCTGTTCCTTCGGCATCTGGGCGACGTCCCACTTGCCCTCGATGGCGGCACCACCCTGCTCGCGCAGGATGCCCATGTGCCACGGGCCGGACACGAACGCGCCGACCTCGCCCCTGATGAAGCCCGACTCCTGGAAACCTGGTGCGACCTGAGCGGGCGAGAGGCCCTGCTTGAAGAAGGAGGCGTAGTATTCCAGCGCCTTCCGCATCTCCGGGGTGTCCAGGGTGAACTCGTCGTCCCGCATGATGTCGGCGCCGGCCTGCCAGGCGAACGGCATGAACGACTGCCAGGTGCCGGGCCCGCCCGGTTGGAGAGTGATACCCCATTTGGCACCGCCCTTGTCCTTCATGGCGGTGGCGAACTCGGTGAGTTCCTGCCAGTTGGTCGGCTTCTGCACACCGGCCGTGGCGGCGACGTCCTTCCGATGGAAGATCAGGCGGGTTTCGACATACCACGGGACGCCGTAGGCGGTGTCGTCGACGACCGCGGTGTTCCACGCGCCCTCGAAGAAGGTGCTCTTGTCGAACAGGCCGGTCGGCACGGGATCGAAGGCGCCGGCCTTGGCGAACTCGCCCATCCAGGTCGACCCCATCATGCTCACGTCCGGGGTCTGTCGACCGGCGATAGACGTGGCGATCTTGTCGTGCGCCGCGTCGAACGGGAACGACGTCACCTTGACCTTCGCCTCAGGGTTCTCCTTGGTGAAGTCGTCGGCCAGCGCGTTCAGCTTCTCGCCCTCGGCGCCCATGGCCCAGACGGTGATCTCACCCGTCGCCTTGCCTTGCGAGATCTCCTCGCCGGCCGGCTGGTCGCCACCCCCGGAGCCGTTCTCGTCCCGGCCGCACCCGGTCAACGCGACCGCGAGCACCGCCACGACCGCGATCGTGGATCTCCATCGTTTCATGGGCCCTCCTCGATGTAATCGGACGCGCCGTGGGGGCGGGTCGGCGCCTGCCGAGCTGCCTTCCTGAAACCGGTTACAGACTGCACCATATCGAGGCCGGTAGCAACGGGAGCCACCCATCGAACTGCCTGGGAACGTGTGCGAACGCCGAGGCCGAGCGCCTCCGGACGTCGAGCGGACGGTCAGCGGACGGCATGCGCGGTCAACACCGGGATGTCGCCGACAGCCCCGGACCGGTCACTCGCTCACAATGCGGTAGCCACCCTCCGAGGAACGGGGCGGTCGGCTGCGGGCGCGGCACCCAGGTGCCGGTCCGGGCCATCGTGACGGGTCCACCCGGTCGCCCCGGGTGGACCCGTCGCCGATGCCTACAGGTCCCGCAGCGGGGTTTTCCAGATACCGCGCCCGTGGGTCGCGGCGTACAGGTTGCCGTCACCGCTGACATGCAGGTCGAACACGGCGGTCAGCGGCAACGCGTACCGCGAACTGCCGGAATTCGCGCCCACCCGCCGCCAGGTGATCCGGTCCGGTCCGGCGCGCCGGTCGGCGACCAGCACCCCGAGGTCCGTGCCGACGACGAGCTTGTCGCCGACCACCACGACGTCGGTGGCGGGCACGTCCGGGAAGCCGACCGACAGGTCGGTCCAGTCCACCGAGACCCCGCCGGCGGTCTTCGCGAGCTTGCCCCGGTAAACGTGCTTGACGCCAGCTCCCGGACCCTCGATGAAGCGCCGGTTGAAGCCGTTGAAGACCAGATAGATGGTGGAGTTCGTCCGATCGTTCGGGTCGAAGGCCACGGCGTTCGGGAAGCGGTTGGGCAGACCGGTCAGGTCCAGGTCGATCCAGGCGCCGCCCCAGTTGGTCACCACCCCGCGGGTGAAGCCGGCGCTGTTGCAATTGGATTGCCCACACCAGGCGGCGAGGTAGGTGTCCTTCGCAGGGTCGGCGGGTGCCGTCGGGTCGGCCACCGCGTCCATCCCGACGATCAACCGGGCGCCGGTGTCATCGAGTTGGTATAGGCGCTGCCAGCCGTTTGACTCCTCGGCGTCGGCCTCCGCCGGCGTGTAGCCGAACGCCAGATCGTGCCGCCAGAACGAGTTGCCGCCGGCCACCCACCGCTCGCTCGCACCGTCGCGGACATTCCTCGATCCACGGATCACGCGGAATGGCGCCGTGAACCGCGCGTTGACGTCCGGCACCGTGATGTCGAAGATCGCGCTGGTCGTGCCGTCACTCTGGCCGCAGTTCTTGGTCAGCCACAGCGCCAGGAAGACGTACTCGTCGAGGATCTCGCAACCGTTTCGCGGGTTCACGATGATGTCACCACCGTCCCCGCCGAACGGACCGACAAGTTCGCGAGCGCCGCCCCGCAGCAGCGAGCCGCCATTGTCCTGGAGGCCACCGGCGACGGTGTGACCACGACCGTTCGGGTCCCGACCGGTACCGACTGAGTAGTACTGCAACGTCCGCAGGGTCGAGTTGTGGTTGGTCCAGTCGACGGCGTGCCCCGCGGTATCCTCCCGGCTGGCCGCGGGGGCCAACGGTCGGGAGTAGACCCCGCCGTCGTTGCCGATCAGAACCGTGCCGCCAACGACGGCGATCGAGTGCTGGTCGGGGTGGGTGGTCGACGGACAACCACCGGACGGCACCGACGGGTCGAAGCAGGGAAGCGAGAAGTTCCAGTACGGCCCGATCGTCTTCCAACTCGCGCCGCCGTCCTCGGTCTCGTAGACCTCTTCGAGGCCCACGTAGACGTGTCGAGGATCGGTCGGGTCCACCTCGATGAAGTTGTTGTACCAGGTCTGAACGCCAACGGGGTAACCCTGGTCGACACCGATGGCCGAGCCCGAATTCTCCAGTTCGGTCGAGTCGGCGACCCGGGTCCACGGACCCAGCACACCGTTGACCGAGTGGTACACGCCGGACAGCGAGCTTGCTCCGGCGGCCAACCCGGCCGGGCTGGACTGCACCAGGTAGAGGTGCCGGCCGTTGGCGGAGGCGGAGAACTCGGCGTTGCCCACGTCGGCGTTGTCGATGTCGCCGGCCAGGTTGACCCGGACGAAGCTGCCGGCCCGCCCACCCCGGGTGGACAGATAGTAGCCGTTGTACGCGGCCCCCGACCGCCACGCGGCGTTTACCAGCACCGTCCTGCCTCGGGACCCGGGCTGGATCAGTACGTCGTTGACGATGTTGTCGTACGGCTTGGTGATGTCGGTGTCCGAGGCGGGGTTCGGCAGGAAGACGAGTTGCCACCGCTCGCTGTGCCGCTTCGGATCGGTGGAATGGCGCCACAACCCGCGGCTGGTGGCAGCGTATACCCAACCGTGCCCGTCGAACTTCAGCTGGTTGATGCTGCGTGACTCCAACTCGTCCCCGCCGACCCGGTCGGCCTGCGTGAAGCCGGTGGACCTGCTGGCCTTGCGGAGCCGGTAGACGCCGGCCCCGGTGTAGGTGGTGGCACCCGTGTTCGCCTCGCCGGTGGCGTACCAGAGGGTGTCCTGTTCGGCGTCGTAGACCAGGTCGCCGGTGGACAGGGCCAGGACGCCGTCCGAGATCGGCTGCCAGGAGCCACCGGTTCCGAGCCGCTTGCGGAACACACCGCCGTTGGCGCCGCCAGCGAACATCCATCCCTTGCCGGCGGCCAGGCCGGTGACGCGGCCGGCGACGTTGCCCCAGCCGCCACCGGAGTTGGAGTACTGCGGGTCACGGTAGTTCGGGTCGTCGGCGTCGTACGGCTTGTCGGTAACCTCGTGCCACCGCGATCCGGTCCCGCGCAGGCCCTTGAGGTCGGCCAGGGCGTCGCCGTACTCGCCCGGGTCGACTGACCCGTACGGTGCCATCCGCGCGACGGCCTCCTGGGTGGCGAAGGTCTTGAGGCCCGCCTGGCCGGCGCTCGCGCCAGCTACGGGCTTCGGCCGTTTGATCGGCCGATCGTCCTCGGCGTACGCGGGTGACATCCCGGCCACCGCGGTGACCAACGCTGTGAGGGTGGCGATGGCGGCACGACCGGCGCCCCGCCCGAAACGATGCCCGTTGAACATCTGCGATCCTCTCGGCAGTGTCCGACGGGCAGCGACATTGCGACCCGTCTACTGCGGACCGTAGCCATCGAGGATCGTCGAGAGAATATCTGTTCGGACGCAACAGGCGCCCGACCCGGCTACCGGATCGGCCGGCCGTCGGAGCTTCGCAGCGCGTTGCAGACGTCGAACACCCCGGGCACCGACCAGGCCAGGTTGCCGGCGACCTGCCGGACCTGCCGATCGGCCACCACGCCGGTGAGGATGACGACCCGATTCTGGACCGTCACGGTGATGCGCTGTTCCCGGGTAGCGTCGTCGGTGTTCAGCCAGTGCGCGACCGACGCGGCGAGCCGCATGTCTCCGGCGTCCGGCTCGGGGGGCACGGGCTCCGACGGCCAGTACCGGTCATCGGGCATCGGCCAGGGCATGACCACGAGATATGTCCTCTCCGTGGTGAGGGGTCACGGTGCGATGCGGGGCGGATCGACCGGAGTCGAACTCCGGGGCCGGGACACGGCCACGGGTTTCGTCCGCCGCCCGGTAGCTCGGGTGCCGGTGCTCGACCCGAACGCGGCGCGCCGTCGGGAGATCCGGGCCAGCGCCTCGGCGCGGCTGTCGAAGATCGGGAATACGCCGTCCAGGCGCATGGTGTGCAGGACGGTCCGGACGAATCGGGATGGTGCGGCGAGCGCCAGCGCGGCGCCGCGGTCGCGGGCGTCGCGGTGGGCCCGGACGAGCAACCCCAGCCCGGTGGGGTCGATCAGATGCACCCGGGTCAGGTCGACCACGATGTGACCGCCGGCCTGGATGGCCCCCTGCAACGCGTTCCGCAGGCTGTCGGCGGACTCGGCGTCGACGTCGCCGGCGGCGGTGACGACGGTGATCCCGGCGATCCGGTCGACGCCGATCCCACCGCGGTCGCGATCGCGGTGCCGCAGGCGGTTGCGGTTGCGGTGCTGCGCGCGAGCCCGGGCCAGTGGCGGATCCGGTGGCAACACGCTGCACCGGGGGCAGTGGTGCGGGCCCGTCGCGAACGGGGAACCGCTCCAGCCGTGCTCGGACACCAGGGTCCAGACGACCTCGGCGTCCGGAAGCACCCGCGCCGTGCCGGAAATGGTGTCGCCGCATCGGTCACAGATCAGGGTCATTCGCTCGTCGTCCGGAACCACGGTCATGGCCGCGTACCTCCCGGTCGTTCACTCGATGCCGGCAGGGCGCCGGCCGTACCGCACCCGGCTACGACGGGCGCCGGTCGGGTGACCATCGGTAGCACCCGGTGCAGTCCGGTGGATCGCAGGATGTCCTGGACGTGGGGGCCCGGGTCACGGATGGTGAGGCTCCCGCCGGCCCGGACCAGCCGGCGGTGCACGTCGAGCAGCAGTCCGATAGCGGCGGCGTCGATGTGCCCGCAGCCGGAAAGGTCCAGCACCACCTGTCCGGGACGCAGCACCATCAGCCGGTCGAACACCACCGTTGTCTCGGGCAGCCGGGCCAGGTCGAAGTCGGTGACGCAGACTTCGACCAACGGCACGGTGCACTGGGTGGAGTCGGGCGGTTGCGGCGAACCCACTGCTGCCCCTTTCGCGGTGAATCCGGGTCGTCCATCACCCTGCTGCCTCGGCTTGGCGGCGACCGCACGGATGTGTGACAGTTGCGTGACAGATCTCGCGTACGCCGAACGCCGTTAGGTGGGCCAGCAGCCGATGGGCATGATTCGGGTATGACGTCCGTACTGGTGATCGAGGACGACGACCGCATCCGGCTGGCGATGCTGCTCGCCCTGGAGGACGAGGGCTACCTCGCCCGGGGTGCGGGGACCGCCGAGGAGGGGTTACGCGCGCAGCGGCGCGACCCGGCCGACTACGTCCTGGTCGACCTGATGCTGCCGGGCTTGGACGGCTTCGAGTGCATCCGGCAGGTGCGGCGCGACGACGATGTCCCGATCGTCGTGGTCAGCGCCCGGGACAACACCCACGACGTCGTCGCCGCGCTGGAGGCTGGCGCCGACGACTATGTGGTCAAACCGGTGGCGATCGAGGAACTGACCGCTCGGCTGCGCGCGTTGCGCCGGCGGGCCCGCGGGCCGGTGGACCCGATCCCCGTGCAGGTGTTCGGGGAGTTGGAGATCAGCCCGGAGGCGGGGGAGGTGCGCCGCGCCGGCCGGCCCGTCGGGGTGACCCGCACCGAGTTCCGGCTGCTCTGCGAGTTGGCCGAGCACGCCGGCCGGGTGCTCTCCCGCCAGCAGTTGTTGCAACGCGTGTGGGGCTACGAGAGCGGTGACGAGCGGGTGGTGGACGTCCACGTGGGACGGTTGCGCCAGAAGATCGAGGCGGACCCGGCTAACCCGCGCCACCTGGTTACCCTCCGGGGCCTCGGCTACAAGCTGCAGCGATGAAACGCCTCGGACTGCGAGCCAGGGTCACCGCCGCGTTCGCCGTCGGCGCGTTGGTGCTGGCCGCGTCGATGGCGTTGGTCTCCTACGAGCTGACCCGTCGATCCCTGCTGACCGAGCGGGAACGTACCGCGGTGCGCGCCGCATATTTCGACGCCGGCGTGGTGGAGTCCGGTCTGGATACCGACAACCCCGACATTCTCGAGGTGCTGCGGACGCTGGACACGGGTGGGACCCGGCGTGCGGTGCTCCGTCGCGACGGCAAGTGGTACGCCCGGCTGCCCGATTCGGGCATCACCGCCGCCATCCCCGGCGACCTGCGACAGCTCGTCGAGAGCGGGGAGCCGGCGGTGCAGCGGGTGCGGGTGGAGGGCCAACCGGTCCTGCTGGTCGGGGTGCCGGTGTCGCGCGGGTCGACCTACTACGAGGTCAACTCGCTGCGGGACCTGGAGCAGAGCTTCCAGATCCTGGGCCTGGTGCTGACCGCGGTGGCCATCGTGGTCGCCGGCTCGGGCGCGACGCTCGGTTGGTACGCCACCCGACACGGCCTGCGCCCGTTGACAGCGGTCACCGACGCCGCCGAGAGCATCGCCGCCGGCGACTTCACGACGCGGTTGGATCCCGCCACCGATCCGGACCTGGCCCGGCTGTCCACCTCGTTCAACCACATGGTGGACCAGCTCGCCCGGCGCATCCAGCGGGACCGCCGGTTCGCCGCCGACGTCAGCCACGAACTGCGGTCGCCACTGCAGACGCTGGCCGCGGCCACGAGTGTCCTGGCCCGCCGCCGACCCGACCACGACGAGCGTACGGCCACCGCCGCCCGGTTGGTGGCCGACGAGGTCGACCGCTTCCAGCGGCTGGTCAACGACCTGCTGGACCTGGCGCGCAGCGATCAGCCGGCGCACCGCGCGCCGGTGGACGTCGAGGATCTGGCCCGCGAGGCATGCCGCGACCGGGAGCTGCCGGACTCCCTCGTCCAGGTGGACCCGGGAACACCCGTGCGGTGGCGGGTGGAGCGGCGGCGGGTCGCGCAGGTGCTGGCCAACCTGCTGGACAATGCCGTCACGTATGGGACGGGTCCGGTCGCGGTACGGCTGGCCCGGGTTGGCGACACCGGGGTGCTGGAGGTCGACGACGCGGGTCCTGGCGTACCGGCCGGCGACCGGGAAGCCATCTTTGACCGGTTCGTGCGGGGTCGGGTGTCCCACACCCGGGGGGCGGGGGAGGGCACCGGCCTGGGGCTGGCGCTCGTCGCCCAGCACGCGGCCGCGCATCGTGGGTCGGTCGGCGTCTCCGATCGACCCGGCGGCGGTGCCCGCTTCCGGGTCACGTTGCCGGAGAGCCTGCCATGATGCCGCCCGGGAGCCCGCCATGAGCCTTGCCGGGCGGGCTGCGGTGATCCGCGGGTACGCCGTTGTGGCGGTCCTGGTCGCGGCCCTGACCGCATGCGGGGTGCCGACGGAGGACGCTCCACGTGCGGTGCAGCCCCCGCGCGGACCCGTGTTCGCGTCGGCCACCGCGACGGCCGACCCGTCCGCCTCGGTGGGCGGGGTGACCGAGGAACTCTGCTTCGTCCGCGACGACCAGTTGGTGTCGGTGGTCCGCCGGATCGCCGATCCGGCCGATGCCGACAACCACCTGCGCGACCTGGTCGCCGGCCCCACCGCCGCCGAGCGTGACAGGCAACTCGCCAGCGCCCTGCCGGGGGCCATCGACGCCACCCGGATCGAGTTGGCGGGCGGGCACGCGGTGGTGAGCGTCGCCGAGATCGGTGAGGGGACGGGCCGCAGCGATGCGGTGCTCGCCTTCGGCCAGGTCGTCTGCACGCTCACCAGCCGGGACGATGTGTCGAGCGTGTCGTTCCGGCTCGACGGTCGTCCGCTGGGAGTGCCTCGGGCGGACGGGTCGCTGACCACACAACCGTTGACGGCCGCCGACTACGCGATCCTGATCGCGCCGCGCTGACAGATCTGGCGCGGCGCCTCCCGACAGCCCATGACAGTCGTGTGACAATCCGGTCCGGGTGCCGATCGACAGTTTTGCCGGTTCGCGGGTTGGGGCACCAGATAGCCGACGTTTCACCCCTTGAAAGGACGGCTCTCGTGGAAATCACCGGTTTCTTCACCGCGATCGTCATAGGGCTGATCATCGGTGCCCTCGCCCGGTTGATCCTGCCCGGGAAGCAGAAGATCGGTCTGATCCTCACCCTGCTGGTCGGTGTGCTCGCGGCGATCCTCGGCACGCTTGTCGCCGGAGCGTTCGGCGTCGCCGACACGCCCGGGATCGACTGGATCGAGCTGCTCATCCAGCTCCTGTTCGCGGTGGTCGGGGTGGCGCTCGTGGCCGGCACCTATGGCCGGCGCCACCACTGACACCAGCTCGGCCCGAGGAGGCGACGGATCGTGGCATCCGTGGCCTCCTCGGCTGTCTGCCCGCGTTCGCAGGACTGGCGCAGCCGGACAGACAGGGCCATGGCGGGCCGCGGTCGCGACGCTCAGCGCAGGAAGGACGCCACGACCGGGGCGAGGGTCGCGGCCGGCACCCCGTGCCACTCACCGGCCAGACTACGATGTACCGCGTTGGGCAGCATGGCCGCCGCGGTGGCGGCCATGCCGGTGAGATCGTCGGTGCTGCCCGTGCTGTCCAGGACCAGCGTCGGCGCGGTGACCCGGGCGAGCAGGTCGGCGTCGACAGCCGCGCTGAGCAGACCGTCGTACGGGAGGGTGTGCGCGACCGACACCATGGCCCGCCAGTGCGGGGTGCCGCGCATGGTGTCCACCATGTCCGGGGGTACGCCGATCGTGGTCAGGAAGTAGGAGACCGCGTCCTCACCGGTCAGTTCCCGCAGCTTGATGATGAAGGCGTGCTGCTCGGTCGAGTCCTCGGCGGGATCGATGGGTGGTTCCAGCAGGGCCATCCGGTGCACGTCGAGGCCGGCCGCGGCGGCGTGCAGGGCCACCAGGCAGCCGGACGAGTATCCGTACAGCGAGACCCGCGGCCCGGCGTGGTCGACAAGGGCGGCGAGATCCTCGACCTCGCGGGCGGGCGCGTACGGCGGGGTGTCGGTGCTGTCGCCGCGGCCTCGGCGGTCGTAGCGGTAGACGGTGAAGTCGGCGGTCAGCAGGTCGGCGAGTTCGTCCAGCGGGCTGTTGGCCCGGAAGTGACCGGCGGCGTCGATGAGGATCAGCGGCGGGCCGGACCCGGCGCGTTCGTACGCGATGCGGGTGCCGTCCGGTGCGGTGACGCTTGGCATGAACTGAACAGTACAGTACAGTCCGGCGATGAGAAAGGACGAAAAACGCCGAGCCATCCTCTCCGCCGCGCTGGCGGAGTTCCTGGAGCACGGCTACGTCGGCGCCGGAGTGGACCGGGTCGCCGCCCGGGCCGGCGCGTCGAAGGTGACGGTGTACGCGCACTTCGCCGACAAGCAGGCCCTCTTCATGGCGGTCATCACCGACGCCATCGCCGAGGCGGAACGGACCGGATTGGCCGCCCTGTCGGCGCTCGCCGAATCCGACGACCTCCCGCGCGACCTGCGCGCCTTCGCCCGTGAGCACATCACCACGGTGACCCGGCCACACCTCGTCCGGCTGCGCCGGACGCTTATCGGAGAGGCCGGCCGCTTTCCCGACCTCGCCCGCGCCTGGCACCGCGCCGCTCCCGAACGCGGCCACGCCACCCTCGCCGGGGTCATCACGCGTCTCGCCGAGCGGGGCCTACTCGTGGCGGCCGATCCGCTACTCGCCGCACAGCATCTCAACTACCTCATCCTGTCGGTCCCGCTCAATGAGGCGATGTTCGGCGTCCGCGAGGCGTACGAAGAGGCGGAGCTGCACCGGTGGGCGGACGAGGCGGTCCGGGTCTTCCTCGCCGCCTATGGCCGGCCGCACCCGCACGGGGACCTCAGTCGGGGATAGGCGGGTCTGACCGCGACATCCAGCCTGGTCGAGCCATCCACCAGTCCGGCGGACCGTCGAGGACCATCCCGGTGACGTCCCGGCGCGCCCGGCCACGCCGGTCAGCCGGTGCGACCGGTGCTGGCCACGCCGCCGACCAGGATCGACACGCCCGTCGGAACCCGGCGTGCGGTCGCGGTGACACTGGCCGGACTCCCGAGCGCGTCACCCATGTCGACGGTCAGGTCGGTGACCCCCTGCCGAGCCAGGTGGGCGGCGAGACAGGCCGTGCTGTTGGCGTTGGCGATGTCCTCGGGAACCCCGATCGACGGGGCGAACATCCGGGCCGTCAGCCGACCGGCCGCGTCCACATTTCCGCTCCGGCGGGCGTGGGTCCTGTCGTTCCGGCAGGGGTGGACCGCCGGCCGCGAATAGACGTAGCAGCCCAGCAGCCCGAACCGGTCGCAGGCGGCGCGGAGCCGACCCAGGTCGGGGGCGAGGGCCGCGACGGCCTCGGGGGTGTCCAGCGGGACCAGCATTCGGGCCCGTCCCAGCGACGCGACGCACGCTCCGGGGGCGACCACGTCGGTGCGCACGCCGAGCGCGGCCAGGACCAGGTCGATCTCGACCGAGGTGGGTTCGCGTACGGTGACCGGGCCGGGATCGAACGCGGCGCGGAACCGGTCGCCGTCCGGGGTGGCGTGGCCGACGAAGGTACGACCCGACACCCGCACCTGGAACTCGTACCTCATGTCCTGGCTCTGGCACCGGTGGCCGACGTGCCGCCGGACCTCGCGATGTCGTCGCCCGGCCAGGAAGGTCAGGGCCGCCACGGTGCCGTGGCCACAGGCCGGCAGTTCCCCCTCCGCGGTGAAGAAGCGCAGGTCCACCGGGCGAGTCGGGTCACCGTCCGCCGGTTCGGTCACGAACACCGCGTGTGACGTGCCGAAGCGGAGCGGCACCTGGCTGCGCTCGGCCGGCGGGATCAGATGCCGCCGGCCGGCCGCCCAGGCGGATTCGTCGACAACCGCGGTCGGACTGCCGCCCCGACCGTCCCGGAGGCAGGCATCGACGATACGCACCGCGGGTTCCGCCACCGGGCCAGGCTAAGGCACCGAGGCACCTGCCCGCCCGCCGCGCTTCGCCTGCCATGCCGGTGACCTCGGCCTGTTGAGCCGCCCCCGGGCGTACGCTGCTTCCGTGGATCAAGAAGACCGGATCGCCCTGTTCCTCGACTACGAGAACCTGGCGCTGGGGGCACGGGACCACCTTGGTAGCGGAACGTTCGACTTCCGCCCGATCGCCGACGCGCTCGCCGAGCGGGGGCGGGTGGTGGTGCGGCGTGCGTACGCCGACTGGTCGTACTTCGACGAGGACCGCCGGATGCTGACCCGGTCCCACGTCGAACTGATCGAGATCCCGCAGCGGATGGGCGTGTCGCGCAAGAACGCCGCCGACATCAAAATGGCCGTCGACGCCATCGAGTTGGCGTTCGAACGGGACTACATCTCGACCTTCGTGATCTGCAGCGGTGACAGTGACTTCACCCCCCTGGTGCACAAGCTGCGCGAACTCAACAAGCAGGTGATCGGCGTGGGGGTGGAGAAGTCCACCTCGGCCTTGCTCCCACCGGCCTGCGACGAGTTCCTGTACTACGACCGGCTGGAGGGTGTCGACCTCACGCCGACACGCGAACGCCGACCAGCGCGACCCGCCGGAACGACCCGCCCGGAACAGCAGCGGGCCGAACGGGTCGAACCGGAGCCGCACCCGGTCCCCGAGGAGCCGGCCCGAGACGTCGAGTCGCTTGTGGTCCTGGTGGTCCAGACCGTCGCCGGCCTGCAGGGCAGCTCCGGCGGCGAGGTGACCGCATCCCAGCTCAAGCGCACCCTGCTGCGCAAGGACCCGACGTTCAGTCAGTCCGACTACGGGTTCCGCACCTTCGGTGAACTCCTGCGGCACCTCGCCCGCAACCGCGCCATCGAGCTGACCGAAGGACCCGCCAAGGGCGACCCGGAGGTCTCGCTACCCGAGCACGGGGACCAGGAGGTGGCCTTCTCGCTGCTGCGCTCGGTGATGCAGGACCTCGCCGGTCGCGACGGCGAGGTGGCGCTGTCCGGGCTGAAGAACCAGATGCGGCGGGCTCGACCAGACTTCAGCGAGAAGAAGCTCGGCTACCGCAGCTTCCTCCAGTTCTGCAAGGCCGCCGCGACGGCCGGTGTGGTCGACCTCCAGTGGAGCCCGGACGCCGACGACTACCTGCTCAGAGTCCGGCCCTCCTGAACCCGGTGCGGCACGCCGGCGGACCGGGTCGGGTGCGCCGGGCGTTTCTTCTGGCCGTCCCCGGTCACCGACAGGGCGCGGGTGACCTCAGTAGACCCAGACCGACGTGCCGACCGGGAGCTCACCGCTCTTCCAGAGCCAGTCCATGGCCGCGATGGACAGCCGGGCGCAGCCGTGGGACGCGGGATAGGGCGGGATGCTGTACGCCCCGTGGACCGCGATGCCGCCGTTGAAATACTTGGGACGGTAGAGCTCACCGAGCGGGGCGTGCCGCCAGCCGTCGATCTGACGGCTGACTGTGAACTTCCCGGTGGGGGTGGTGGCGAGATAGGTGTTGCCGTCCTGCTGGTAGTTCTCGTTCGAACCGGTTGACGTGTTGAAGGTCCTGGTGACCCGGCCGTTGTCGACGATCATGAGAAGCTGCCGCTTGAGATCGATCTCGATCCGGTGACCGCTCCTACTCTTCGCCTTCGGCCGGACACCCTGGTCGAGCGCCTTGCGCGTCTTCGGACCGACGGCGCCGTCGCGGCCGATCCCGGCGGCCTTCTGCAAGGCGTACACGGCCTGCGTCGTGAGGTGTCCGAACTCCCCGTCCGCGGTGCCGTTCCAGTAGCCGAGTTCGGCGAGCCGCCGCTGGAGCGCCACGATCTCCGGGCCGGACTCGCCGTTCTTGAGCATGCCGTCGCTGCCCGCGGACGGCTTCTCGCTCCCGCTCGGTGCGGCGCCGGGGGTCGTCGTGGCGCTCGCCGAAGTGCTCGGCTGCGGCGCAGGTGAGGCGGTGGCTGGCGACGACGCGTTGGGGCTGCTCGTGGCCGCTGGCGACGACGCGTTGGCGCTGCTCGTGGCCGCCGGCGGTGGCGCGCCGGTGGTGTCCGATCCACCACTGCAACCGCCCGCGACCAGGACCACGAGCCCGAGTCCGAGGACCGCCGCGTGTTTCGTCCCTCGAAGCGTCATCGCGCCATTCTGACACCGGCCGGCGAGGGCAGCCACGTCGAGCGTTTGTCCTCAGCCCGATCGCGAGATCACGGTGGCGGTCCGGTCCCCGCCCGGCCTCTGATCCCGACAGAATCTTCAAGACCTGGGGTCGACAGGCAGCGACAGTGGGTGCATGACGACGACGATGACGCCACGGTTGGTGGTCCCTGATCCGGACGCGGCCATCACCTTCTATCGCAAAGCCCTGGGAGCGGACGTCGTGGCGCGGTTCGTGCTCGGGGACGGCTCCGTCACACACGCGGAACTGGCCGTCGGTGAGGCGCGGTTCTCACTCACCGCGGAGGTTGCCGGGTGGGGTCTGCTGAGTCCGGCGGCGGTTGGCGGGACCCCGACGCTCCTCACGCTTGCCGTGCCGGACGCTCGGCGGCAAGGTGAGCGGATGGTCGAGCACGGTGCGGTCGTGATCGTGCCGGTCGAGGACCGACCCTATGGACGCTGCGAGGGTCGTCTTGAGGACCCTTTCGGGCACCTGTGGATCGTCAGTCACGTCACGGAGTCGCTCTCCGATGACGAGATCCGAAATCGTCTGAGCGGCATCGCCGTACCCCCGATCGACGCCGAGGGTGCCGGAGCCGCGTCTGTGGCCCGGATCGTTCCCGACCTGCCGTTGGTCGACCGCGACGGCTCGGTGCGATTCTACGAGGACCACTTCTCGCTGGAACTCGCGATGGATCTGGAGTGGGTGATGACCTTCGTCTCCCCAACGGCTGCCAACGACCAGGTGATCCTCATCCGGAAGGACCCGACGGCGCCGGTTCGCCCGGTGACGACGATCGAGGTCGCGGACGTCGACCATGTCCACGACCGACTGGTGGCGGGTGGGTTCCGGATCGTCCATCCCCTGAGCACCGAGAGCTGGGGCGTACGCCGGTTCTTCGTCGAGGATCCGAACGGCAACGTGATCAACGTGCTGAGCCACGACCGTTGATGCCGGTCCAGGCCCCGGCGAGATCCAGGGGCACATGGTTGATCTGGGCCGTTGCCGCGCCGCGGAGCCGGCTGGGCGCGATTCCCGCCATCTCGGTGAACTCGCGGGACATATGCGCCTGGTCAGCGTAGCCAGCATCGGCGGCAATGGCGGCGAGCTGCGCGGGATCCGCGACCCGCAAGCCGCCCAGTGCCGCTTGGAAGCGGAGGATTCGCTGGTAGTGCTTGGGCGCGACGCCGACGACCTGGCGAAACCTCGGCACCAGCCAGCGCCGGTCGGCCCCGACTGCATCGGCGATGGAGCCTGTCGCGACGCCGCGGCGGATGGCCTGCTCGGCCGCGACCAGCCGGGGATCCGGGGCCGCAGGCCGAAGGTGGCACACGGTCTCCCGCTCCAGGCCGGACAACAGCTCCTCAGCGGAGCGGGCGTGTTCGAGACGCCGAAGCCAGCGACTGCCACCCCAGAAGTCGTGGAGGTCAACGACCTCGTCGACCAGCTCGTGAGCCGGCACCTGAACGACGCGGGACAGGCCGACGGCAGTGAGGGCCAGCCCTGCGGTGGTGCCGGAGATCTCCACCCGCGCGCTGGTCGTACGCGGGCCCACCAGCAGCGCTGTGCCGCCGTGGAGGTCGACAACGATCTGTGCCCGGCCATTCGGTAGCACGACGTGCGCTCCCGGTTGCCCGGTGAGATGGCTCAACCAGAACCACGACACGACGCCGCGGAGAGCGGCGTGGCGAGGGGGGCGACTGGCCGGATTCACCATCGCAACGATACGACCAGACCGCTTCGGCCGGCCTCGGTGTCCGGCTCGGGCCGGAACCCTTTGCGAGGGCCCGGCAGCCGGCGGGTGGGCCAGAGCCGCCGGAGCAGGTCGGCGTCGAGCCAGGTGTGCAGATCCCGCGCCTGACGGACAGTTTCCCGGCTGTATCCCGGGACCCGCTGCAGATCCACCGGCCGCCATCCGGCCGCACGAAACGCCCGCAGCTGCTCGCCCCGCTCGGTCAACGCCTGCGCCCGTGTCGCCTCGGACCGGGAAGCAACCGCGTGCAACTCACGAGCAACGCCTGCCAGCCGCTATCTGGCTTCGGCCGCGCGTAGGTCGGCGATGAGCCGATCGAGCAGCCGTTCCTCCATCACCGCTCGGCCGGTGCGCCGCATCGCCTCGCCCAGCGACTCGTCCCACGGCGTCCGGGTGGGCGTACCGAGCAGTGCCGTGCCGATGCCCGCCACCGGCAGGTAGTCAGCTGCGGCCATCCGCCACGGGACCGCGCCCGGATACCGCTGGAGAGCCGCCGCCGTCAGTCGTACGCCGGTCCAGTCGAAGTCGTTACGCCATCGGATCACCGCTCCCTGAGCGGCACGTAGCAGCGTGTGGACGGCGACCGACGGCACCCCTTCGGTGCAGATCAGCGGTGGGGCCTGGGCGCCGAGCGCGGTGGTGGCCGCGCGCAGCACGGCAGGGTTCTCGCAGACGTAGACCTCGCCGCAGTTCAGCGTCAGCGGTGCCAGGCGCAGTTGGTGCAGGGTGACCCGGATCGGCACACCGGCCTGCGCGGCCTCGGTGAGCCACCGCCCGAGCAGGCCGCCGGTGGCCGGTACGTTGAGCACCAGCACCTGGCTGGCGAGGTCGTCCGGGACCAGACCAACCGATTCCCACAACGCCCGTTCCCGCTCGCCGTCGACCGGGAGCGCCGTCTGCTGCCAGGTGGCGACGGCACGGAGGACGAGCCCGCGCAGCGGCCCGTCGGTGAGGGCCTTCGTGTCCTCCAGCACCCGGTCGGCGAAGACCGGTATCGGCTCGCCGGCCGCGGGCAGCGCGTCCAGAACGCGGATCACGTCATCGAACGGCAGTCCGGTGCGGACGACGCGGGTCAGGGTGCCGTCGCGGCGCAGGCCGTCGAGCCATTCGGCGTACCACGCGGTGTTGGCGTGCCGGCCGTCGTTGGCCACAGCGAGGACGGCGTCGCGGGCCACCGCCTCGCGTTTGAGGTCGGACGGTCGGTTACGCAGCGGGGCCGTCGCGGCGAGCACCTCGATCAGGCCGACTCCGTGGGCGGCGCGTAGGTGGTCGTCCACGTCGCTGAGTCGGACGCTGAGACGGGCCGCAGCGGCGGAGCGGTGGGTGCCGGTGATGCCGATGACCAGGAGACGTTCGTCGTCGGTGGGGGTGGCGAGCGTCACGGTGGTGTCGAGCCGGCCACCGGTGCGTTCGATACTGCGCCGGGCGGCCGCCAGCAACCGCCGCCAGCCGGGCTGATCCACGAGATCCGCCGGACCGTCCGGCCGGTGCCGCCCGGTCGGCACGAGCGACGGGTGTGCTGCGGCCCGATCCGACGGCGGTTCGCCGCGACCGTCGGTCATTCGCCTGCGAGGTCGAGCAGGACGCCGCTCCGGTCAGTTCCGTCCGGATCACCGGGGGCGCGGCGGGTCTCCGGGGAGCCGAGCGCCCGGGCCAGGGTTCCGTCGAAATCGGCGATGTTGGTCGAGCCGTCCCAGACCAGCAGCACGGTGGACACGGCGTGTTCCACCGCGGAGTGCGACAGGTCGTAGTGGGCGGCGCCGCTGACCGCCGGGTGGGTGGCCCAGAGGTCGTAGCCGGTCATGAACAGGTCCAGGTCGAACTGTTTCGCCAGCGCCATCAGCTCACCCCGGCCGGTATCGTCCACGCCGGCGAACGCCTCGTCGAGGCCGAGCAGCCGGGGTGCGTCGGGTCGCGCCGAACCGAACAGCGCGTTGGCGGCGGCGAACAGCGGCAGGTGTAGGGAGACTGACTGTTCGCCGCCGGAGAGCTGGCTGTGCCGGGCCCGGGTCAGCGCCTCCGTGCCGCCGCCGGGCCGGTGCAGGGTGAATGCGAACGTCCGCCACTGCCGGTAGTCGAGGACGTCGCCGAGCAGTTCCCGGTAGGGCCGTTCGGGCGCGCTGGCCCGCGCCGTCTTGATCCGGGCGGCGAAGTGCCGGCGCATGGTGGTGAGCTGGGCCGGCCCGAGCCGGGCCGGGTCGCGTTCGAGGAGCTTGCAGACGTCGCGTTGCTCGGCGTCGAGGTCGTCGGCGAGCCGCCAGCCGACGCCAACGGTGAGCCCCGAAGACATGCGCCGAGCGCGCATCTGGCTGTCCATCGCCGCCACCAGGTCGCGAGCCTCGATGGTGCGGTAGTGGATCTGCCGGGCGAGTTGCCCGAGCAGGGCGTCCTCCAGCACCCGCTGCTCGGAGTCGGTCAATAGCTGCTCCTGGTCGCGACGCTCGCGGGCGATCCGGTCGGCGAAGTGGGCGACGGGGGTGAGGCCCTGCTCGTCGGCGACCCGGACCACGATCACCCCGTCGTCGGTGTCCCACTCGGGCCGGTGGTCGAGGCCGGCGGCGGGAAGCTGCGCCTGCAGATCGGTCAGCGCGCCGGTGAGCCGGGTGGCGCTCTGCTTCAGCGATGTCTCGGTGGGGCTCAACTCCCGGGTGGCCGCGAGGATCGCCTCGTGCAGGGCTGCCACCTGCGGATGCAGCTCGTCGTCCGGGGTCTGCGCCGGCCAGCGTAGGTCGGTGGGGCAGCGCAACAGACCCAACAGGTCCGGCTGGGCGTACGGGCGCAGCCGCTGGGCGTCGTGCTGCGCCTCGGTGACGGCGGCAGTCAGGGCCTGCTCACCCAGTTCCACCCGGGTCAGCGCGGCGACCCGCTGCTCCCGGGCGGCGCCGAATGCGGTACGGGCCTGCTCGACGGTCTGCTCCGCTTCGACGATCGCGTCGGCGGTCCGGGCCACGTCGGCCAGTACCTGTTCCGCGTCAGCGCCCACGCTGTCGCGTAACGTCCGGTACGCCTCCGCCTTCTCCTGGTGCCGCGCGCGGGCGGTGCGAGCGGTCTCCGCCGCTGCGGTGAACCGGTCGACGGCCTCGTCGTGGCGCTGCCGGGCCTGGTCCTCCTGCTCCGCGGCGCGCATGGCGGCTGTCCGCGCCCCCTCCAGGCGTACGCCTCGCTTCTCGAAGCGGCTCACCGCTTCGGCGGTGTCGTCGAGCCGGTCGACCGGCAGCGACCGCTCGGCCGCGCTCCGGCGCAGCGCGGCCGCGGCGGCGGCCCGCTCGGCCAGGGCCTGGTCGAGGCGGGCGGCGGCGGCAGCGCTGGCCTCCTGCCGGGCACGCAGCGTCGCGGCCGCCCGGTCCAGCTCGCGCAGCGCCGTGTGGACCGGCGCGGGCGCCGGCAGGTGCCCGGCGGCGGCGTCCACCGCCGCCAGCAGCGCCTCGACGGACGCCCGCTCGCGGTCCACCGCGCCAAGGTCGGCGTCGATGACTGCCAGCAGCCGGTCGCACTCGGCGACCCGAGCGGCGCGGCGGGCGGACCGGGCAGTCGCGCCGATGTACTCGCAGGAGGTCTTGGCGAACCGGCCGGCGGCGACGCCCTGGGCGTACCGGCCGTCCACGCCGATGGTGACCGACGTGGCGTCGGGCGTGGTCACGTCGGCCAGCAGCACCGAGCTGAGCACCTCGCTGATTCGCGCGGCGGGCACGTCGTCCTGGTCCTCGGGGGTCAGCAGGTCGGCGAGGGTGGACCCGGAGGGCCGCCGGTGCGGCGGCAGCGGCAGCAGGTAGCCGTCCAGGTCGTCGCCGGCCAGCGCGGTCGCCGCGGTCCCGGGATCGGGGTGCAGCCAGGCGTCCAGCAAGCCGGCCGCGTGCAGCGCCGCCTCGACGGATGCCGCGTCCGCGCCGCTCACCCCGTCGGCGAAGCGGACCAGCTGCCACAGCGGCGCGCCGGGTCGGCCGGCACGTGGCGCCGGCCGGGTCACCGGAACCGGCGGCGCGTCGTCGTGCTCGGCGGCGATCCGGTCCCGTTCGGCGGCTACCTCGGCCCACCGGCCGGCCAGCGCCGCCCGCCGCGCCGCCAACGCCGCGAGCCGGTCCCGGCGCTGGGTCACCGCGGCGGCTGTGGCCTCGGCGTACACCTCACGCAGGGTCCGCGCGCCCGGCTCGCCGGTGGTGTCCACGACGGCGGCCAGCGCCTCGGTCAGGTCTGGGCGCGCGAGGTCGGCCAGCAGCCCGGCGTTGCCCTGCGCCCACTGTTCGAGCTGGACGCGCAGCCGGGAGCGGGCCTGCGCGACGGCCTCCTCGGCGCGCCGCTCGGCCTGCTCGGCGTCGGCGGCGGCGGCCGTGGCGCCGGCCGCGTCGGCGGCGGACCGGGCATGGTCCCGGTCGGCCTGGTCGTGCCGCGCCAGCTGCACGCGGACGGCGCGCACGTCGTCGCGGCGGCCGGCGACCCGCGCGGTGATCCGGGCCGCCAGGTCGTCCGGGGCGGCGTCGTCGGCGCTCCAGGTGATCCCGGCTGCCTCGGCGTCGAGCAGGAGATCGTCGGCGAGCCGGTCGGCCGCTGTCCGCGTGTCCCGAGCCGCGACCGTCGCCCGTTCTGATTCGGTACGCCGCCGCGCCGCGGCGCTCTCCTCGGCGACGACGGCCTCGTCGGCCCGCCCGGCCGCCTCGGCCAGGTCCCGCACGTGCCGTTGCAGGTCGGCGAGCTGCTCGTGGGACTGGTACGCCGCCGAGGCCTTCAGACTGTCCAGGTGGGCGCGGAGCCGTCCGGGCTCGCCCTCGACAGCCCGGAGCCGCTCACCCGCCGCGGACTCCGCCTCCGCCGCCGCGTCGGCCGCGTGACAGGCGTCATCGAGTGCGTTCGACTGGCTGGCGACCGCGTCGCGGCGGGCGGTCAGGGCGTCGGCGGCGGCCCGCGCGTGGGTCCGCAGGTAGGTTGAGTACACCGTCAGGAACGCGACCGTGGCACCGTCCGCCGCCACCAGCCCTTCGAGGGTACGGGCGACCGCCTCCATGTCGTCAAACGAGCGGGCGGCCTCCACCAGCAGGTGGTCCTCGACCGGACGCAGCCCCCGTTGCAGCGTGCGGGACAACTCGACCGGGTTCAGGTCTTTGGCCAGCTGCGGCTTGCGCAGGGTCAGCACCAGATCCAGCAGTTGCTCGTAGCGGGCCGGGCCGAGGCCGAACAGCCGTCCGTCGACGAGTTGGCGGTAGTCCTCCGCCGAGTCCCGCACCGCGTCCGCGCCCAGCCGGTCGATCAGGTCGCGGCGGGTCAGCGGCCGGTCGTCGGCGTCCAGCAGCGAGAAGTCCACCCCGACCCGGCCGTCGACCACGAAGTGCCAGCGGGTGACCCGGTCGACGTGCCGGTGGGCCCGCAACCCGATGCCGACGGTCACGTACCGCTCGCCGTCGCCGAACTCCATCCACACGTACGCGTGGGTGACCTCCTGCCCCCGGTAGAGCAGGTTCGACTTCATCGTCCGGTCCTCGCTGGCGAACGGGTTGAGCCGGCGCGGTTCGATCCGCCCGTCGAGGACGAACGGGAACAGCACCTCCAGCGCCTTGGTCTTGCCGGATCCGTTGGGCCCGCGCAACACCAGCCACCCGTCGACGAAGCTGAACTCCTCGTCCCGGTAGTCCCACAGGTTGATGATCCCGGCCCGGGTGGGGGCGAACCGGCGGACGGCGCGTTGCTCGATCACGAAGGTCTTCCTCAGAACAGGGTTTCAGTGGTGGCGCGGGGTTTGACCTTGGCAATGGTGTGGCGGTACCGCCCCACCAGCGGCCGGACGAGCACCCCGCCCGGCGCGGCGGTGACCGCGCCGAAGCGTTCCAGCAGCGCGACCGCCTCGAATCGCAGCCGGTCCGGGTCGGTGTGCCACTGGGCCCCGAACGCGGTCCCGTACCGCTGGAGGATTTCCCCGACGGCGGTACGCAGGAAGCTGTCGGTGATGAACGGCAACCGGCCGGCACCGTCGGCCTCGTCGTGGTCACCCCGGTCCTCGGCGGTCCACGGCTTATCCGGACCGGCGTCATCGAGGCGTACCAGGGTGGCCGCGGGCAGGCCGGCGTCGATGTGACTCGCCAGCGCCTGCTGCCGGGCATCGCCGTCGGGCGGGGGCAGCCGCTTGACCCGGCGGCCGTCGGGATCTGTCACCCGGTCGGCCATTTCCACCGCCAGTAGCACCGCGGCCTGCGCCACCGAGCCAGTACCCGGGAACCGCTCTGCGGTGAACCCGGCGGTGTCCACCAGCAGCACGCCCTCGGCCCGCCGTTCCACCCGGAGCCCCGTCAGCCGGGCCAGATCGGTGGCGAGCGCGGAGCCGCGCAGATGGTTGGCGATCGCCGGTTCGACGTCGGCGTGGTAGACGACCGCTGACTCCACCACCGCTCGCCGGGCCGCCTGGGCCGCCTGCCTGCGCTCGGCATTGCCGCTGCTGCTCACCGCCCGGTCCAGCAGTGCCGACACCGAGTCGATGTGCTGCAGCACCCGGGTCGGCCGGAACAGCGCGAACACCACGTCCCGCGCCACGTCGTACAGCGCCTCCCCGGCGCCCGGGTCACTGGCCCAGGCGGCGCTGGAGCCGTCGGCCAGCCGCAGCACGCCCCGCTCCTCCAGCCAGCCGACCGCGTCCACGAACGCCCGCCGGTCCGGGCCGTGGTCCGGATCCAACCCCAGGCCGGTGATCCGGTTCGCGTCGCCGGCCACCGAGTCGGCCAACTCGCTGAGGGTGATCTGGATCCCGGCGCGGCCCAGCACCGCCAGGCACAACGACAGGTACGCGTAGCGTTGCCGATCGAACGGCCGCCCGGTGCGCGACACCGCCGGCTGGGTGCCGTCGAGCCGGTCCTTCGCCCGTACCAGCCGGGCCGTGGCACCGTGCAGCTCCAACCGGTACCCGAACGCCTCGGCGAGATCCCGGCGCAGGGTGGCGGCGAACCGCCGTGCCCGGGGTAGCGCCCGCTCGTCGGGCCAGGTCGCCGTGATCAGCGGGTGGCGCAGGACCAGCCGGACCGCCCGCTGGTAGTCCGCCAACTCCAACTCCGGGACGTCGACGGCGAACCGGTGGACCACCGGCCGGGGAGCGCTGGATTCCGCGGTCACGCCGGCACCAACTCGGGACGGCGGACCGCGGTGTGCTGCGCGGCGGTGACCGTCAGCGCGTACCCGTCCAGATGCAGCAGGCCCTCGGCGGTGCGCACCGTGGTGAACCGGCCCGGCGTCGGGGTGAGGGTCAGCCGCACGCCGTGCGCGGCGGCCGCCAGCGGCACCCCGGCTCGGCCGCCCACCCGAGCGGCGAGGGCGATGTCGAGCAGACGCAGCAAGACCTGGATCTGCGATGCGTCCAACCGGTGATCGTCCACGCCCACATCAGCGAGCGCGGTCGCCGCGTCGGCCAACCGGCGCTCCCGGGCGAGCTGATCGCCGCGCAGCCGGTGCCGGCGCTCGTCGACCCGGTCCAGCCGGGCCGGCCGTCCCCGGCCCTGACCCGGTGACCGGCCGGTGGTCACCAGAGTGCGGGACAGCTCCACCGCCGGCGCCTCCCACCACGACAGCCGGCTGGCGATCGCCTCCGGATCCGGGTGCGCCACCCCGGCGTGGCGCGGAGCACCCAGGCCGAACACGACGTCGAACAGGGCGTGCGCGGCCTCCTGGGTGCCGGTGTGGGTGAACCACGCGGCCAGGTGCCGCAACTGCGACTCCCGGCTGACCCCACCACGTCGCGCCTCGGTGACCCGGCGCAGCAGAGCCAGAACGTCACCGATCGCGGCGATGGTGGCGTCCGACAACCGGTCCGCCTCGCTGGGCTGCTCCGGGCCCGGCGGCGCCAACCAGGACCGCAGCCCCGCCCAGCGCCGCCGCCAGTCCTCCAGCCGCTGCACCGGGGTGTGGAACAGCCGCTCGTCGGCCTCGGCGGCCGCCTCGATCAGCCGGTCCAGCCCGGTCGCCTCGACCTCGTGCACCGCCGCGCGCAGCCGGGGCGTGTACCGCTGCAACTCGTCGTGGAAGTCCCGCAGGTGCGCCAGCAGCGCGTCCTTGTGCGCCAGGAACACCTCCGGCCGCACGTCGTTGGTCCGCCCCAGGTCACCCAGCATGTGATAGAAGCGCGCGGCCCGCTCGGCGATGTCGGCCAACGCCCGGTCCAGCCGGTTGAACTTGCGGTAGACCTCCTCGGCGTCCCCGGCCTCGTTGGCCACCGCGAGCGCGTTGAGGTCGGCGAGGAGGTCGGCGAAGACCAGCCGGGACAACGTCGAGTCGTCCATGCTCGCCGACAACACCGCCTCCACCGCCCGGTGCGCCCGGTATCCGGCCTCGGTGAACTGGTACACCGAGTGCCGGTTGCGATACTCCGCCAGCGTCGTGGCCCGGGAACCGTCCTGCCCCCGGTCGAGTACCCCCCACTCCACCAGGGCGTCGAGCAGTCGCGGCAACTCCAGCCCGGCCGGGTCCGGGCAGTCGGCGTCCGCCTCGTGCAACGTCGCCAGCGCCGCGGCCACGTCGGAGGTGTGCAGCACCACGTGGTAGCTGGACCGTGCCGAGTCGAACGCCCGTAGCAGCCACAGGTAGGCGAACCGGTTCTCTGCCGTCACGTAACCGAACAGCCGCATCCGGTCGTCCAGCGCGAAGTCGTCCAGCCCGAACGTCGGTCGAGATGGCTGCGCCGTCATCATCTACCTCCCACGGGACGCGGACAGCCACCCACCCTACCCAGGAGGGCCTTTACGGCAGCCGGGCGCGCAGGGATCGGCGGCAGCCTGTCCTGTGGTGGTGGTCGCAGCCCGGACGGGAAGCGGACCTACGGCAAGCCGACCAGCGGTTGCCAACGGCCGAGGAGCGGCAGGGATAGTCCTCGTCGAAGGGTGACCGCGGCCCCCGGGACGTGAGCCGTCACTCGCGGGTCAGCCCTGGTGGCAGCGCGTCTTCGTCGGGTCGGACCTTACTCCGTCGGTGACGGCCAGCCGGGCGAAGGTGTCGTAGTGGCGCTCGGTAGGAGTGGCGGTGTCATGTTGGCCCTCGAAGGGCGACCGATCCGGGCCATCTCCTGATCCTCGCCGAGTTCCGACAGGAAAATACTCGCAAGATCCCGTCGGAAGGATGGTGCCCTAGTGACCGACGAGAGCCGGGTAAGGCAGCGGTTCCCCAGGTTGACGGCTTACCTCGATGACAATCCATGGATTAAGTGGCCGTGGGCTGACGCAGCGGATTGACTCGCGCGCCACCCAGCGGCGGAGCACACCTGACGATCCAGGACAGATCATGCGCGGCCGTTGTTCCATCTGCCAGTAACCGGCGTCGAGGTGGTGGGCGGCTGGTAGGGCAACCCCCTGATTCCGACCGCTGGTCGCAAACCGGGGTTCGTGCGCTCCAGGTGTGGTCCTGGCCGGGCGAGCGGGGGTCCGGGTGACGTGGGTGAACGTGGGCCACTCCCTGCCAGTCCAGGTGAACCCGCAGGTCGCTAGACTAGGCGCTCGCGCCCTCGTAGCTCAGGGGATAGAGCATCGGTTTCCTAACCGGCCGCTCCGGGGCTGTCCGCAGTCCGATGACCTGCGGCTCTGTGCGTCTTGGCTGCGTGTGCCGGCCGTTGTGCGATCCGGTTGCGATCGCTTGCCGAAGATCAGCAGCCACGCCTCTCGGTCTTCGGTAGCACTGAGGGGCTGAGGAGCGACTTGTGAGCGGGCTCAGCCTGTTGTCGAGGCGGAAACCTGCCACAGGGCGCTGACCGGCATTGCGCGGAGCCTGTCGCCGAACGGCAGCGTGGAGGTTCCGGTGTAGAGGACGATGCCGGCGATGAAGTCCTCGCCGAGTCGGTCGGCGAGTCGGCGTAGCCCGCGGAAGTTGTCGGGTCCGACGGTGGTGGCCGCCTTCATCTCGATCCCGACCACCTGGCCGGATCTGTTCTCGAGCACCGCGTCGACTTCGTACCTGCTCTGGTCGCGGTAGTGAGAGAGGTCGACGGGCTGCGCGGACCAGGTGAGCTGGCGGGAGAGTTCGGACAGGACGAATGACTCGAGGAGTGGGCCGAACGGTGCGCCCGGCCGGAGCAGTGCCCGGGCGTCGGTCGCGATCTCGTTGGCGGCGATGCCCGAGTCGACGAAGATCAGCTTTGGTGCGGCGGTGGTGCGGGTGCCCAGGTTGCGGGACCAGCCGGGGATCCGTTTGATCAGGAAGATCTCTTCCAGGGCCTGGAGGTAACGGGCGATCGTCGGTCGACTGAGCCCGAGGGCGGATTCGAGGGAGTTGGCGGCGATGATGGTCGTGGATCTGGCCGCGAGCAGGCGTACCAGCTTGCGTAGCTCGCCCTTGTGCTGGATGTCGGACAGTTGCCGGACGTCGCGGTCGATGAGCGCCTGGACGTAGGCGTCGAGGAATCGTTGGCGGCGGCGTGGGTCGGTGCGAGTGGTGGCCTCGGGGAGGCCGCCGCGTACGATTCGGGCCGCGTAGTCGGCGCGGGTCACCTCCGACTCGTGTCGCAGCTCCGCGCCGAGCGCGAAGACGGCGTCGACGAATCCGTCCGGCGCTGCGTCGAGTTCGCCTTGGGAGAACGGCCAGAGCTCCACGGTCTCCATCCGGCCGGGCAACGCGTCCGGGGCAGCCACCATGCCGAACCGCCGTGATGATCCGGTGAGCAGGTACCGGCCAGGACGGGGATCCTCGTCGACGGCAGCCTTGATGGCCAACAGGAGTTCCGGAGCGCGCTGGATCTCGTCGATGACCAGAGGTTCGGAGGAGTCCACGAACCCGACCGGGTCGGCGATCGCCGCCGCCCGGTCCTGAGCCCGATCAAGATCGCGGCGCTCGGCTAGACGATCGCCGGCAACGAGGCGAACCAGGGTGCTCTTGCCTGCCTGGCGCGCTCCGCTGATCAAGACGACGCGGGTGTCCGCCAGGGCAGCATTGACCTGCGCGGCGGCGCGGCGGGGGATCAGGTGCGAGGTGGGCACGGCGTCATGATAGCGGGTGCATTTCGATCTGCGAGGGCTCATTCTTTCGATCTGCGGAACCAGTCGCGTTCGCTATGCGGTGATCTGGTGTTCGATATGCGGGCCACGTGGGCGGGGGGCGTTCGTGGAAGGGGTCCACCGCTACGCCGCGTTGCTGCGGGTCGCGGCGAGTTCGGGAAAGGCGTCCTCCCAGCGCTGGCGGAGCTGGGGTGGCAGCCGGAGGGTGGACCAGAGTCGCTGGAGGAGGTCAGCATCGAGCCAGGTGTGTAGATCCTCGACGGTACTGGCTTCGGTGAGCACCACCTTGTACATGCTGGCCAGGCGTGCGGGCCGGTTCAGGTCGTACTCGGCGTGCCCGGACCAGTCGACATGCCGCGGAAGACTCACCGTGCCTTCGGTGGGGCCGTGCAGCGCGGCGAGGGTTTCGGCCACCAGGTAGGGCTTGCGGTCACCATAGGGCCGGTAGTCCGCCGGCGGCCGGGGCGATGCCCTGCGCCGGCTGATGTTGGTCGCCCGCCGGACCTCCGGCCTGAGCGCCTGACGGATCGTCTCCCGGCTGTACCCGGTGACCCGCTGCAGGTCCACCGGCCGCCAGCCGGCCGCGTGGAACGCCCGCAGCTGCTCGTCCCGCTCGGTCAACGCGGCGGCCCGCGTCGCCTCATACCGGGAGACGACCGCCTGCAACTCATCCTCGGAGAACCGGCCCATGCCTCTCAGCCTAATACGCTAGGCCCAGCACGCTTGGCGTCTGGTCGTATCTCTGTGCGCAGAGCCAACCGGGCCCTTTCACTGAGCGGAAACCCCGGTCAGCGGCAATTCTCATCGAACTCACACGTGGGTGTGATCTCCTGGGGTGGCTATGAGCACCGGTGCGCGAATCCTCGTCGTCGACGATCAGCCGAACATTGTCGACATGTTGATCACCGTGTTGACCTTTCACGGGTTCACGGTCACCTCGGCGTCGACTGCTGCGCAGGCGCAGGCGCGTGCTGAGGAGGACAAGCCAGACCTGGTCGTGCTCGATGTGATGCTTCCCGATGGCGACGGTTTCGAGGTCTGCCGGCAACTGCGCGCCCGTGGCCATCGGTTCGGGATCGTTTTCCTCACCGCCAAAGACACCCGGCAGAATCTCGTGTCCGGGCTCACCTACGGCGCCGATGACTATGTGGCCAAGCCGTTCGCCGTGGAGGAATTACTGGCCCGGATCAGGGCAGTGCTCCGCCGCGTCAACGGCGTGCAGGAGACGCCATCGCCGGTCCTGCGCTACGCGGACCTGGAGCTTGACGAGGAAACCCTTCTGGTACGCCGAGCCGGCCAGCCGGTCTCGTTGTCGCCGACCGAGTTCAAGCTGCTGCGCTACCTCATGCTCAACGCCGGGCGTGTGCTGTCGCGCACGCAGATCCTGGAGGCGGTATGGAGCTATGACTTCGGCGGCGACTCGAATGTTGTCGACACCTACGTCGGGTATCTCCGCCGCAAACTGGATCGGCTGGGCGAACCGCTTTTCGTGACCCATCGCGGCTTCGGCTACGCGCTGCGGTTGGACCGGGGATGAAGCGCTGGTCCCTGCGCGGTTCGCTGACCTTCGCCGTGGCCGGGCTAACCATCGGTGCGTTGCTCGTGGCCAGTGTGGCCAGCATCCTGGCCTTGCGTGCGTACCTGCTGGACCGCATCGACAGCCAGCTGGTCGCGGCGGCGGCGCTGGTGTCCGAGCGAGGACAGGCGCTGGCCGGCTCCGGCGACTGGGACCAAGCCGTGCGCACCGCCGTAGCGCCGACCGAATTCCTGGTGGAGGTGCGCCAGCGCAACGGTGCGCTCTCGCGGGTGGCAGGCACCACGCGGCTGCCGGCGCGGCCACTGCTCGACCTGGCGCCTTCACCGCGGCCTGGCGGCGTGTCCGCCCTCACCACGATCACCTCGACCGGGCTGGACGACCGATACCGGGTGGTGACGGTCGATGCCGGCGGAAACACAATCCTCATCGGACAGTCAACTGGCTCGGTGCAGGCCACCGTGGGCAAGCTCGCCGCCGTCCAGGCAGTGGTGTCGGCGCTCGTGGTGGCGCTGCTGGTGCTGCTGTCGCGACTCCTTGTGGCGCGCAGGCTGCGCCCGCTGGATGAGATCGCCGCCGCGGCGACCGCCATCGCCGACGGCGACCTGGAGCGCCGGGTCCCGGCCGAACCAGACCATCCGGAAAGGACAGAGCTAGGCCGGTTGACCACTGCCGTCAACGGGATGCTGGAACGCATCCATTCCGCGTTGGCCGCCCGGGCCGAGTCAGAGGATCGCATGCGCAGGTTCGCTGCGGACGCCTCCCATGAGCTACGCACCCCGCTAACATCGATCCGTGGTTACGCGCAGTTGCTGCGCTCGGGAACGATCGATATGGACAACCGGCCCGACGTGCTCGCCCGCATCGAGGACGAGTCCACCCGGATGAGCAAGATCGTTAACGACCTCCTCTTTCTGGCGCGCCTGGACGCGTCCCGGCCCGGCGATGCTGGCCTCGATGCGGAGCCGCTGACGCGGTCCGATCTGGTGGACCTGGCCGTCGTCGTGCGTGACTCGGTGGCCGACGCCCTGGCCGCGCAGCCGGAGCGGGAGATCGCGCTGGACTCGCCGCCGCATGTGCTCGTCCGAGGTGACGAAGCGATGCTGCGGCAGGTGATGGCCAACCTGCTGGCCAACGTCCGCACGCACACCCCGGTCGACGCGGCAGCCTGTGTCGCCGTGGCAAAGCACGCCGCCGATGTGCGAGTCGAGGTCCGCGACGACGGCCCCGGGCTGCCTGAGCCGGCGCGTGGCCGGATCTTCGAGCGTTTCTACCGGGCCGATCCGGCGCGTAGCGGCGCCGGCAGCGGGCTTGGCCTGGCCATTGTCGCCGAGGCGGTCCGCGCGCACGGTGGCAGCGCCGGTGTGGAAAGCGAACCCGACGGCGGCACCACCGTTTGGTTCATGCTGCCCTTACCCACTTCTTAACAAACTCTCATCACGCTCGCGTCTGGCTCCGGCCGGCTGTTGGTTGCATAGGCCGGGTGTGGACGAGAATGCCGCGTGCATGGCGGCGAAGGATTGTGGTGGCAGCGGCGGTACTGGTGAGCGGTGGCATGGCCGTCGCCGTCGATCAGGCCGCCGCGGGATTCGCGGAGGACAAGCTCGCCAGCCGGCTGGCGTGCGTGGCGGGCCTGCCCCAGGTGCCGGAGGTGAACATTCATGGAGTGCCGTTCTTCGCCCAGGCGATGGACGGCCACTACGGCGCGGTGTCAGTGCTGGCTCGGCAGATCAGCCTTGCCAAGCTGACTGTCCGCGAGGCCAGCGCGACGGCGCACGACGTGTCCGTGCCGGGCGGCGAGGGGCAGGTGCGCATTGGGCGGGTGGAAGCCAGCCTCGTCATGGACTATTCCTCGCTCGTGGCGCAGGCGCCGGCCGGGGCGAGACTGTCGGGTTCGGATGGTCTGGTGGCGATCGAGACCACCGCGGAGCTCTTGGGCCGCCGAGTCCCGGTGACCGTCTTCGCCGAGGCGTTGCTGTCCGGCGCTACGTTGCGGGTAGCGCCGTTGGAGGTCGAGGTGCTGGGTCTGCGAACCTCCGTCAATGCCCTGCCCGCCAAGATCCCTGGTGCCAGCGGCATTTCCCGCGAGCTGCCCCCGCTGCCGGGCGGCTTGAGCTACCGGCAGGTCACGGCGGCAGACGATGGCCTGCGGCTGTCGATCGGTGGCGAGGATCTCTCACTGGAAACCGCCGGCGGCAATGACGGTGCGAAGTCTTGTGGAGGCGCGGCATGAACGCCGTCGAGACCGGGGCGACGCGCCGCGCCATGACGTGCCTCGGCCGCCTGGCCGTGCGGCGGCCGTGGCCGGTGATCATCGGCTGGCTGTTGCTGACTGCAACCATCGGCGCTCTCGTGGCCGGCTTCGGCAGGCCGGTCGAGGAGGACGTCTCTTTGCCCGGCAGCGACGCCCAGCTGGGACGAGATCTGGTCGAAGCGCACGTTCCCGGCGCGAGCAACGCTACCGGGCAGATCATCCTGAAGATTCCGCAAGGACGCCTCGACGACCCGGCAAATCAAGCCGCGATCGCCGCCGCGGCGGCGCAGGTGCGGCAGGTCGAGCACGTCGTCGAGGTCGTGCCGCCCAGCGCGCCGCTAGGCACGATTAGCGCTGATGGCCGCATCGGATACGCGACGGTCAACTTCGACCTCGGCCCGCGAGAGGTGGGCCACGACCTGTCCGATCGGGTCGTCACCGCCGCGTCGCCGGCCGCCGAGGCCGGCATCCAAACCGTACCCGGCGGCGCCCTTGCCCTGCCGGAGACCGAGACGCGCACCAGCGAGCTGCTGGGACTGGCCGTAGCGCTGGCCGTGCTGCTGGTCGCCTTTGGCGGGCTGGTGGCGGCGGGATTGCCCCTGCTCGCCGCTGTGGTCACGCTCGTGTGCGGACTTGGCCTAATCGGACTGGCCGGCCACGTCACCGGCATGCCGAGCGTGGCGACCACCCTCGCCACGATGATCGGGCTTGGCGTGGGCATCGACTACGCCTTGTTTCTTCTGACGCGGTACCGGGCGCTGCTCGCCGCCGGCACGCTGGGTAAACAGGCGATCGTGGAAACCGTTGCCTCGTCGGGCAGCGCCGTGGCCTTCGCCGGCGGCACGGTGATCGTCGCCCTGGGCGGGCTGGCGATCGCCGGGGTGCCAATCCTCGCCACGCTGGGCTGGACGGCGGGACTCACCGTGGTGCTCGCGGTCGCCTCGGCGACGACGTTGCTTCCGGCGCTGCTTGCCGTGCTCGGCCCGCGGGTCAACTCGTTGCGGCTGTTCCGCGCGCGCGACGGGGAGATCGACGACTCCCGGTGGGGGCGGATCGCCGACCGGGTCACCCGTCATCCCTTGCGGTACGCGATTGCCGCGTCGATCGTGTTGCTGGCCTTGGCGGCGCCGGTGCTCGGGATGAAGCTCGGCCAAACCGACGCGGGCGACCAGCCGAAGGGGACAGCTGCCCGCACCGGTCATGAGATCCTCGCCGAGGGCTTCGGGCCGGGAATCAACGGGCCGATCAGCGTCGTGGCCGAGCCGGACAGCCCGATCACAGGACCCGCCGACCCGCGCCTTGCCTCACTCACCCAGCATTTGAAGGCCACACCCGGTATCGCCCGCGTGGAGCAGCCGCGCGTCGCTCCGGACGGCGCCCTGGTCACGGTCCGGGTGATCCCGGCGACCGCGCCCAGCGATCCGGCCACCATCGCCGTCGTGGAGTCCGTCTTGGATACGCCGGTCGAGGGGATGCGCCTGCACGCGACCGGCCAGACCGCGATCCGCGGCGCCCTGGCCGACCGCATCGCCGACCGGATGCCGTGGCTGATCGGCATCGTAGTCCTGGTGTCCGCGCTGTTGCTGCTGTTCGCCTTCCGCGCTCCCGTCATCGCGGTCAAGGCCGCGCTGATGAACCTGTTGTCGATCGGGGCCGCCTACGGCGCGCTGACGGCCGTGTTCACCTGGGGCTGGGGCGTGGAGCTGACCGGCCTCGACGGCCCGATCCCGGTGGAGGCCTACCTGCCGATGATGTTATTCGCCCTCCTGTTCGGACTCTCCATGGACTACGAAGTGTTTCTGCTGACTGCGGTGCAGGAGTCTTGGCAGGCCACCCGGGACAATCGGCTCAGCGTTCGGCGCGGCCTGGCCGGCACCGGCAAGGTGATAACCTCCGCAGCCCTGATCATGGTGTGTGTCTTCGCAAGCTTCGTGCTGCACACCAATCCGGTGGTGAAGATGTTCGGCCTGGGCATGGCCGTTGCCATCGCCGTCGATGCCACAATCATCCGCGGCCTGCTCGTCCCGGCGACCATGGCGTTGCTAGGCAAGGCGAACTGGTGGTCGCCGGCCTGGCGGCGGCGGGGACGGCAACCGTGATCGATGAGTACGACTTCGATCGCTGCTACGAGGTCTACTATCCGCGGCTGGTCCAGCTGGCCTACACCTCAACCGGCGACCCCGCGTCGGCCCATGCCATCGCACAGACAGCCTTCCGCGAGGCATGGCGGCATTGGAATTGGCTCTCAGCCGCCGATCCCATCGACTGGCTGCGTCAGCGCGTGGTGTCGCTGTCAGCCGCACGCCACGGTTCACCTGACGCGACGCGGCCGGCGCCGGGCCTCGATCCGCGCCCCCCGCTGACCGCGGCGCAACTGCGCAATCAAGCGCGTCACGGTTTCGCGGCATGGCTGCCGGCGTGGTGGCGCCGACCCAGAATCGACTAGTACGGCAGCCGCCGTTCGGGGTCATGGCTGGAGTTCGAGGTTGAGGCGGCGTGTGTAGTGGGCTCGTCGGGCGCGGGCTTGGTGTCGGCGTCACCAGCCTGACCAGTGCAAACGGTGGGCGAGGTCGGTGATCGGGTGGATGATGCAGGCGTTGATCAGACGGCGGATCTCGATGACAGTCAGCTTGATCATTCCGGTGTCGTCGGGTCGTCGTCGGTCGCGTCGGCGGCGCTGATCGCCAGGACGGCGAGGGCGGCCAGGGCGAGGGTGGTGAACCGGTGCCAGGAGTCCCAGCGGCGGACCTGGTGCTGGTCCAGGCCGACCTGGCCCTTGGTGGCCTGGAAGGCTTCTTCGACGGTCCAGCGGATGCCGGCGACGCGGACGAGTTGGACGAGGATGGCTGGCCTGGGGGCCCACCAGCGATAGAAGGCCAGCTCACCGGTGGCGGTGTTCTTCCGTCCGTCGATTCAGGTCCCTTGCCCCGGTCGCATGCGCGGGTCGCTGCGATCCCCTGCTGAAGATCAGCAGGGGTGCATCACCGCTGCTCAGAGCCACTTCACGCGGCGGCGAGCCACACGTCGTAAGTCGGATGCTGCCGCGAGGTCGGTGACGTCGGTCAGCGGGTCTTCTTCGTTGCCCGCTTGCGGGGTGGGGTCAGCAGGTCGGCGATCGTGGCGATGGCGGACGGCACGAGGCGGTAGTAGGCCCAGACGCCGCGCTTGTCCCGTTCGAGCAGGCCGGCCTCGGTGAGGATGCGCAGGTGGTGGCTGACGGTCGGCTGGGAGAGCCCGAGGGGCGCGGTGAGGTCGCTGACGGACGCCTCCCCCTCCGGAGCCGACTGGATCAGGCTGAGCAGTCGCAGCCGGGCCGGGTCGGCGAAAGCCTTGAGCACTCCGGCGAGCCGTTCGGCGTCGGCCCGTTCGATCGGCTCGCCGGCGAGGGGCGAGATGGCAGGCGTCTCGGTTTTCACAGATCCCACGCCTTGCATCGTTACAGCAGAGCCCGTCGATCCGCTGGTGGACGAGGGGAGGATCACCGTGAGTTCCTGTGGGAGCCCGTCGCCTCTGTCGTCTCGGCATGATGATCTGCGAATCGAGGGAGGTGCCGCGCGTGGCGTCACGTGACGTGGTGGTCGTCGGCGGCGGGCAGGCGGGCCTGGCGGCGGGCTACTACCTGCGCCGCGCCGGTCTGGATTACGTCATCCTCGACGCCCAGTCGCGGCCGGGTGGGGCGTGGCGGCACGGCTGGGAGTCGTTGCGGTTGTTCTCGCCGGCGGAGTACAGCCCGCTGCCGGGGTGGGGGATGCCGCGTCAGGAGGGCGAGGAGTTCCCGACCGCGGGGCACGTCGTGGACTACCTAGAGGCGTACGAGCGGCGCCACGGCCTTCCGGTGCGCCGGCCGGTCCGTGTCCGTGAGGTGCGGCGGGACGGGGATCGCCGGGCGGTGGACACCGACGCCGGGGTGTGGTCGGCCCGGTACGTCATCTCCGCGACCGGTACGTGGGAGTGCCCGTACGTGCCCGACATCCCGGGCCGTGAACAGTTCGCCGGCCGGCAGTTGCACACGGTGGACTACACCTCGCCGGACGAGTTCCGGGGGCAGCGGGTCGTGGTCGTCGGCGGGGGTAACTCGGCGGCGCAGATCTTGGCGGAGTTGTCGAGGGTCGCCGAGGCCACCTGGGTCACCCTGCGCCCGGCGCGGTTCATGCCGGACGACGTCGACGGTCGGGTATTGTTCGGGGTGGCCACCCGTAAGGCCGCCGGTGGTGCCGGTGAGGGTGTCAGCGACCTGGGCGACATCGTGATGGTGCCCAGCGTCCGCGACGCGCGGGACCGGGGTGTCCTGCACTCCCGGCCGATGTTCGCGCGGTTGACCGAGCGCGGTGTGCGGTGGGCCGATGGCACCGAGGAGTCCTGCGACGTCGTGGTCTGGTGTACGGGTTTTCGGCCGAACCTCACCCACCTCGCGCCGCTACTGCCCGGTTGGCCGCAGGGGACGGTGGCGGTCGATGGCAACCGGTCGGTGGACGAGCCAGGCCTCTACCTGCTCGGCTACGGGGATTGGACGGGTGCGGCGTCGGCCACGCTGGTGGGTGCCGGCCGGACCGCGAAGGCGACGGTTGCCGACATTGCCTCTCGTCTGCGCGAGTCGCCGTAGGCCAAAGAGCCGGCCGCGCTGGCCGGACCTCGGCGGCGCCGGTCAGGTGAGGGTGGCGAGGTAGCGCTCGGCGTCGAGGGCGGCGGCGCAGCCGGTGCCTGCGGCGGTGATGGCCTGGCGGTAGGTGTGGTCGATGAGGTCGCCGGCGGCGAATACGCCGGGCAGGTTGGTGCGGGTGCCGGGGGAGTCGACGGTGACGTAGCCGTCGGCGTCGGCGTCGAGGGTGACCTGGCCGCGGAACAGTTCACTGCGCGGGTCGTGGCCGATGGCGACGAACACCCCGGTCACGTCCAGGATCCCGGTCTGACCGGTGTGGACGTCCCGCAGCCGGGCTCCGGCGACGGCGCCGTCGTGGCCGAGGATCTCCTCGACGACGCTGTTCCACGCCACCCGGACTTTGTCGTTGCCGAGCGCCCGGTCGGCCATGATGCGGCTGGCGCGGAAGGTGTCGCGGCGGTGGATGATGGTGACGCTGCGGGCGAAGCGGGTGAGGAAGGTGGCTTCCTCCATGGCGGTGTCGCCGCCGCCGACCACGGCGATGTCCTGGTCGCGGAAGAAGAACCCGTCGCAGGTGGCGCAGGCGGACACGCCGTGGCCGAGCAGTTCCTGCTCGCCGGGGACGACGAGGGGCCGCCAGGCGGAGCCGGTGGCGAGGATGACCGCCCGCGCCCGGTGCGCCTGCTCGCCGACCCACACGGTCTTGACGTGGGCGGTGAGGTCGACGCGGGTGACGTCGTCGGTGATGAACTGGGCGCCGAACCGGTCGGCCTGCTTGCGGATGTTGTCCATCAGCTCGGGGCCGGTGATGCCGTCGGGGAAGCCGGGAAGTTCTCCACCTCGGTGGTGGTCATCAGCGCGCCGCCGGACTGGCTGCCCTCGATGACCAGGGGTGCGAGGTTGGCGCGTGCGGCGTAGACGGCGGCGGTGTAACCGGCGGGCCCGGAACCGATGATGATCAGCGGGTGGGGGTCAGACACGAGGGGCTCCTGCTCAGGGGTGAGCCGCCCGCCGGGTGGGTGGTCCGGCGGGCGGTGAACAAGGGGATGTCCGACACCCCAGCTTCTTGGATGTCAAGCTGCGGCGGGTTGGGTGCGGTGTGACCAGGCGGTTGTCTGGTCGTAGTGGGTGGTGTTCTTGAGGCAGCCGTGGAGGATGCCGACGAGGCGGTTGCCGACCTGGCGCAGGGCTGCGTTGTGGCCGACCTCGCGGCTGCGGAGTTCGTCGTAGTAGGCGCGGACGCCAGAGTCGTGCAGGATCGCGGCTCCGGCCTGCATGTGCAGGGCGTCGACGAGGCGGTTGTTGTGGATGAACCGGGCGTGGACGGTCTTGGATCTGCCGGACTGGCGGGTGATCGGTGCGGTGCCGGCGTAGTTCTTGCGGGATTTGGCGTCGGCGTAGCGGCCGGTGGCGTCGCCGAACTCTGCGAGCACCCGGGCGCCGAGGATCACGCCGATGCCGGGTTGGCTGAGGTAGACCTCAGCGTCCGGGTGCTGGCCAAAATGGGCCTCGACCTGCCCGTCGAGGGTGCGTATCTCGGTGTTGAGGGTTTGCAGGATCGCGACGGTGGCGCGGACGGTTGCCGCGTAAGCGCCCGTGACCACGTCGGCTTGGCCCAGGTGATCGGTGCGCAGGGCCTGCTGGATCGCGGTGGCCTTGGCCGGGATGTCACGGCGTCGGGCCTTCTTCAACGCCGCGCTGATCTGCGTGAGGGTCAGCTTGGCCGCCGCGGCCGGGGTGGGTGCCTTCGCCAGCAGTTCGAGGGCGTCAGCGCCGGTGAGCGTCAACACGTGGTAGGCCACCAGCGCGGCCGGGAAGTAGTCACGTAGCGCCGCCCGCAGCCGCAGGGTGTGGCGAGTACGTTCCCAGATCAGCGTCTGATGCGCCCGGCCACGACTTTGACCGCCTCGGCGACGTCGGAGTCCGCCGCGACCTGGCGCAGCTGGTGCCGGCGGGTCCGGGCCATGTCTGCCAGGGTGTGCGCGTCGGCCTTGTCGCTCTTGGCACCCGACAGTGACAGCAGCTCACGATGCCGGGCGGCCTGTTTCGGGTTCACCCCGTAGACCTGGTAGCCGGCGGCGACCAGCGCCCTCACCCACGGCCCCCGGTCGGTCTCGATACACACCAGCACGTCAGAAGGCTTCGCGTCATCGGGTAGGAACCCGGCGACGAGCTCGTGAAAGCGGGCCATCCCATCCACGCCCTCGGATAGCCGGGCTGTGCGTACCGCCCGGCCGTGTTCGTCCTGCACCTCCACGTCGTGGTGGTCTTCCGCCCAGTCATCACCGACGAACAGCACTACGCGTCTCCGCTCTGCCACGGTCCCTGCCAGCAGCCCGCGGAAGACTCCAGCGCCCCTAATGGACCAGTGCTCACGCCAACGCCCAGCGGGCACGACACCCCATCAGCCGTTCGTCTCCCGACCACGAGCGGGGGCACGTTCTGACACTAGGACTCGCATTGGTCCATGCGGCGGGAGTGCTCACCCGCTCGCGGCTACCAGGCACCGAGTCTGCCAGCGGCTCACCCGGTAGCTCCCATTAGGCGGTGGGACGCAGCTCGGTGAGGAGCTTCTCCACGCGGGCGCGGATGTCGTCGCGGATCGGGCGCACGGACTCGACGCCCTTGCCGGCCGGGTCGTCGAGCTTCCAGTCCTCGTACCGCTTGCCGGGGAAGACGGGGCAGGCGTCGCCGCAGCCCATGGTGACGATCACATCGGACGACTCGGCGGTGGCGTACTCGAGTAGCTTGGGGATCTGGTCGGTGATGTCGATGCCGACCTCACGCATCGCCTCGACGGCGGCGGGGTTGACGGTCTCGGCGGGTGCGCTGCCGGCGGAGCGGACCTCGACGGTGTCGCCGGCGAGGTGGCGCAGCCAGCCGGCGGCCATCTGGGAGCGGCCGGCGTTGTGGACGCAGACGAACAGGACGCTGGGCTTGTCGCTCATGAGGTGCCTTCCATGCAGTACGAGTCGCGGGCCGGTTGACCGGCACGTCGTTGAGGTGGATGAACAGGTGAGGATCGGGGGTGTCGTTGCGGTCGAGCGTTGGGTAGCGGCCCGGGTCGTGGCGGCGGTTGAACAAGCTAGGCGAGAGTTCAGCCGCGCTGGTGCCTTGCGGGCACTGCGTCATGAGCGGTGGTTGACGGTGGCGTCCTCGTCGGTGGGGACGACGACCTGGTCGGCGGCGGCGCCGGCATCGGGGTAGAGCGCGGCGAGCAGGCCGACACCGACCGCGAGGCCGAAGAGCTGCGCCACGACGAAGCCGGGCACGGACGTGGGGGCGATGCCGGCGAAGGTGTCGGTGAACGCCCGGCCGATCGTCACGGCGGGGTTGGCGAACGACGTGGACGAGGTGAACCAGTAGGCGGCGCCGATGTACGCGCCGACGGCGGCGGGTGCGACCGGGGCGCGACCGGAGCGGGCGAGGGCGAAGATCAGCATGATCAGGCCGGTCGTGGCGACGACCTCCCCGAGCCACAGGTGCCCGGCGGCGCGGTCCTTGCCGGAGAAGTCGACCGCGGCGAGGTCGAACATCAGGTTCGCCAGCACCGACCCGGCGATCGCGCCCAGCACCTGCGCCACCACGTAGCCGCCCAGGTCGCGGGCGGTCAGGCCGGTGCCGGCGCGGCGGCCGAGGAACCAGTCGGCGGCGGAGACGACCGGGTTGAAGTGCGCGCCGGAGACCGGCCCGAAGATCAGGATCAGCGTGCCGAGGGCGAACGCGGTCGCGATCGAGTTCTCCAGCAGCTGCAGGCCGACATCGTCCGGGGAGAGGGTGGCGGCCATGATGCCGGAGCCGACCACGGCGGTGACCAGCAGGGCGGTGCCGGTGAACTCGGCCAGCAGGCGCCGCCAGAGTGCGTTGGTCATCAGTTCGTTCTCTCCCATGTGCGGTGACGTCCCGGACCGGTGTCGGCCGGGGTTCTATCGGTTGGCGGGAACGTGCAGGTCGTCGAGGAGGCGGCGGACCTGGCGTTCGATCTCGTCGCGGATGGGTCGCACGCCAGCGGTGTCGAGGCCGGCGGGGTCGTCGAGGTCCCAGTTCTCATACCGGGTGCCGGGGAAGACCGGGCAGGCGTCGCCGCAGCCCATGGTGACCACGACGTCCGCGGCCCGAACCACCTCGTCGGTCCAGGGCTTCGGGAACTCCTCGCCGATGTCGATGCCGCGTTCGGCCATGGCGGCGATGGCGGCGGGGTTGACCTCGACGCCCGGCTCGCTGCCGCCGGACCAGGCGACCGCCCGGTCGCCGGCGAGGTGGGTGAAGAACCCGAGCGCCATCTGGGAGCGGCCGGCGTTGTGGGTGCACAGGAACAGCACCACCGGGCGGCCGTCGCGGTGGTGGCCCTCGACCCGGGCCAGGGCCTGCAGGCGCTGGCGGGCGAAGCGCTCGGCCAGCAGCGGCAGGTAGTGCGGGATGGTGCTGGCGGTGGCGAACTGGTCGTAGCTGGAGAACAGGAACCGCTCGATGGTCTCCGGACCGTAGACGCCGGTGAACTCCTCGGCGAGCCGGGTCGCGGCGGTGCGCAGGGCGACCTGCTGGTCGATGGAGACCTCGTCGTAGCGGTGGGGGCTGGTGTCAGTCATGGCGGTCTCCCGGAGTGGGGGTGATGGCGGGGGCGACCCGGTCGACGCGGGCGGCGAGGTCGGCGAACGCGGCCTCGAACGCCTCGTCGGTGTCGACGCGGACCGGGTCGGGCACCGACCAGTGCAGGCGGGGGCGGACGGGCCCGGTGAGGTCTTCGTGGGCGTTGTCGCACACGGCGATGAGCAGGTCGTCATCGCGGACGACATCGACCACGTGGGCGGTGGCGATGGGATCCAGACGCAGCCCGTGCCGGCCGGCGACGGCCACGGCGCGGGGATGCACCCGGGAGGCCGGTTGCGTTCCGGCGGACGCGGCCGGGCTGTGGGTGCGGTCCTGCCACAGCGCCGCGGCGAGCTGGGAGCGGGCGGAGTTGCGGGTGCACACGAACACCACCCGGCCGACGCCGGTCAGCGGCGGCGGGGTCAGCGCGGCCAGTGTCTCCGGCCGAAGCCGCAGGTAGGTGCGGCGCTTGTCGCCCTCGGAGCGGCCCCTGGTCACCAGGCCGGCTTCGGTGAGGACCTTGACGTGGTGGGCGACGAGGTTGGTGGGCAGGTCGAGGGTGTGGGCGATCTCACCGGGGGACGCGTCGCCGAGGGTGAGCGCGTCCACGATCGCCAGCCGCGCCGGGTCACCGAGCGCGGCATAGATCCGCGCCCGCCCAGCCAAGGAATCATGCTCAACTTTCATTGACTCAAATATAGCTGATCGAAATCAGGTTGGCAACGAGAGGTCGGCTGAGATGCGGTCGTCGGGGTGCCGCATGCGCGGTCGTCATCGCACAGACCATCCGCATGCGCCCCGACATCCCGATCCTGGAACCCTCCGACCGGCTCCTCGCCGAGTTGACCGTCCTGACCAGCTACCGCACCGACCTCGTCGGGCAGCGCGTCGCGACCCTGTTCCGCTTGCAGGAGCTGCTCACCGGGATCAGTCCCGCCCTCGAACGGGCCGTGGACCTGAACCGCAAGGCCCCGATGATGGTCCTCGCCTGCTGGCAGACACCGGCCGCGATCCGGCACGGCGGCGTCGACCGGATCACCGCCCTGCTCCGCCGCGGCCACGTCAAGAACGCCATCCAGGTCGCCGAAGCGATGGTCACCGCCGCCCGGCAGTCAGACCGTGAACCTGCCCGGCCAACGCGCCGCCGCCGTGGTCGTCGGGCAGATGGCCACCGAGATCCTCGCCCTCGAACAACGCATCGCCGCCGTCGACGACCTCATCGCCGAACAGCTCGACCAGCACCCGCTCGCGCCGATCATCGAGAGCCTGCCCGGCATGGGACCCCTGCTGACTGCCGAACTACTCGTCCACACCGCCGGCATGACCGAGTACGACAGCCCCACCAAACTCGCGGCACATGCCGGCCTGGCACCGGTTTCCCACGACTCCGGAACGGTTTCCGGGAACCATCGGCCTGCCCGCCGATACCACCGCAGACTGCGGCACATTCTATGGATGGCCGCGTTCACCGCCGCCATTCTCGCCCTCGCCCGACGACGCGTCGACGTCCTCTGGGCACTCATCCGCGACCGCAAGACCTTCACCCGACCGGCACCAGCGACCCGCGCCGCAGCCTGAACCAGCACGTTCTCCACCGACGCGAGCCCATCGCGCCGGCCGCTTCACCCTGCCCAACAAGATCACCCGGAGTCACATGGAGACTCGAGCTGTGGTCCTGGGCTGGGCGAACGACGGTCCGGGGAACGCGGGTGAACGCGGGCCACTCCCTGCCACCCCAGGTGAACCCCCAGGTCGCTAGACTGGGCGCTCGCGCCCTCGTAGCTCAGGGGATAGAGCATCGGTTTCCTAACCAGAGGCTCCGCTTGTGTCCGCAGGCCGTTGACCTGCGGATTCTGGTTTTCCGCCTGCGTGTGTCGGTCGCACGGCGGCGTTGCTGCGATCGCTTGCTGAAGATCAGCAAGGTGGGCGTTTCGTCATGCGCCAGCAGTGCGACGTCGTGGAGCCGGGTGGGGTCCGGCCGCAGATGACAGCCTTTCCCGGCACCAGGACCCCTACGGTTCGGGAGCCGACGAAGCCCGTGCTCAACGACCAGTCGGGTTGCCGGGCCTATGCTTCGGCGCGTGAGTGAGAAGCGGTGGGCCGGCGTGGACCTGGGTAGGGTGCTGCGCGCCGTCGAGGATGCCGCACCGGTCGACGCGGTGGAGGCGGTGGCCCGCGGCATCGGCGTCGACGTCGGGGCGCGTTGGGTGTCGTTCCTCGTCGCGGACATGAGCGGCCGGGGTCTCGTCCGGCTGACCCACGACGTCCCCTCCGCAGACCGGCCCGACCGACGCCGGCAGGACGAGGACGTCGCCACCGTGTTGCCGTTCGACGGCGGACCACAGGAACAGGCTCTGCGATCCCAGCGCGTGCAGGTCCGTTCGAGCGGAGACGAGCACGTCGTGATGGCTCCCGTCACGCAGCGGGGCGAGGCCATCGGGCTGTTGGAGGTTTCTCTGCCGTTCGCGCCCGACGCCACGGCGGTGGACGAGATCTCCCGGGCCGCGCACGCGTTGGCGTTCGTGGTGATTGCCGCTCGCCGGCACACCGACCTGTTCGAGTGGGGCCAGCGGACGACTCCGTTCAGTCTGGCCGCGGAGATCCAGCGCCGGCTCTTGCCCTCCTCGTTCACCTGCGAAGCAGACTCGTTCACCCTCTCGGCGTGGCTGGAGCCGGCGGCCAGCGTCGGCGGAGATACCTTCGACTACAGCCTCGCGCGCAACCTGCTGCACCTGAGCATCACCGACGCGGTGGGTCACGGCATCGACAGTGCTCTGACCGCGACGCTCTGCGTCGGGAGCCTGCGCCACACCCGCCGCCGAGGTCACACGTTGCTGGAACAGGCCCAGGCCGCGAACTCCGCGCTGATCGAGAACCCGCCAGGCGGGTTCACCTTCGCCACCGGACTTCTCGGCCGTCTCGATCTACGTACCGGGGTGCTGGCGATGGTCAACGCCGGGCACCCGACCCCGCTGCTGGTGCGCGAAGGAAACGTCCAATCCCTCGCTCTACCGGTCGACCCACCGTTCGGTGTCCTGCGCCAGGGCATCTACCGCACGACGGACGTCGCACTGCGGCCGGATGATCGGCTGGTGCTGTTCACCGACGGCATGCTGGAACGCGGCGCGGCCCGCCTCGACCTGCCCGCCCGGCTGCCGGGCCTCAGTGACTTGCACCCTAGGGAGGTCGTCCGCGTACTCGGCGACGCCATCCTCGACGTCGTCGGTTCGAGCCTGCTCGACGACGCCTGCATGCTCGTCCTCGACTGGCACGGCGACCACGGCGACGACCGTTCCACCAGGGCCGGCGCCGATCCCCGCTGGGCGAGCGCCCTTCCTCACCCGTGAGACCAGACCGAGGGCGTACCCGCGCTGGGGTGAGGGGCCTCGTCCTCTCCTGAGACGGCGGCGGGTCTGTCTCGGCTCGCGACAGCTCACCCTGAGCGCGAGGCGGTCACTTTGCGCGGGCGGTGCTGATTCTGCCGCAGGGCCACCTCGGGCTGGTCCTCGAGAATGATGATCCGGCATGCGGCCTGCAGCGCCCTACCTTGGTCCACCATGTCCCGGCCTGCGCGGCCAGCCGCAGCTGATAGCGGGAGTAGCGGCGGTGCCCGCCGGGCGAGCGGTATAAATCGATCAGCTTCGCCTCGTCCAGCCTGGGCAGGAACTCCTGCGTGGTACCGACGATCTCCGCGGCCCGATCTACGCCGCTGCGACGACCGGCAACTGACCGACGTCACCCACGCCTTCGCCACCGAGCGGGCCATGCTGGCGCACATCCCGTACCCCTGAGGGCGCGCCTGTTCTGGCCGGACCGTTCGTGACCACCACGACGGGCGGTGTTTCGCCCGGTGACTGAAGGGCATCTCTGTATCGGGGTCATCGACTCCAACGTTGCGCCGGCAACGCGGTGCCTTCTACCGCAACGCCAGCGGACGGCTGCCCAGACCTCGCGGCCTTCACTCGTCAGTCTCCAGTTCGCGATCACACGCTTGAGCGCTCCGCAGCGGGCCTACGTGATCATCGGACCGGTCCCGGAAGGCATGTGGTGATGAGCGTAGAATTGTCTGCCGTCCGCGCGAATGCGCCCCGTCTGGCGCCGAAGCCGCTGATCGAGGGCACCCAGTCGGCCGGCTCCCTGGTGATGTTGTGGGTATTCCTGGTGCTGCCGGTCGCGGCGCTGATCGCGGCGGTGCCGCTGGCCTGGGGGCCGGGGTCTGTCCGGGCTGGACGCCTCGATGGCCGTCGTGGGGTACGTGGTCGCGATGGCCGGCGCGACCGTCGGATTCCACCGGCACCTCACCCACGGATCGTTCAAGGCCCGCCGCGGCCTGCGCATCGCGCTGGCGGTGGCCGGCAGTCTCGCCGTGCAGGGAAGCCCCACCAAATGGGTGGCCGACCATCGCCGCCATCACGCGTTCACCGACCGGGAGGGCGATCCGCACTCACCGTGGCGCTACGGCAACGGTGTGGCCGCGCTGGCCAAGGGACTGCTCCACTCCCACCTGGGATGGTTGCTGAATCGGGAGATCACCAACAAGGCCCGCTTCGCCCCTGACCTGCTCGCCGACCGCGACATCCGGGTCGTGGACCGACTGTTCGGACCGTTGGTGGCCGCTTCGCTGCTGCTCCCGGCGGTGATCGGCGGTCTCGTCAGCGGCTCGTGGACCGGAGCGTTGACCGGGTTCTTCTGGGCCGGGCTGGTCCGCATGGCGGTGGTGCACCATGTCACCTGGTCAGTCAACTCGATCTGTCACGTCGTGGGCGAGCGGCCCTTCGCCAGCAAGGACAAGGCCACGAACTTCTGGCCGCTGGCGGTCCTGTCATTCGGGGAGAGCTGGCACAACTCCCACCACGCCGACCCCACTGGCGCCCGCCACGGCGTGCTGCGCGGTCAGATCGATCCCGCCGCCCGGCTGATCTGGCTCTTCGAGAAGCTCGGCTGGGCCCACGACGTCCGCTGGCCCGACCCGGCACGCCTCGCCGCCCGCCGCACCAACCCGTAACCGCCGGTTGAGCGTCGCCAACTCGGCCCGAGAGACACCTCGTACCAAGATGCCCGCCGGCACCGGTGGCAGCCGTCAGCCTGGCGGGCGGGCGGCGAGCATCCAGGACAACGACGCCTGCCTGTGTCAGGGCGCATCCCACGTCCTGCCTACTTCACCGGAGGAAACCATGAACCAGCGTCACACCGTCATCCGCAGCCTGCACGACGTCGGAGCCGCCCTGTGGCTCGGCGGATCCCTGATGGGCGCAGTCGGCCTCAACGGCGCATCCCGGGCCGTCAGTAACCCCCGACGAACGCGCTCACATCGCCTCGGTGGGGTGGACGAAATGGGCACCGATCTCCGCCGCCGCGATCGGCGCGCACCTGATCGGCGGCACTGGTCTGCTGATCACGAACCGGCGCCGTGCCAAAAATCAGGCTGGTGTCACCGCCAACACCGCCGTCAAGACGGCGCTCACCCTCGCCGCGGTCGCCACCACCGCCTACAGCGGTCTGCTCGGCAACCAGATCGCCCGCAACGGGACGGTGCCCACCGACGGCGCCACCGATCCGTCATCAGCCACCCCGCAGGACGTCGCCACCGCCCAGCGGCAGCAGCGGATCCTGCAGTGGGTCACCCCGGCGCTGACCGCGGTGATCGTGGCCCTCGGCGCCCAGCAGGGCGAGCAGCAACGTCCCAGCCAGATGCTCGGCGGTATCGGAGCCCGGCTGTCCCGCGTCGGCCACAGGTCGTAACGGTAGGCGCTGCGGCGCCTGCACCCGGTCGGCGCACCTCTCCGCGAGTGCCGCTGAGGCGGCACCGCGGATCGCCGCCGGTCGGACAGACGGACGCGAATTTAACCGCTACGCGTCCAGGATGTGGGCGAGCATGGCGGGATCGCTGAGGACGCCGTGGGCCACCTCGGTCAGTTTGCGGTTGTGCCGGCGGGCGTAGCCGCGGATGGCGGCGAACGCCTCGTCGACACCGAGGCCGGTCGCCTGCGCGACCGCGCCCTTGGCCTGCTCGATGACGATGCGGCTGTTCAACGCGCCTTGCAGCTGTTCGGTCAGGAGTTCACCCCGGCGGATGGCGCGCTCCTGCAACAAGCCGATCGCGGCGACGTCCGCCAAGGCCTGCATGACCGGCACATCGGTGCCCGCGAAATCGCCACCCTTGGTGTCACCGAAGACGTTCAATGCCCCGATCACCTGCGTGCGCAGCCGTAGCGGGAACGCGTGCACCGATTGGAAACCCAGTGCGGTGGCCCTGGGCGCGAACCGGGGCCACCGGTCGCTCGCCTCGGCCAGATCGACATTGATGACGGGCACACCGGTTCGGAAGGCTTCCTGGCAGGGACCCTCGTGAGTCTGCAGCTGGAACAGTTCCACGAGTTTGACGTTCTCGTTCGAGCCCGCCATGAACTCGAGCCGGCCATCTCTGCCGGCGAGGACGAGCCCCACAGCCGCCGCGCTGACCAGGTCGGCCGCCCGATCCGTGAGCATGTGCAGAAAGTCCATCAGGTCGAAGTCATCCACCAGGGTGTCGGCGACCTCGACGAAGATCGTCGCCATCCGTTCGGCTGAGACGATGGTCATGCTTGCCTCCCGGCGTGTCCGGCTGTGCGCGGTCATGGGGATCTCCGGGTTACGGCTCGTCGCGGTCGAGCCGCAGCCGACGCGCGACGATGTCTCGGGCCACGTCGCTGAGGCGGCGGTTCTCCGCGTAGGCGTGGGCACGGATCCGCGCCATCGCCTGACCGAGGGGGACCTCGAGCTGCACCATGACCATGCCCTGAGCTTGGAACAACTCCGCACGGTACTCGGCCGCGTCGTCGTCGATGTCGGCGATGCCGCTGCGTTCCGCCTGTTCCTGCCGGTCGAGCAGGGCGGTCACCGTGAGGTCGGCGAAGGCGAGGGCGTCGGCGAACTCCGCAGCGGGCAACCGCCCCGCGCGGTCCCGGAACACATCCAGGACGCCGAGGCGGGTGGCGCCGATCTGTAGCGGGAACGCGAACACCGCGCGGAGACCGTCGGCGTGGGCGGCGGGAGCGTAGAACGGCCAGCGACCACCCTCCTTGACCATGAGGTCTCCGAGATCGGAGATCAGCACCGGACGGCGGCTGGTGTAGGCGTCCACGCAGGGCCCCTCACCGAACATGGACTGCAACTCCTCAAGGCGTTCGCTGGCCGGGTCGGACGCGGCGGTCACCGCCCGGATCCCGTCCTCCGTCATCACACTGATCCCGACCCCGGACGCCGACAGTTCCCGCGCGGCGACATCGCACACCCGCCGCAGTAGGTCGCCCCTGCCGTCGGGCCCGGAGGGCTGCCGCAGGATGAGGTTCCTGAGGTACGAGACGCGGTCATCCACGGCTCGCACCGACGGCGCGGTTGGCTGGCGCGCCCAGGTCGGGCGGTGACAGTGGGCAGGAAGTCACGAAATCTGGATCGAGCACAGCGGCACCTTCCCGGTGCGGTGCCGCCGGAGGGCTGGGGCAGCAGAACTCGCGGAGTGTTTCGGTCAGCCTAGCCCCGAATCGACGCCCACGCATGGCGACCTTCGGACGCCCCGACCGTCCGAGCGTTCGCGCATCGGGTCATGCGGCGGTAGTGTCGAGCTGCGGCCCTTCGCGGTCGTTGCCCAAGCCCCCGGCATCAGGTCACTCATGCCGAGGTGAGGCTGATGGTCCAGGTGTCCGGTGACCATTTCGTCATAACCGTACTGACCGCCCCGCGACCTCCTGCCGCCCTGGTGTGCTTGGCGGGTGAGATCGACATGGACGCCGACCCGGCATTGTCGGGCGTGGTCGACCGGCTGTCCGCCGTGGCGCCGTCCGAGGTCGTCGTGGATCTGGCCGACGTCACCTTCGCCTCTTCGACGCTGCTCAACTTCCTCGCCCGGGCGCACGTCGCCCTCACGGCCGACACGGCCCTGGTCGTGTGCCGTCCCAGGCGCCACACCCGGCGGCTGCTGGAGATGACGGACGTGGGGCAGTTGGTGACGATGCGCGGCGACCTGCCGCCGTCCGGCTACTGGATGCCGCACGGCGCCGCACGACCGGAGGCACTCCCCGTCCTCGGCGGGGTCGACTGACCCCCCCTCCGGCAATACCCGACACCGGCCGCGTTCCCTTCCCCGTCCCGCCGCGCAAGAGCAATGGGGCAACCCCGCAGTACATAGAGGATCTCGATGAAAGTGACACCTCCCCCCACCCCGGAATTCGGCACCACCTGGATCGACACCGCGCGACGGCGGGCGCGAAGTCGTCTCGCCCCGGTGCGGCGGGGATGGCAACCGCCGGCGTTCACCGGCGGTCCGCCGATCGGCGGCACGACCGCGCCGGTCCCGGCCGAGAAGCGGGCACCCACCGTCGACGACGGGCTTCCCCCGGGGGTACGCACGGCGGGCGCCTGGGCGTGGCGGATCATCCTGTTCGTCGCGGCGGCGTACCTGCTCGTGCGGGTCGTCGAACTGCTGCGGGTGGTGGTGATCCCGGTCGCCGTCGCCCTGCTCCTGGCGGCCCTGTTCGAGCCGCTGGCCGCGGCCCTGCGCCGACGGGGCGTGAACCGTTCCCTGGCCGCCGTGCTGGTCCTCGTCACCGGGCTAACGGTCGTCTTCGGTGGCCTGACGCTGATCGTCCGGACCTTCATCTCCCAGCTGGACGATCTCAGCACCCAGGTCGGGGAAGGGGTCGACCAGGTCCAGCGGTGGTTGGCGCAGGGGCCCCTGCACCTGTCCCAGACGCAACTCGACGGTGCCGTCGACCGCCTCCAGACGTCGATCACCGACAATCAAGCGGCCCTCACCTCCGGCGCGCTGAGCACCGCAGCCACCCTCGGCGAGCTCGCCGCCGGGTTCTTCCTCGTCCTGTTCACCCTGTTCTTCTACCTCCGCGACGGCGGCCAGATCTGGGCCTTCATCTGCCGCCTGCTCCCTCGCGCGGCGCGGGTCCCGGCCGCTCGGGCCGGGCACTACTCCTGGCACACCCTGGTGTCCTACGTGCGCGCCACCGTCCTGGTGGCACTCGTCGACGCCATCGGCATCGGCATCGGCCTCGCGGTGCTGCGCGTACCCCTCGCACTTCCGCTGGCCGCGCTGGTCTTCCTCGGCGCCTTCATCCCGGTCGTCGGCGCCACCGTCACCGGCGTGGTCGCCGTCCTCGTCGCGCTGGTCACCCAGGGGCCGCTCAGCGCGCTGATCATCCTCGGCGTCGTCATCGCCGTCCAACAGGTCGAGGGACACCTCCTCCAGCCGCTGATCATGGGTCGTGCGGTGGCCCTGCACCCGCTCGCCGTGATCCTCGCGATCGCCACCGGCGTCGTCGTCGCGGGCATCGTCGGCGGCCTGGTCGCCGTTCCGCTGCTCGCCGTACTCAACACCGCCGTTCGCTACCTGGTCCACCACCCCGGCGGCGAACCCACCCCCGATCGAACGCCTCCCGGCACCACCTCCACCGACCACGAGCGAGCCCAGGACGAGCGAGCGGCCGAGCAGGCCGGGCAGCATGCCGACCCGGCCGCACCGCCGCCGGCCACCTCGTCGGTCGAACCGACCGACGAGGCGCCGGCCCGGAGTGCGGACCAGCAACTGCTCACCCTGGTGAAAGGCACCCCGTCATGACGCGCGTCGTGACACCCGTGACGGTCGGCGATCGGCCGACGAAGCGGAGCCGCCATGGGGCGGCCGACGGCGACGACCTGCTGCGGCAGCTGGCCGCGATGCCGATCGGCGATCCCTGCCGGGCGGCGCTGCGGGAACGGGCGGTCGAGGCCTGGCTGTCGTTGGCCAACCACCTGGCCAAGCGCTACGCCGGCCGCGGCGAGCACGCCGACGACCTGACCCAGACCGCCATGGTCGGCCTGGTCAAGGCGGTCGACCACTTCGACCCCACCCGCGGCGTCCCCTTCACGGCGTACGCCATCCCGACCATCATCGGGGAGCTCAAGCGTCACTTCCGGGACCACACCTGGGCGGTCCGGGTGCCCCGTCGCCTCCAGGAACTTCGACTGGCGATCAGCGCGGCGAACAGCACCCTGACCCACACCCTGGGACGCTCCCCCAGGATCGCTGACATCGCCGCGTATCTGGGTGTCACCGAGGAGGACGTCCTGGAAGGGATGGAGGGCGCCCGCGCGTACCGGAGCACCTCGTTGTCCACCCCGCTCGGCCCCGACTCCACCAGCGAACTCGGTGACACCCTCGGGGCCGACGAGGACGACTACGAACTGGTCGACCTGCGTGTCTCCCTCATCCCCGCGATGGCCGCCCTTCCCGACCGTGAACGCAAGATCCTGATAATGCGCTTCTACGGCAACCTGACCCAGGCCCAGATCGCCGAACAGGTCGGCCTCTCGCAGATGCACGTGTCCCGGCTGATCGCCAAGTCCCTGGCCAGCCTGCACCGTCGCCTCGCCGACGAGGTTCGCTGAGCCGGATGTCCCACCGCGGTCCGACGATCCCGGTCATGAGGTTTCGACGGAGGAAAGACGATGGCCTTATTGCGAAGAGCGCTGATGAGCCCGGCCGAGCGGCGGTTGGTGCACGCCGCTCCGGAGCCGGCGCGGGGATTCGTCAGCCACCGGGCCCGGGCCGGCCGGTCGTGGCTGCACGTCCGGGTCCGGGCAGGCGCGGACGACGGTGGTCCGCCGTGGGTGCTGGTGCACGGCTTGGCGGTGTCGCACCGCTACCTGATGCCCACCGCTGTTGCGTTGACCGGCGGCCCGGTCCACGTACCGGACCTGACCGGCTTCGGGCTGTCACCGAAGCCTCCGCAGGTCCTGGACGCGACAGAGCACGCGACGGTGCTCGCCACCTGGATGGATGCCGAAGGTCTCGCCGGCGCCCGTCTGATCGCGAACTCGTTCGGCTGCCAGGTCGCGGTCGAGCTGGCCATTCGGCGACCGGATCTGACCGCGACCCTCGTCCTGGTCGGCCCCACCGCGGACCCCGCAGCGGCGACCGTCGGCGGGCAGGTCCGACGCCTGCTGCGCGACCTGACCGCCGAGGATCCACGCCAGATCTCCACCCTCGTCGCCGACATCCGGGATGCCGGACCCCGCCGGGTGCTGGGCACACTGCGGCACTGCGTACGCCACCGGATGGAGCAGCGGTTGCCGCTGGTGCGGGCACCCACCCTGCTCCTTCGCGGAGAGTACGACTCGATCGTGCCGCGGACCTGGCTGCGTCAAGCCGCGGCGCTGGTGCCCGACGGCTCCTACGGCGAGGTCCCCCGCGCGGCACACAACGCCGTCACGACAGCCGGCGGCGACGTCGCCGCCCGCGCCTCCGCCTTCTGCCGGCCGCGCGGTACGAGCACCGGACCGGACGCGGGTCGGTAGGCGATGCGCGCCCTCGCTGGACGACGCGAGACTCCTAACCCGACGCTCCGCGCGTGTCCGCAGGCTGATGAACTGCCGCTTTCCGTTCGCCGCCTGTGTGTACCGGCCGTTGCGGGATGTTGCTGTGATCGCATGCTGGCGCTGCTGAGGTGGCTGACGGCGGGCAGGTCGACACGTGCATCGGGACACGCCGACCTGCTCGGCGATCTCGCTCTGGGTGAGGTTGTCGTAGAAGCGCAGGGTCAGGCTGGTGGGTTCGCGCTGATCGAGGGTCGCTGGCGCGGGGCCCGCGGGCGACGCGTAGCTCAGCAAGGACGAGTTCGTTGTCCTCGCCGCCGAGGGTGTCGCTCAATTTGGTGCTGCCGGTGTCGTCGCCGATTGGGGTGGACAGCGACACCGCGTTGTAGGCACGGGCGCTTCCGGCCCTTCCCGGGCCTCTTCCTCGGTGACCTGAAGCCGGCGGCGATGTCCGCGCTCTCCGGGGCGAGTCATCGGCAGCGGCGAGGTCTGCCCTGCAGCCACGCACGCACGCCACCGCCCGGTCACCGTGGTGACCGGGCGGTGGGGTCGTGCGGAGTATCAGGCGTTGTGGGAGGAGCGGCTGCCGGCCTTGGCCAGGCCGCGGCTGACCATGTATCCGATGGTCAGCATGGTGATGTAGAGCCAGGCGCGGTCGGCGCGGAAGAAGTCGCCGCCGGCGCCATTGTCGCCGTTGCCGTTGCCGTCGACCACGATGGAGGCGATCAGTACGCCGAGGACCATCGCCACGTAGGCGATGAACTCGGTGGTCTTGAAGGCCGGCTTCGTCTCATCGTGGCCGCGACGCAGCTCGGCGGCGTTGGTGTCGTGTCGGGTGGTGCCGGTGGGGGACGTGGTCATGTACAGCTCCTGGTTATCGGGTGCGCGCAGGGTGGGGACCCTCGGGTCTGCTTCTGCTGGCGCTGATGCCTCGGGCATCGAGGAAGTCGGGTCACGGAGTTCCGGGTGACCACCGGAGAGCGCGATCGTTGCGGTGCGCGCGGCGTTGTCGGTCAAGTACCCCACCGCAGTCGTCGCAAACACGCGGTGCTGCAGGCTGCTTGTTCCGCGTGGGCGGTGCTTGCGCGTAATCCGCGTGATCGGCCCTGGCCGGCTGGGCGACCGGGCGAGACTGAAGGTCAAGGGGCCCGGGAATCGGCCGGGTCGGCCGGGTAGGAGGGAGTGCACCGTGACGTCAGGTTCGGTCAGTGAACGGATCAAGGGTCTGCTCACCAGCCCGCGGGGCCGTGACCTGGTGCGGCGTGCCGTGGTCGAGCGGCCACACCGGGTACGCAGCACAAACTTCAGCAACTGGCGGCCCGTCTGACCGGTTGGTCTGGCCGACGTCACTGAGACAGCCTGCGGACTATGCAGTGCGGATCGGCCTCATCGCCGGTTCCTTCGGCGGACTGTGGATCCTGTTCGCCCGACTGGGCGAGTCGTGGTGGCAGCTCGGCGTCGCGGCCGCCCTCGCGTTGTCCTCGCGCAGGCCAGATTCATCGGCCACGACGCCGGCCATCGGCAGATCGCCCGTTCGCGCCGGGCGAACGACCTGATCGGCATCATCCACGGCAACCTCGTGACCAGGCTCAGCTACGGCTGGTGGGTGAACAAGCACAACCGGCACCACGCCCACCCGAACACCGAGGGCAGGGACCCCGACATCACCTTGGCGCCCCTTTCCTTCATTACCGGCCAGGCGCGCAGCCGGCGTGGCGTCCGCGCGCTCGTGGCACGCCACCAGGCGTACCTGTTCTTCCCGCTGCTCCTGCTGGAGGCCCTGCACCTGCACGCCAACAGCGTGCGGGCTTGTCCTCGGCCCGCGCCCGATGGTGCGTCGGCCCGCCGAGGCCGTACTGCTGGCCCTGCACATCGGCGGCTACCTCACCACCGTGATCCTGGTCCCACCCCCCCGCGCGGGCGGTCGCCTTCATCCTCGTCAATCAGGGCGTGCTCGGCCTGTACCTCGGCTGTTCCTTCGCCCCGAACCACAAGGGCATGCCGATCCTCGGCGCCGACAACAACCTGGACTACCTCGCACATCGTGTCCGAGGTGCCGGCCGGTGACGGCGGCAGGCTCGAGGTTGCCGCGCCCGCGGTGCCGGGAGTGGGGATGGCTGTGTGTGTTCCGCCGTGATCGTGGCTGAGCCTCGAGGTGCCCACCCACTTTCCCGCCTCGCGGGCGGGCTGGTTGAACGGGCACGGCCCTGGTGGCCGTAGACCCTGATGCCCGGGAGCGGTGGGTATGGCTGCGTGTGTTTCGTCGAGATCGCTTGGCTCACGGTAGGAGATGCCACCCGCCGCTTCGTCGTCTGCGAGATTCGGTAGACCGCTGATGGAGATCCGCGACCTGCGTTCGCATCGTTAGAAGATGCCGGCAAACCCGACCCCAGACGAGGCACATTCGAGCAAACCGACCGACGAAGGAGAGCACGACGGTGGCGAAGCTGTGGATCGGCGTGGACATCGGCAAAACCCACCACCACGTGGCCGCCGTCGACGGCGACGGCCGACTCGTCTACTCCCGCCGAGTAGCCAACGACGAGACCGCCCTCCTCACCGTCATGGCCGAGGTGTCGACACACGGCCGGCCGGTCTGCTGGGCAGTCGACGTCACCACCGGCCTGTCCGCCCTATTGCTGACCCTGCTGTGGCGGCGCCAGGTCCAGGTCCGCTACGTCTCCGGCACCGTCGCGTTCCACATGGCCGCCGCGTTCGCCGGAGAACACAAGACCGACGCCCGCGACGCGGTCGTGATCGCACAGACCATCCGCATGCGCCCCGACATCCCCATCCTGGAACCCTCCGACCGGCTCCTCGCCGAACTCACCGTGCTGACCGGCTACCGCGCCGACCTCGTCGGGCAGCGCGTCGCCACCCTGTTCCGCTTGCAGGAACTCCTCACCGGCATCAGCCCTGCCCTGGAGCGGGCGGTGGACCTCAACCGCAAAGCCCCGATGATGGTCCTCGCCTGCTGGCAGACACCGGCCGCGATCCGCCACGCCGGCGTCGACCGGATCACCGCCCTGCTCCGGCGCGGGCACGTCAAGAACGCCGTCCAGGTCGCCGAGGCGATGGTCGGCGCAGCCCGGCAGCAAACCGTCACCCTGCCCGGCCAGCGTGCCGCCGCCGTGGTCGTCGGGCAGATGGCCACCGAGATCCTCGCCCTCGAACAACGCATCGCCGCCGTCGACGACCTCATCGCCGAACACCTCGACCAGCACCCCCTCGCACCGATCATCGAAAGCATGCCCGGCATGGGGCCCCTGCTCACCGCGGAACTACTGGTGCACACCGCCGGCATGACCGAGTACGACAGCCCCGCGAAACTCGCCGCCCACGCCGGCCTGGCACCTGTCTCTCGCGACTCCGGAACGGTTTCCGGCAACCATCGGCAGCCCCGCCGCTACCACCGCAGGTTGCGGCACATTCTCTGGATGGCCGCATTCACCGCTGCCCGAGAATGCCCCACATCGCGCTCCTACTACGAAAAGAAACGCGCCGAAGGCAAGAACCACCGCCAAGCCATACTCGCCCTCGCGCGACGGCGGGTTGATGTCCTCTGGGCACTTATCCGCGACCGCAAGACCTTCACTCGACCGGCACCAGCGGTCCGCGCCGCAGCCTGAACCAGCCCGCTCCCCACCGACGCGAGCCCATCGCGCCGGCCGCTTCACCCTGCTTGCCAAGATCAACAAGAGTTACATGGAGACTCCTAAGACGACGCTCTATCTGCACCCAGAGGCTCGCTACCTGCGGGTTCCTATTCCGTTTTCACGTTAGTGGGTCGCACACGCGCGTTGCTGTGCTCGCTTGCGGAAGATCAGCAGGACAGTCGTAATCCCTGCTCAGACCATGCTTCGGTCGGTCCGACATGTCCTTGCCGAGATCCGGCGAAGTTGCCGCGCTGCGTCAGTGAACATGTTATGACGGCCGGGCTCTGGCCGGATATGAGCCGCGAGGTGCTGTATGTCTTGGACCATGGAGGCGGTGCGCTGGGCAACCGGACGCGGCCGACGGAGCAACCCCAGTGACTAAGTTAGCGCCGAAGCTTGGCCAGCGAGGCGCGTAGCAGCGCGACTTTCAGCGTTAACGGATGATCCCCCCCAAGAACGCGAAGAGCGGTTGCGTATGTCTGTTCGGCCAAGGCGGATGCCTGGTCGGCGCGCCCATCGAGGTGGTAGGCGCAGGCGACGTGTACCGCCGAGATCAGGGTCTGGGGGTGGTGTTCGCCAAGGACTCGGCGACGCTCGGCCAAGGCCCGCTCGCTCAATGGGACAGCTTTGTCTGGGCGGCCGGCCGCAGCGTAGGCATCCGCAAGATTACTGGCGGACTGCAACGTATCTGGGTGGTCGTCACCAAGAATCCGACGGCGCGCCGCCAGTGTCTTCTCGTTCAAGGGGATGCCACGGGCGAAGTTGCCAACCTGAATGTATGTATCGGCAAGGTCGCTGGCAGAAGTCAAGGTGTCGGGGTGTTCCTCACCGAGAATCCGGCGACGGTCGTCGTACGTACGTCGGTAGAGCTTGAAGCCTCGCACCCTATCCCCGGTGGCCTCATAATCACCCGCTAGATCATTTGCGGATGCGAGCGTAGCCGGGTGATCGTCGCCGAGTACCCGGCGACGACCCTCAAGCACCTCCTCGTGAAGAGACGTCGCCCGCTGCAGATCCCCGGCCCTCGCCAGCGAGCAGGCCAGGTTGTTCCGGGCGGTAAGAGTGTCCGGGTGATCAGCGCCAAGGAGTTCGACGTACCCCGTCACGATCTGTTGCTGGAGGTCGATCGCACGTTTCAGATTGCCCTTACCCTCAAGAACGGAGGCCAGGTTGTTGGCTAACGCCAGTGTCTGGGGGTTGTTATCGCCGTGGACTCGACGGCTGTTGGCGAGAGTCTGTTCGAGCAGCGGAAGCGCACGCTTGAGGCTGCCGGCCGCCCGGTAGGAGGCAGCGAGGTTGTTGGCAGCAGTCATGGTCTGAGGGTTGTCACCACCGACGATTCGCTGAGTCTCGGCGAGGATCTGCTCGTGTAGCGAAACCGCTCGCTTTAGGTCGCCGGCGGCGAGGTAGGCGTTGGCCAGTTTTGTCTGGGCGCCCAGCACGCTTAGAGGATCGTGCTCCTCGCCATCGCGCAGGGCGGCGACGCCTCGTTCGAGATGCATGGTGGCCCGTTGCACGGCGCCCTGCTCGCTGAGGAAGGCGCCGAGTTCGGTGAGCAGGACACCGGTGACTGAGTCGGGGTGCTGAGGAGAATGCCGGGCGAGCGCTTCGACGTGAACCACCAGGGAGCGGTATGCCGGCCACGATGCCGGATCATGTCGGTCGCTGGGAAGAGCAGCGATGAGGGCGTCGACGGCGAATTGCCGTGCCGCCTCAATGTCGTCTGCTTGCCGGTGCGGGTCATCCGGATCAACCGTACGAGCGACAGCTTGCACCAGTCGGTGCAGGGTCACCGTCCCGGCGCGGATGTCGGTGCTGAGCATGTTGTAGGCCGCAAGCCGACCGATCGCCTTAGCGATGGCCGGTGGTGCAGCCAATCCATCAAGCAGGGCTCTAGGAATCGCTTCAGAGGAGTACCAAGCCAGTACCCTCAGCGTGTGGGCGATGAGCGGCTGGTCTACGAAACGGTCAAGGGTGACGCGCCAGATCCGGGCGATGGTCCGTTCAGCGTCCCGCCCCTCGCCAGCTGCTGAGTAAATGGTCGCGGGGTAGGCGGCGAGCATCGAGAGGTAGTCGCGGGGCCCGATCCCAGCCTCCGACATGAAGCTAGCGGCCTGTTCGACCGCGAGGGGAAGGCATCCTAGCTCCGTGCAGACTTCGGCTATGCCGGGTAGGTCCGGCTCGTGAGAGTGGTCCCGCAGTGTGGCTGCGACCAGCTGTACCGCCTCATCGAGGTCCAGCACCTTTAGCCGGATTGTGGCGGACAGGCCGGTCCAGCCGGTGGCCCGCCGACTGGTGACTAGGAATCGGCCACTTGGGCAACGGGCGAGCAGCCCAGCTAGGTCAGCGGGATCTGTAACGTTGTCGAGGATCAGCAGCCAATCCTGGTGACTGGCCAACCATTGCAGGGCGCGCTCGCGGAGTGCCTCTGTCGGCAACAGTCCGCTCAGTTCCGGCTGCAATGCGACCGCCAAGCTAACGAGGCCTGCGTCGATCGTCGCAGGGGTGTCAGCCGCTATCCACCAGACCGGGTTGAAATCGCTCGTTCGGCCCGCTGCCCACCGGGCGGCCAGGGTGCTCTTGCCTACCCCGCCGAGGCCATGCACGGCCTGAACTACCACTCCAGCCGGGGCCGCCAGATGTGCGTCGAGACGATCCAGCAGCGCAGTACGGCCGATGAAAAACCGCTGACGTACCGGAAGATTCACCAGACCGGGTGGGGCCTCGATCTGACGGGGCGGCAGCAGCGCGGCTGGGGGCAAGACCATTGCCTGTGCCGCCGTCACCTGGACGTTAGTTGTGCCCGACCCGGTCGAGACGATCCCGGCGAGATCGCCACCGATCGCGACCGACTGCGCGCCGGCCGCCTCCACCGACGACCGCGTTTCGGCGGTAGTCGGTAGCCCTTCACTTTTCCGTCGAGGGCTCACCGCTGCTGACGGGGCGAAAAGCCATCGCCTGTGGAAACGATTCCGCCGACATGGCCACCCACCGCGACCGACCGTGCACCAGAGGCATGCACGGAGACGGCCGGGTCTGGCCTGCACTCAGAGTCTGTGCCAGGACCATCGGATCGCGCTCCCAACAATGCCGCGACCGCGACCACAAAGCTGGCCACCCCTGCCAGCCAGCTGGCGACTTCGACACCCCGGAGTCCGAACAGCACGGCGGATAGCGCTGAAGCAAGCGCCGCAACGCCTCCCACAGCGACGATCGTCCAACGGCGTGCACGTCCCATGGCTTCATAATGCCAACCGTCGACAAGTGACACCATGGCCGGCGCGGTGCGGAGTCGTCGTGCAGGGCGGCGGAGCCGACAGTTCGGTCCATTCTCGAACCGGGCTGCCATGTACGGCCGTGTCCAGCTCCATCGGGTACGCCGTGCCCCTTACTGTCGGGTGGTGCAGCGATGGGATTCGCTCAATGAGCGGCAGCTTGACCTGCTTCGCCGGATCCACGGCGGTGATGACCTCAGCGGCTCGGATGGCGTCGAGTACCGCCGGTCGGCGCGTGCGCTTCAGGACCGGAACCTGGTGACGGTGACACGCAAGGCAGGGGTGTGGAGGGCGTGCTCGACCGATGCCGGTCGCTTCTACCTTGAGCATGGCCACCATCCCGATCATCCCGACCACCGTGCTTCCCTCCCGCAGTCCGAGACGCCGGCACCCGGCGGCATCGCCGGCGGCGCTTCGTCGGCGGACCTGCTGCGATCGGCTCGCGAACTGCTCGACCGCCTACAGCACGAGGGCGGCATGGTGCGTATCGAGAGTCCCGATAGTGGAACGAGGGCCCGGTACCGCCGGATCATTCACGCGTTCAAGCAGCAGGGACTTGTCCCGTCGGGTCACCATCTGCGCCACACTGGCCGCGACGCCGGCGACATCGTCATCCGCCTGTACTCCGATGCCGGTCCGGACGAGACCGACTGGAACCGGATCCGGCTCAACACCCGACGTGTCACCACCGACCCGCATCTGGCGTTCAGCGCCCTCGAAGCCGATCCGACCAACCTCGCCGTCAGCGCGGACCTAATGTCCCGGGCATTGCTGCTGATCCGGCAGCTCGCCGGCGAGGCAGCCCGGCGTGGGCACCGGCTCGGGGTCAACACCAAGGCGAAACACCCGCGGGTGTTCCTCCAGGCCGGGCAGGTTCGACGCACGGTCACCCTGACCGAGGAACGCGACCAGGTCCCGCACGAACCCACCGCCGAGGAGCTGAAGGTGCTGCGCCTGCGGCCGTGGATGAAACCCCCGGAGTTCGACGTCGTCGACTCCGGCAGGCTCCGCTTGGAGATCGCCCGGGCTGGACACGACAACCGGGACACCTGGACCGACACCGCACGCGTACGTCTGGAACAGCGCGTCGCGCAGATCATTCAAGGGTTCGAGGCTGGCGTCACCGCCGATGAACAGCAACGGCGGGCAGCCGAAGTTGCGCGGGAGAAGGTTGCGGCCGAGCACCGGCGGCGGCAGGAGGAAGCCGCGGCCGAGCGCAGACGCCAGGAGGAGGCCACCCTCGCGCAATGGCACGCCGCGATGGCCGACGCCCGCGTCCGGGCCGCGGACAACATCCGCGCGGAAACCTTCCGCAACGCCTACCAGGCGTGGTCCACCGCAGCTGACATCCGCGCGTTCTGCACCGCCCTTGAACAAGCGGCCGAGGGGCGGACCGGCGCCGGCGGGTACCTCGCCAGCTGGGTCGCGTGGGGCAGGGCCGCCGCCGACCGGATCGACCCCATCCGCAATCCCCGCGTGCTGGCCGACCTCGACTACAACCCCGAACCCGGACCCGACGACCTGCGCCCGTTCCTCGGTGACTGGAGCCCCCACGGGCCACGCAAGGAGCACCGCCCTGATCACGACCGGCAGGCCCACGCCGGCATCCGCCGACAGGCCGAATCGTGGCACCACGGGCTGCTCGACCGCGGCGCCTGAAGTGCGTCCACACCTCAACCGCCACCACACTCCGGCCGGATGCGCACGAGCCTGCGCCGGGACCTGCCGCCATCGCGGCGCGAACCGCCAGCACGATCCGATACCACGCAACAAGCGACGCTTACCCGAAGGACGGCTGGATGAGAATCGACCCCTCCCGCTTCACGGTCGGCGACGAATGGGCGTACCGGCAGTCGGACCACGCACGGTCCGAACGCGTCCGCATCCTGGCGGTCGAGCCGAAGAAGACCAGCGCCCGCCTCGAGATCAGATTCCTCGACGACCCCGACGAACGGGTGGAGAAGGTCCCCGGGTCGCGGCTGCGGGTGCCGTGGAGCGAGGTCGGGACCTTCGACGCGCTGATGGCGAACTGGCAACGCATCGACGATCTGAGCCTCGATCACACAGAGGAAGCCTGCGTTGAGGAGATCTTCGGCCTCTTGATCAGCGATGACGTAGCCGAGCTGCTCTGGTCCCCGGTGTCATGCGCCACCGATATCCACGACAGGGCCCGGCTGAGCGAGATCATCGGCGGCCCGGTCGACGACATCCTCGCCTCGGCCGAATGGTTCGACCACGACGGCCGGACCATCCTGTCACCGGCCGGCACCCTCCAACTGGTCGAAGCCGCATGCCGCGCCCACCCGACCCAGGTCCTCGACCTCGTCATCGAGCAGGAAGCCCAGTCCCGCCGCAAATGCAAGTTCGGCGATGAGCACCGCATCGGCCGCGACAGCCGGTCGACCACACCGGAATGGGAGTACGACTGGTACCGCCGCCACGACCGGCCCCGCCACGAACTACTACGCCAGTGGTGCGGCCACCGCGCAGTCACCCACCACGAACGGTTCCTCGCCACCGAAGCCGAAACCCATCGCCTCGACATCCTGATAACCGACCTCCTCAAGGCCCTGGACAACCTCGGCGAACACGAACAGGCCTCCCGCTTCGCCGAGGAACACGAACGCGAGCGCATCACACCCCACACGATCCGCCCCGTCGTCGAACGCCCTCTACACCCCTCCGAGATACCCGTACGCGAGATCAAGGTCAGGCGCCGCTGGTGGTGAACATCCGCCGCACAAACGGTCCGATGTTCAGGTGCGTCTCACCAAGCTTCAGTCCACCGGCACCCAGAAGGGCGTCGTGGAGGCCGCCAGCGGATTCCAGAGTGGTGCCTTTGACTTCGCCAAGGCCCACGGCATCGCGTGGGTACGGCTGGTCGACAACGCCTGGACGTACATCTCATGTCACACCGTTACGACGCCCCCACCCGCGCTCACCGGCGCGTACTCCGGCTACGCGATGACGCCCGACGGCGAGGGAGAGTACGAGTTCACCCTGCTGACCGGCAGCGCCGAGAACAGACGCTCAGCGTTGATCACAACGGCCTAACCTTGTCTGACGGCGCCATCGCCACTTCGCGAGCCGATCCCATCCGCCGGGCGATGGCACCGAGCCAAACAGCCGGCGTCCGGGCAATCAGGCCCAGACTCTGGCCTCCCTGGCGAAGCACGGCCAGGGCCGCGTGCCGGCACCGAACTCGCCGCTGAGCATCGCGGCGACCTGCCGGCTCCAGGTGCGGAGATCGATCAGCTCGAGCATCAATTCCGCGATCGCGGCGAAGTTCAGGGACGTCGACCAGAGCCGGTTGCCCGACCGTACGGCGACGTTCAACAACGGCTTCGAGGGGTCCTCGGTGCCGTCGAGACGCTGCAGCCAGGACGCTTCGACACCAGCCTTGGCCAGCGAGTCGATGATCTTTTCCGGGTTTATGCAGACGGCGAAGAACATGCCGTCGGCGATGAGGCTGGCCGCGACCTCGGCTTCGATCGGGTAAATCGCCCAGGGTGGGCGCACGAGAGTACGACCGGCCTGGTCGATGCTCAGCAGCGTCAGCGTGTGCCCAGGGTCGTCGGCGCCGATGCGGCGGCGGACCCGGTCGAGTTCGGCGCTGAACCGAGTCCCGAACTCCTCAGCCGTGTACCGGCCGGCGGCGGTGAACTGACTGGCCGCCACGACCGCGCGGCCGGACGAGACCACGCCTCCGGCAATACCCGTCCGCGCATGCGCCAAGCCGAGGATGTCACGCAGGCCCGCCAAGTCGGTGCGGTAGTCGATGGTGGTGCGCACCGGTGCGTAGCCGCTGGGCAAATCGCCGGTCTCGTCGGCGAGGACCTGCGAGGTGTCGGCCAGCAGCCGCTCCTGGGCAGGAACTCGATACCGCTGGTTGGTCTTGATCTCGCGGAGCCAGGCCCAGCCGTCACGGCCGAGGACGGTGACGTCGCCGACACGGATGACGTTGGTCAGGTCGTGGTGCAGCACGAACTCCCGCTTCTCGCGCCACGCGGTCTCGATGACCTCCAGCTCTGCGGCCAGGCCGGTCTTGCCGTACATCGGACCGGGAGCGTCGGCGCGCGACAGCGCCACGATGATGTTGCGTTGGTAGCCGAAGACTTTCCAGGCGAGTGCGTCCGCGATCGACTTGAGCTGGCGCCAGATCCGCTCGTAGACGTCGCTCTCCAATATCCAGGATTCCCGGTCGGTGCGGTCGAGGGCTGTGCCGAGTTCGGGTGCGTCAGCGGTGAGGTTGCGGTGCCTATCCAGTCGTTTGATCTGCCGGCTGATCGCGGAACGACGCTGCTCGGTGTCGAGGACCATGCCACGGAGCCGACTCTGGAAGTGGTACAACTCCTCGGCAGAGCGGCAGGCGCGTAATGTCCGGATCAGATCGATCAAGGCGCGCAGGGTCTCCTGGTGCGCCGGATGCGTCAGGATGAGGTCGATCTGATCGCCGTCCGCACGATCCATCAACGTGGCGCGCACCGTGCCTCCTGCACTGCCGACCGGTTGGCATTCGCATCATCCGGACAGCTCACCGTATCGGCAAACGAGTTCGCCGCTACGTAGCGCCGGCGGCACTGTGCCCGCGTCGGAAGCGATCCGCGGCCAGGGACGCCAGGGCGTGTGCAGAAGAGCGCCGGCAGAGGCAACGGCGGTGCCGGTGTGCTCAACTTGCCAGGTTCGTGTGGGCTCCGCGCCGCACATCGGAGCACCATCGGAAGCACCAGCCGGGCCGGTTTGCGCCGAGAGTCGATGCCTCCATGACCGTCGCAATACACGCACGATCCACACAGGCCGGACGACAGACGAGGGTCCATACGCGCGTTCCCGCAGCTCAAGCCCTTTTGATCTTGCGTGCTCGAAGGGACTCGAACCCGTCACCCTCTGGTCCGTAAGATCGAGGACGACGATCGCGCCGAGCACGGTCCATCATCGAGGTAGGTTCTCGCATGCCAAGCAACTTCACCGCCGACCCATCGACGCTTCGCCAGCTGATCCTGCAGCCGGGGCAGGGATTCTATGTTCCTGCCTACCAGCGCGACTTCACCTGGGGTTCGGACGAGATCAGTCGGCTGTTCGAGGATCTAGAGCAAGGGATCACAAGGGCCGCGCAGGGGAAGACGCCCTCGACATTCCTGGGCTCGGTGATCCTCGTCAGTGACAGAGACAGCGTGATGCCAAAGCATGTGGATGCGCTTCCGACGACGGTGCTCCAGGTCGTAGACGGCCAGCAGCGGCTTTCGACGCTACTCACCGTGTTCGTGGTTCTATCGAGGTTCGTGTCTGACGATATGCGTTGGCTCCAGCAGCAGATTGACGCCGGGTCTAAGAACCCACTCGACATCTGGTTGCTAAACACGCTGGGCGAGCGGCGCGACGAACTCCTCGACGCAATCGCTTTCAAGACTTACTCAGGCGCCGGCGAGTTCAACATGAAGCCCCGTCTGATTCGCCAAGTGAGTGACGTATGGGGTAATGACGCTATTCATGCTATCTATGAGAGCGACATGGCCTGGCTACTGATGGAGGCGGCGCGCTACCGGATCCAGAAGCAGCAACATGCCGCGATACCGGTGCCCTCTGATCGGCTGCATCTGGACTTGGTGCTCCGGGTGATCGCCGGTCACATCGATGACCTGAGAATGGGTGCGGATGAGGTTGATTGTGATGTCCTTACAGAGCTTCAATTTCTTTCGGACATCGGCATGGCGAAAGCCCTCATCGGGTCCAATTCGGCTCCTGTGGTCGACCCAGACGCGCTAGATGACCATCGGAAATCAGCCGCACGTCTCCTAGTCCTTGCGTCGTTCCTCTTAAACGGGGTGCTAGTCATCGACGTCAAGGCACCGGACGAGGATTACGCTTTCGCGCTGTTCGAACCCCTCAACACCACCGGACAGCCCCTGACTGCCTTGGAGACGCTAAAGCCGTTGGTCGTTCGCAGCGAAGGCGGAATCACGAACTACAGCACCTCGCCTTCGGCGGCGGCGTTCGGTCGCGTCGAGTCCTATTTCCCACCCTCCATGCGTGCGGACGACCGATGGAAGTTGTCAGCCGACATGCTCACCGCGTTCGCGCTGGCGGACACGGGGCGAAAACTGCCGCGTACTCTTCTCGATCAACGGCGGTACCTCCGCCTCCAGTTCCAGTCCGTGGCGCCCCCGAATGGAAGCGTCGAAGGGGCCCGGGCTTTCGCGGATCAGCTTGCCGACGTTTCGGCCTTCCTGTTCGAGGTTTGGCCTCGTAACGGCACATCCCCGCTTATGTCATCCGGCACCGACTTGGACCGCTTGTGCTTGGAGGTATTGCGATCGACTAACCATACAGTCGTCCTTGCGCTGCTTGCGCGTTATTACTCGGAGTGGGCCGCTTGCCCGAGTTCCGCTAGCCGAAGTGAGTTCATGAGCGTCTTGCGAGCCGTGACTGCCTTCTGGGTGCTCTGGCGGACGTCGCGGGCGACGACGAGGGGGATCGACGATGTTCACCGCAAGTTAATGGTCACCGGCCACCCCGCGACAGGGCTTCCGGCCATGGCGAGGCGCGCTGGTGCTTCGGCGACCCTGCCCGCAGCCACGGAGGTCCGTGCAGCCTTGAAGAGCCTCCTGTCGACGCGGGGGAACATAAGTGCCGAGGCGGACTGGGTCGCAAAGGTGACAGTGCAACCGCTTTACCAGACCAGCAAGCAACTCGCGAAGTTCATCTTGCTGTGCGCCCATGACGACCGGATCGAAGATTATTCGGTGCCCGGCTTGGTTCGGCGCGGCGTTCCCGGGTCCTTCCGAGCTCTGACCTCCGAGGCCTGGGACTCCCACTACTCGGTCGAGCACATCGCACCGCAGAATCTCGCCCAGGGTGACACCTCCTACGACCAGGCAATCTACGACCAGGGCCTCACGGACCGTCTCGGGAACCTCACGCTAATGCCGGTTGACCTCAATGAGCTCATCGGAAACAAGACGTGGTCATACAAGAGATGCATCTATGCAGTCCTATCCGAGACCGATCCAAATGTGCGCCTGACGCACATGCAGCAGCAATTACCAGGGCTTGCGCCGAAAACGAAGAATGTTCTACAGTCGGCCTCATACCTCCCGTTCTGTGAATTTCTCGACAAGCAGGCAGCGTCGCCCCTGCCCCACTCGTATGTGGCACAGCGAGGACAGCGCCTAGCTGAGCTTGCGGTCGAGCGGTTGTGGCCAATGTTGGCATGAAGGACATCCGAGTAAGGCGGGGGCGAGTACCTTGACCTAATCGAGGTCCACATCATTTTCGATGGTACTGGGCCTCGCCGTGACGTGGCATGCGGTGAAGGCTCGTTAGGAATAACAGATAGAGGGCGGCGTCTGCCGCCGTTGTTTGGCCTTACGGCGAAACAGGGGAGCCTCGACAATGGGAAAAACGACGCCGCCGTCGCTGTTGGTCGTTCACCAACTGGGTGCTGAACAACGTTACTGGAATACCTCAGGAGCGGGCGCCGTCGTGATGCGGACGATGCGGTGCCCGGCTAGCCGGTAGCCCCGTTCCTGTAGCCGCTGCTCCCACCCGGTTTGAGTGCCAATGGTCACGGGCTCGTGCAGCAGTCCGGCGCGCTCTTCCTGCTTGGTCAGCCGGGCGAACTTGTCGCGGCCGGGGTAGTCAAGGGGGACGAACGCTTCTTTACGATGAAGAACGGGCGGGTTGGTTGAGCTGCGGAAGTCAGTGTATTTGACGGACAGCTTCCTAAGATCTGCTCTCAAGGACGTTGCCAATACGGGGTGTGGTGCCTTGTCGAAGTTTGGATACGAGAGGTAGGATACCTTGGCCATTATCCGCGAGAACTTGATGATTGTGCACTCCGTCACTGTCCCGGTGAGCGTCCGGGCGCATCCTTCATAAACACGGAGGAGCGGATCAAGCAACTGAATTGCCGTAGCGTGCACATACAGGGCGTCGGCCGTTAACTTTCCGATATCGGACCGACTGCATGCATTGTTCAATGCCTTTTGATCGGCGATGGCGTGTAGTAGTTCGTCCGCCTGGGAGCAGGCAGCTCGGTAGGATCCGAATAGCGTTCGTACGTCGAGCGCTACGCCCTTGGGTAGATCCGACGCCTTGGGTCGGCCTCGGAACGCGGCGAGTGCGAGATAGACCAGGAGATCTCGTTCTGCTTGATGGCGAGCTCGCGTAAGGTCCCTGTCCCAGTCTTGGCTGCCGGAAACATCCCGTAACAGCGCTGCAGCTTGTTTCAGCGAAGGGAAGGCGCCCAGAAGCCGACTTGCTGTTCCGGCAATCTCCTCTGGATCGGGGACTCGGCCACGACTGGCGATGAAGGCCGCCAGCGCGTCCATGTCTTCGCGGTGGATGTCGTAGAGGGCTTGCCGACGGCGTGGCCGGCTCGTGGGTGCGGGTCGGTGCCGAGTACGCGACGCTAGAAAGGTTTGGGCGTCAGAGTCCTGACGGAAGACGTAGAAGACGCCAGGCGCGGCGGCGATGCAATCGGTGCGCAGCTGAACGTTGATCCAGTCGCGTAGTTCCGCCTGACTGTAGAACTTCTGGAAGGTGCCGCGCTTGGTGATGATCCCGTCGCCGTGACGGCGGCCGGTGACGGTTCGTGCTTCCCAGTCGGTGCGGGCCGCGACGACGAGTACCTGCCGGGCCAAAGCCCAGGCTGATGCCAACGTTTGAGCCCGCTCGGTGGGGTCTTCGATGACGTTGATGACGTACCCGAGGTTGACCACGTCCGCTGCATGCCGTTCGGCGTCGGGGCTGTGTCCTGGGTCCCAGCCGTGGGCGGTGTAGCCCATGGCCCGGAGGCGCGCGACGTCTCCGCCGCGTCCGCAGCCATAGTCGAACAGCGTGGAGTTAGCGCTCAGGACGCCATCCGCCATTGCCAGCGCGATAGGTTTGGACAGGTGCTGACGGGCGATCGCTGTCTGGTAGCGGGGAATCACCTGGGCGCTGTCCATAGCTCACGATTCTGCCGGTTCGTAGCCGAGGACCGAAGAGTACACGCAGCAGGAAGCATCCGCCCCCTGTTCCACTCATCCTGTCACGCCACGCGTAGGGCTGGGTACGCTCGCTTAGCACTAGTTTAAACGTCCAACATCAGTAAGGCTGACTTGACTGAGTTGCATATTCAGGGGTCACTGTCCAGCGAGAGGGCTAGCCCACTGGAGATAAAGTGATTCTGAAGGCACGTACAACTGATGCAGGCCATGTTTCCTTTCTGGTCAAGCGCTCCGACGGCGGAGAAGCTGAACTCGTTGCAGCCATGATCCCGCCCACGGAGGTTCAGCGGTCGACCGGCACCTTCCGCAATCCAGATCTGCTGGTCCATTTGCCACCAAAGTTGGTTTCCGCGCTGTTGGGTGCGTCGGAGCCCGAGGGGGATGGCATGGTGATAGCGCTAATCGTAAATACGGCGAGTCGGCGTGGGGCTGCGGTTGGGGCATTTGCGGACACGGCAGTGGCTAAGGCATGGTGGCAACAGCCGTACAACAGGTTGGCGCGGGACCCAGACGTGCTGTTCCTGACGGTGCCAGTGGAGGCCGACGTTTAGAGGTGGCAGACGGCGCAGCCCGCCTCGTCGTTTTCCTCGTCGAGGGCGTCGGTGAGCACCTCGATGAGGGGCAGATTGGGACGGGGCTTGGCTGCCGCGCGAGCAAGGGCGGCGGCATGTCGCTCTTCGATCGCATCGCGCCGCTCGAGAAGGTCGCGCAGCGACTCACCCTGTGACCACGTGTACTGACGGCCGCGCATCGCGGTGGCTTGGTAGTTGACCTTGTCCTCGTATTCAACGGCGCGTTCGAACAGCTCCGGGTGTCGGTCGGCGAGGCCAACCCATTCGTGTTTGCGCTGGAAGAAGCAGAAGTAGCAGCCGGAACGGGTGCGCCACTCGTAGTAGGCCGGCAGGCCGATTCCGGACTCCTCCAAGATCCGGTTGACTCCGTCACGGTCGATGCCGTCTTCCCGGAACGGGAATACAGCCTTGATGTTGGGCTTGGTGCTGACGTAGCCGAGGCGGTTCTCGTCGGCGCGGATGGCGACGTACGAGATGGCGGGGCTGTCGCCTAGCCATTCCTCCAGCGGTTTGATCTTGAGGTTCTTGGTGCACCACCGCATGGACGCGCTTGGAAGGGTGCCCTGGTAGACCTGCAGCCAGTGGTCGAAGTCGCGGGTGGCGTTCAGTCGGACGATCTGCTTACCGAGGGCCGCTTCGAGCCGGTTGAGGTAGTCGTACGTCTCGGGGAGTTCGGCGCCGGTGTCGCAGAAGAAGTACTCCATCTGCGGCACCTTGGTGCGCATGTAGATCGCGAGGGCGGAGGAGTCTTTACCTCCCGAGATGCCGAGGACATGGCGGGTCTCGCCGGGCGTACGTTGCCGGGGTGCAGTCATCGGGTCGACTTCTTTCGCGTGGATGGTGCGTCGTCGCTGCCAGCGTCCCTCTCGACTATGACACTTTCGGCCAGCAGGGCGAGCAGTGCCCGCTCGCCGTTCTCGCTGATCTTCCTGCGAGCTAAGGCGATCACCTCAGGCAGCAGGGCCTGCGCGCTGGCACGTTCGTCGTTGGAGAGGTGGACGACGGTGTGGAGCTCGTGTCCGTCGGCCTGGGTAACGGTGATCGCCTGGGAGACGAAAGTAGCGTCGGTCGGTTCGGCCGTCGTGGGCTGGTGCAGGTTAGCCAGCCGCTCGATAGCGCGAGCGGCTGCCCGGACCTCGTTGGTGAAGGTGCTGATGTCACCGTCACGCCAGTCGGAGAGCCCGCGGCCAACGATCCGGACGACGAACGGGTCGAGCCATTCGTCATCGCTGAGCGTCGTCTCTTGAGCGAGAGTGATGACACCACGGAGTTTCGCCTCGACCAGGTTCACATCGGCGAGGTGTCGGGTGTAGACCGCAAGGCGCTGACGTAGCTTGCCGAGATTCGTAGGCATGTGGAACGCCTCGGCGATGGCCTTGACAACTTGTGTGCGGAGACGTTCGTCCGCCCGGCCGAGTTCGGTAAGCGCCTTGCTCAGCGACTCGGCGTAGCGGCGCGTGATTTGCTCGTCGATCTCACCGTTCGCTGGGATCGGCTCGAGGTCGAGGGCGGACGGCAGGTCGGTGAACAGGAGCGTGTCGGGTTCGCGAGCGGTCTTGAGCGCTTGACGTACGGCCCGTGCCTGCTTGGGGAGTTGTTGGGTGTGATCGGCGTACGCGGACAGGCTCCGGGCACGGTCGAGCAACTCACGCGTGAGCGTCAGAGGCGCGACGTTGCGGACGTTGATCGGTGGTGCTGCCGGCATCCGCGCACCGATCACCTGGGCGATCTCGGTTACTGCGGTCTTGCGCGGACCTGCTTGAACGCCCATCGCTTTGACCGCGAACCGCTCCGGGCTCTTGATCATGCGCTCAGCCAGGGCAGCGGTTAGTCGTGTCTGGTAGGTGCCTTCCTCGAAGAGGGCGAGTTCTTGGCTCCCGATAATGAGCGCGGTCAGCACGATGACCGGGATGACGCCTGGCCGTATCCCGAAAGGAGGCGCTTCGAGCAGTTCATAGACGGCGTCGAGCTTCAGCGGCTGTGCGGTGGCTGCCCGCATCTGCTGCTGCATGGCGGTCCAGGCCGGGTATAGCGAGTTGCCGGGCTCCGGTTCGCAGAAGCCGAATGGAAGCAGCTCGGTGTCGTCGTCGGTGCGCTGATCGGTGGGGCGGTGCAGCGCGAGGTATTCCAGGACTCCGCTGTACATCGCGCGTTCCGGCCCGTAGCCCTCGATGCCGAGGTACTGATGGGTGGGTGCCGTGATCATGGCGATGATCAGCTCACGGCGTGCCTTGGCTGCTTGGCTGGTCAGCTTATGCCGGCCCAGCATCTCGTTACGGATGTGCGGAGCGTGGGGGAACACGCTCTCGCACGCCTTGGAGACGAGCTCTGCGAGGCTTCGGCCCTTGATGGTCTCGGCGTCAGCTGTGAAGGCGGCGGCCCCGGCCCTAGCCGGCAGCAGGTACCAGGTGGGGGCTAGCTGGCTTGGCAGGAAGGCTTCTGCGACGCGGGTGGCGAGTTCGGCGCTGGCCTGCGCGATACGTTCGCTGACCTCGGTACTGGCCACGGCGTCGAGTTCGACGTTGGCCGGTAGCTCGTGGAGAGCGTGCAGGTAGCGGGCGGTACTGAGTACTTTCTCGGCGTGGGCGGTCACGCCGGCGATGACAGGGCGGTCGGTTCGAACCGTGGGGATGGTGTATTCGTCCCCGAAGTGGAACAGCAGGAGTCCGTCTTCGGCGTCAGCGGCGGACGGCCCGATGAGCTCGGGCGAGCCTGCGTCGGTGGCCTTGGTGACGAAGTGGCGCAGCATACCGGTGCGTTGGCTGTGCTTGCCCGCCACGACGGCGGTCGGCAGGTAGGTCGAGATGACCTTGACCGCGGCGTGGTCGTCGCAGGCGTTGATCAGCTGCTCGATGTGGCTGGTGAGGTCGACGTCGCTGCCCCGCCATACCCGGTACTCGTCGCTGAACTGTCGGTACACCAGGAAGCCGCGGTCGACGAGGCTGGTGACTTGGTCGGCGAGCAGTTGTCGGGCCGTGGGGTCGTTGAGCGTGATGGGGTCGCTCAAGGCGAACAAGACGGTGTCCATGCTGGCGCGCAGGGCGCCAGAGGCGTCGACGAGGTTGAGCATGCCGATGGTCTTGAGGATGACCTGGTCTTGCTCAGGGAGGCCATTGGCCTCGGTGATGCGGTTGTCGATCTCCATCCACCGGCTCGCATTGGCCGAGGCCAAGATGGTGGTGCGGCCGGCGGTGAAGAAGTAGTCGAAGGCGTCGGCGATGCGGACGGTGGACGCGGAGGAGGGGCGATTCGAGGCGTAGCTCTGCAGGAAGCGTCGCACCGTGTGGGGTTCGTCGTTCGCGATGAACCCGGTCATGCTGCGATCGTGCTGCCCGATCTGCGCGGCGAGCAGCGGCGCGACCACCGTTGTCAACGGGTGCAGGGGGTACACGTGGGTGAACGTGTCGTGGCCTGCGGCGAGGATGCCTTGGAGACCGCGTTCGGTCCAGGCCTGAGCGGACGCGGCGGCATGCTGGGCTATGAGCTTGCGTCCCTTGGGCGACACGCCGTCGTGGTTGAGGGTTCGGCGGATCAGCTCGACGGTGTCGCCGAGGTGGATCGTCATGAGGACGTCCTCGAACCGGCCCTGAACCTTCGCCCACTCCCGGCTCTGCAGCGTGCTCGCGCGGGAGGCGTAGTCGGCGAAAGACAGGTGCTGCAGCGTAAGGAGGTAGAGCGGCACGCCGTGGGAGCCTGCACCGAGCTCAGCGAGTTCCTGCAACAGGAACACGTCGCTACCGGCATCGCTGAACTCACCATGGGAGGCGAGGTGCTCTAGCGACTTGCCGAACTCGTCAATGACCAGCATGACCGGTGCCTGCTCGCAGAGAACCTTTACGGCGGACACGAGCTCCCGATTGCTGAAACCCGGAGCCTTGAGGGGCGCGAGCGCTTCCTGCACGGGTGTGGGCATGTGGTTGTCGGGCCAGGCGCGGGCGGCACCATCGAGGAGCGCTCGCGTGATGCTGTCGAGCAGAGGTTCTCGTCGTGCCGTGGCGACGCAGGTGATGAATCCGTTGGGCGCGGTGCGGTCACGAGCTCTTGCCAACCGGCGGGCCAGGATCGGACTCGTCTCGGCGAGTACCTCTTCGGCCTCCGTCCGGCGGTTCCCCGCACGGCCGAGCAGCGACACGACGACCAGAGCCAGTGTCGACTTGCCTGAGCCGTAGGGCCCCGTCAGGGACCAGGCGCGGGTGTTTGCTTGGTCCTCCAGGGCGGCCGTGACTCGTTCCAGCATGTCCTGTGCCCGGATGCCAATGTGCACCGGGCCGAGATGCTCGTCGCGGACGTCGCGTTCGATGTTCGTCGACCGCAGTCGGCTGCTGACGATGTTGATCCCGGCCGGCGTCTGCGGGCTGGTGCCCGACGGTGCACCATTGGCGGTCATACCAGGGCTCCTGCGAGTCGATCGAGAGTCGGCTGGTCGAGCAGGTCGGTGCGGCCACGTCGCCGCATCTCTCGCAGCATCCCGGGTGGTTGCGTGGCGTACCAAGCTTCCCGATCTGGGAGGCTTGCGCGGGCGCGAACGTTGCCGTAGTAGCCGTCCAGCACGTCCCAGGCCAGGTCCTTAGGATTGCCCTCGAACCGGAGGCTGCGTTGTCCGATGCCCTCCACCAGGGCCATCTGCGGGTACTCGCCGGCGACCTCCTCCAGGGCATGCGCGATTTCCGGCTCTCTGAGCCGGAAGGCGCGCCCTGGGCCACCCGGCTCATTGGTGAGACGGGCCAGGGCGATGGAACCACTCTGCAGAGGCTCGCTGCGTGCCGCGTAGTCCAGGCATGCGTAGGCGACCAGGGCCGGCGGCAGTGAGGTGCGGGCGTTGCTGGTGAAGTGCCAGCGGCTCGCTGCGTTGTTGCGGCCGAACCCGGTGGGCTCCAGTAGCCCGAGTTCCCGGAAGGGGGAATCGAGCAGGTCCTCGAAACTTCCGCCCGAACCCGCGGTGGGTTCACGCCGGCGTGCGTACATCTTGGTGAGGCAGTCCGCGTCCTTGGTTACGGATGCCTCTACCGGGGGCTCCCAGCCAGCCAACCGTACGTGTCGCAGCGTGGTCTCGGTGAGCTCGCTTGTGGTGAATCGGGACGTCGACTGGGCGTGGAAGGCCACCCACCAGGTGGGAGTGTGGCAGGGTTTTGCCAGTAGCCACCAGTGCAGCAGCCACAGACTCGCAGTGTCCTCAAGGTAGGGGTCGGCGCCGTTCTCGTCGAGCAGCCATTTCGCCTCCCAGGTCGGTGAGGCGACGTTCGCCCGAGACGTGGGGTCCTTTGGGTACTCGATGGTGAGTTTGAAGGCGTACGACCAAAACCGGATTGCATTGACCATGTTCTTACCCACGCCGAGTGTCACCGTCGCGTTCTCGCGCAGAAACACGTCGCTGCCGATGCTGGGGTCAGTCAAGGCGCTGTACGCCTTATGCAACCAGCCGAACCGGGGGTGGAAGGTCTCATGGCGGGAGAACGACGGCTCGGCGACGTCCTTGAGCTTGGTTTCAAGCATCGTGTCTCCGCGGTCCTTCCTGCCCCTGGGCGGTTCCAGAGGCAGTCGTGGTGGTGTTTGGGTACAGGGCAGCGTGAACCCGGCGCTCAGCGTCGATCACGTGGCGAATGGCGCTATCAATATCATCGGCGGTAGTGGCGTAGCCGAGAGAGAAGCGGATAGTGCATTCAGCTTCATCCCGGCTCAGGCCCATGGCGAGCAGGACTCGGCTCGGCTCCATGGCACCGGCCGCGCAGGCGCTGCCCTCGGAGGCCGCGATGGCGGGCATGGCGGCGAGCATCGCGTCAGCCGGCAGGCCGTCGAAGGTCAGGCTCGACACGCCGGGTAACCGCCGGTCAGGATGACCGTTGCGGCGGGTGCAGGGTAGAGCCGTCAAGACAGCAGTCTCGAAGCGGTCACGCAGCAACCGGATACGTGCCGCTTCTTGATCGAGGCACCGGGCGGCAGCCTCCGCAGCGGCCCCCAGGCCGACGATGCCGGGCACATTCAGGGTTCCCGGCCGCCGTCCGCGCTCATGACCGCCGCCGTGCATCAGCGGCCGGATCGCCGGCAAGGTGCCGCGCCGCACGAACAGTGCTCCTACCCCTTGCGGAGCGCCGAATTTGTGCCCTGACATGGACAGCAGGTCGAGTTCCAGCCTACGGAGATCGATCGGTAGCCGACCAACGAGTTGCGTCGCGTCCGAGTGCACCAGCGCGCCGGCTTCGTGCGCGATTTTCACCACTAGGTCGAGATCACTCAGGACGCCGGTCTCGTTGTTTGCCGCCATGATCGAAACCAGGGCAGGTGAAGTTGCGAGTGCTTCTTCCAGCTCTTCGAGACGTAGTGTGCCGTCCCGGTGCACCCCGACCGTGTGAACCTTGCTCCCAACAGCGTCGGCGACCGCAGCTGCCGCTTCGGTCACCGCCGGGTGCTCCACGGTGCTGATCACTAGGCTCTGGCCAGGCGTTGCGGCCGATTGGATGGCTAAGTTGTTGGCCTCGGTTGCACCCGAGGTAAAGATCAACTCGTTCGGCGAGCATGCCAACAGCGCCGCAACCCGCTCGCGTGCCTGATTGACCGCGAGGGACGCGTCCCGGCCTGCTGCGTGCACGCTCGAGGCGTTACCGACTGCCGTCAGCGCCTCGGTGGTTGCGGCCAACGCTTCGGGGCGAACGGGCGCAGTGGCGTTGTAGTCGAGGTAGATGAGGGGATCAACACCGGTATGACCCATCATTCTCCCTCCGTCGCGGTACCCACCTTATGGCCTGGTGGCCTGTAAGGAAACCGCGACGCGTGCCACCAGCCGTGATCATGGGTGGCAAGATTACCGTACGCATGTTCTCTTCCGTCGCCCCCGTAGGCCGGCTCGCGACTGCTCGCCGCATCGACGTTCAACGCCGCTCCGGACGCCCTCAGGGGGAGGCGCAGCTGCACGAGCACGCCCGTGAGCCGCGGTCCCCTTCGAGCGTGGTGGCGCGATAGAGTGAGCGCCTGAATCGATGTCGTAGGCATCTTGTTCAATAACCCACGTGACTAGCGACCCGAGGCGAGTCGCGCGGAGGATGACGTCGAGATGATCCACACCGCTGTCATGAGGGCAGTTGCCCGGCACTTCGCAGCCGGTCGCCGGGTGGCCGCCGCGCTCACCCTTCTCTTGCTGATCCCCGCTGCTAGAGCGTGCCGATGACATACACAATCTTCGACTTGTTGCGGACGTCGGGCCGGACGTCGAGCTTCATAGAAGAGCGGGTCCTTCGCGCGATCGGGCGCCTAGTCGACGGCGGGCATGTTCGGCAGGCGCCCAGTGATGCTGTGATCGCGGCTGCGTGCCTCGGCGATCCGATCAGCGCGGTCCGTCGCCTCGCCGAGGCCGGTGTGCTGCCCGGCGAGCTCCCGGATGAACAACGACGCGATCTGTCTGCCCGCCTGTCGCTTGGCCCGGATCAGCTCGACAGCAAGGCCGTTCTGGCGAATCCGAGTGCCGTGGCGGTATTTCTCGGTCTCCCCGAGGTGCGCAGCAGCACTGCGGCGCAGATACCGACCGACGCGACGCCGGCCTACGGGCTGTTTCCGCATCAACGCCGTGCCGTGGTCCGCGCCCGTAAACTTCTGCGGCTCGGCCGTACCCGGCTGTTGCTGCACATGCCCACCGGGTCGGGCAAGACTCGCACCACGATGAGCATGGTGGCCGACTACCTGCGCGAGAACGAAGGCCGCGTGGTCCTCTGGTTCGCATCCACGCGAGAGCTGCTGGACCAAGCGGCGCGCGAGTTCCACAAGGCGTGGTCTCTGCTAGGCGACCGGCCCGTCCCCATCGTTTCGGCCTGGGGCGGTCAGGACGCCGACTTCACCGACCTTGCCGACGGCCTCATCGTGGCCAGTTTGCAGACCGTCCATGCACGCCGCAGCGAACCCGGTTTCATCCCTGACCTCGGTCGCCGTGTTGGGCTCATCGTGTTCGACGAAGCGCATCAAGCGGTCGCTCGAACCTACCGGTACGTAGTCGAACAGCTCTCCGCCGCCGGCCAACCGGTCACTCCCATCATCGGGCTCAGTGCGACCCCGGGGCGGACCTTCCTCGGAGGTCGATCGGACGAAGACCTCGCTGAGTTCTTCGAACACACAAAGGTGGAGCTGGATACCGCTGCTGAAGGGGCGGACAACCCGGTCGCTTACCTGATCAGTCAGGGTTATCTCGCTGAGCCCGAATTCCGGCTCCTCGGAGACCTCCTAGAGGACGATGAACCGGATTGCGGCGGTGATGACGAACCGGATGATATCGGCCTCAATCAGGATGACTACATGCAGGAGGTTCTCGGCGCCACCTTGCAGCTGGTCAGCGAGTCACACCGCCGCATCATCGTGTTCGCCGCCTCAGTGGAACTGGCGCACTCGCTGGCAGCGTCGCTTCGATCGGTCGGTGTCCTGGCGGATGCGGTGGACGGAACGACAGCACCCGAACTCCGCGATACCGCAATCCGGATGTACAAGAGCCCGGCACCCATCCCTCGCGTCCTGGTCAACTACGGCGTTCTGACGACCGGATTCGACGCCCCGCAGACCAGCGCAGTCGTGATCGCGCGCCCGACGCGTTCCCTCGTGCTGTACAGCCAGATGGTCGGCCGGGGCATCCGGGGCCCGAAGGCCGGCGGCAACAGGAAGGCCGTCGTCGTCACCGTAGTCGACCCCGCAGTCCCCGCATTCGGTTCCATCGCCGCCGCCTTCACCCACTGGGAGGACTTGTGGTAACACCCGACACCACCCACCAGGAAGCCCCGCTTCTCTCCGGTGAACAGACCGTCAAGTCCATCCGGGACACTGGGTACAAGGGCACGGACTATGCCCTCGCTGAGTTGATTGACAACTCTTTTCAGTGGGGTCAAGCCCGTACAGTCCTGCTGGTCATCGTGCAGCGCATGGTGCAGGGTAAACGGCGTGCCACCAAACGTGCCGACGAGATCTGGGTCATCGACGACGGCACCGGCATGACGGATCAGGCCGTGAACCTCGCCCTATCGTTCGGCGGATCCGGCAAGTACGACGACCGATCGGGCATCGGCCGCTTCGGTATGGGCCTGCCGCAGGCCAGCGTCTCACAGTGCGAGCGGACCGATGTCTGGACCTGGCAGAGATCACAACCGGAGAATGCCTCCCATACATATCTTGATCTGAAAAAACTCTCACGCTCCGGCAAGGGATCCACGCTTACCGTTCCGTGGCCGTCGCGCCCTGGTCAGTCAGGCTACGAAGCCATGCCCGATTGGGTTCTTGACGTCTTCAAGCAGCACGCCACCGCGGACACGTCGATGGGACAGCCGCTCTACGGCGGCACGGCCATCCGATGGTCCGCGCTCGATAAGGTCCGCTGGACGACTGCCAGCACCATCCTCAAGCACGCTGAGTACCTACTTGGGCGGATCTACCGCAACTTCCTGACCGCCGACTCCGAGCCCCGCCATATCAAGATCGCCATTGTCGACGCAGACATGATCGGCGGCCTCATCGAGTTCTACGACGTACGCCCCAACGACCCCCTGTACCTGCTGCCGGCCGACCAGAGCACCCTCGAGTACTGGGAGCAGGCCGGACCGGACGGCGAGAAGGAGAAGTACGTTCCGGTCACCGACACCGCGCCCTTCACCGCCCACCACAACTCTCGGACCTTCGAGATCGCGCGTGCGGACGGCAAAGGCAACTCCCTGGTCCACGCGCGTCTGTCCCTGGCCCGGCCCGAGGCTCGACCCGGGAGAAATCCCGGCAAAGACACTCACCAGGGACGCCATGCCCGAGACAACGCCGGGATCTCGGTTGTGCGCGCCGGCCGCGAACTCGTCCTCGAACAGACCCTGAACGAGGAAGCCACCGACCGGTGGTGGGGCGTCGAGCTTTCCTTCAGCCCCGACCTCGACGAGATCTTTGGGGTGACGAACAACAAGCAGGACGTGCCCAACCTAACGCAGGCACTGCAACTAGCGCGCACCTACGATCTGCCGAAGGAACAAGCCCTGGAAGAGGGCCTTTTCGACGAAGAGCACGAGATCGCCGAGCTATACGGGATGGCCCACCAGCTGCTGATACTCGTCCGTTCCCTGCGGCAGGAAGGCCGAGAAGGTCGAGACGCGGCATCGCGAGGCCGCTCCGCCCCTCCGAACATCGCGGGAGTCGCCTCCAACATCAAGAAGACACGCTCCACCGTCATCCCCACGCCCGGCGAGAAGAAGTTCGCGGATGATCCGGACCCTGAGAAGGCCGCCGGCGCTATCGAGACGAAGCTCAAGGCGGACGACGTCCCCGACCAGACCCGCCGGATAATCATCGAGAACTACAGGCGTGGCGTGACCGTCCAGATCCTGACGCACGCCGAAAAGCACGTCCCAGCGTTCTTCCGGCCCGACGAGGCCATGAACCTGGAGCTGCTGTGCTTGAACAACGCCCACCCCGCTTACCAGGCCATCATCGATCCGTTGCGCGCCTCGGGCGATGACATCGCCGCGATGAGCGAAGAGGAAGCCAAGAGGCTCCTCACCAAGAGTGCCGATGCCATCACCTGGCTTCTGCTGGCCTACGCTCGCTGCGAGAATGAGTACCAGGGACATCCCCTCGCGGGCACATGGAAGCAGATTCGCGACCAGTGGGGTCAACGCCTCGCCGAGACAGTGCAGGACTCTGCCTTCAAAGCTGCCGAGCTCTTCGGCGACAGCGCCGAGGACGACAGCGAGAGCGGTGTATGACGCAGGCGAACGTTGATCCGCAGCGGTGCGGATTTCGAGTCCTCGAACTCGTTTCCACTGCAGCCGCTTTGACGATCGTCGCGCCGTTTATCACCTCGGCCGGCATCAGGCCGATCCTCACGGCGCTGCCGCAGGACGCCGAGCTCGAGATATACACCCGGTGGCGGCCGGATGAGGTCGCCGCCGGGGTGAGTGACCCGCACATCTTCGATCTGGTGGGCAACCACGGCGGAACGGTGTCGCTGCACCCAATTGTTCACGCCAAGGGATACTTGACTGGTTCATCCGCTCTGGTGGGTTCGGCCAACGTCACTGGGAACGGCCTCGGATGGGGCCGCCCCGGCGCCGTCGAGATACTTGTCGAAACCTCACCGAGCGACCCGGCCCTGGTGGCGCTGATGTCTGTGCTGCGGGCGACGTCATCAACGGCCACGGAAGCGGACCGCGACGCTGTTCTAGTGGCTGCAGCGGCGCTCCCCCCAGCGCAACTACAGGCCGTCGAACCGGTGGACCGCCCAGATTGGCTGCCTTCCTACCGGATGCCGGAAGTGCTCTGGCTCGTCTACGACGGACAGCGTGAAAAGGAGCTCACGGACTTCGTTCAGCCCGAGCTCCGAGCGCTAGGGGTTCCCAACGGTATCCAGAGTGAACCGGCGTTCAACGCCTACGTCGGGGCGATCCTGCGACAGGGCTTCACCGGCCGCATCGCGCAGGAATGCAGCAACCTGTCCACCATCAAGGCGGTACAACGTCTGACTGAACTCTGCACGGCAAGAGGCATCACCATCGAGGACCCAGGTCTGCTGTGGGAGACTCTCGCGGCTTGGATCGCGCGTTTCATGCCCGGCTTCCAGCGGATTCCCGGTGGTACGCGACTGATCCGCTAGCGCCACAGGCCGATCGGCCGGCCTGTATCCGGGTCGAGAACTCGCACCGGCTGAGGGAACTCAGGCTCCGAGGTTGGCTGCGACGACTGCTGCGGAATGACCGCGCACCGGCCGAGAGCTGAGCGCAGCAACTCGGCTGCTGCGGTCATCCCGGCCGCCTCGGCTGCGGCGAGCAGGGTCCGTGCAGCCTTGGTCGCCTCCGCCTCCACGACTCCACCGCTCTTGCCGGGACCATCTGCGGTGATGTCCTGGATCTCGTACAGGCGGGCACGCAATCGATCCACTTCGGCTGCCAGGCAGGAGTCAAACTCTGTAGACGATGGCTCCCCATCAGATCTTGGTTCTTGCACGACAGCGAGCAGGCGAGCTACTGAATCCGGCAAATAGTTTCGACGGGCGCGTTCAAGATTTTGGGCACGTCGCTCCTCGAATCGCCTGCTAGCCACGCCACCCCTCTATCCTGCTCCGCCTCGCCACCGGTCGCGGCTCCACGCGCCGGGGCAGTACGGCCGGTCGGACGCTGTCGTGGAACAAGAGCCGGAGTGACGTCCATCAGCGTAGCGGAAGCTGCACGAAGCATCAGGACACCGAACGGGCCGATCAGCGGCCTCCCAGCGCCTCGGCCATAGGGCCCATAGTCCTGCCATCTACGCACAGTGCACGCTCGGCAGGCACTGCTCTCGGCATGTGATCAGATATCGACCACGACCGCTATCAGCGCCCCTGCGACCAGGTAGGGGCCGAAGGCGATGCTACGCGTGCGGCGCAGCGCCAAGCGCGCCAGCGCTTCAGGAACGGCGAGCACGAAGGGCAGCAGGCCGCCGAGGAACACCGCAGGCCAGCTGGTGGCGCCCAGCGCCGCGCCGAGCAGCGCGGCCAGCCGCACGTCACCCAGGCCCATTCCGCTGCCCGCCACGAGAACCAAGGCCAGGTACAGGCCACCGAGTGCGGCCACGGCTAGCGTGGCGGTGACCAGCGTTTGCGCCTGACCCGTGGCCGCTGCTTGGCCAGCCAACAAGACGCCGACGGTCAGGGCGGCGGCGCTGATCACGGGCGTGGGCAGCCTGCGGACCGCGACGTCGACGGCGGCGAGCAGCACGCCGGCGTGTATCACCACCAGCCAGACCGCCAGCAGAGGCAGGCCGCCGGGGGCGTCGCGCAGCAGCCAGGCTAGGCCTGCGGATGCGACAGCCAGTCCGATGCCACACAGCTCCGAGACGGCCAACAACATCAGCGCGCTCCTAGCCGGAACACGGCGGGATGCCGAGGCGGCCATCCTTGTCTTCTCGGATGCTGGCAGGCCTGCGATCGCCGGTGGGTTGGCCGCGAGCAAGGTGTACGCGTATGGCAGCGCCAAGCCGGCAAGGGCGCCGCCGGAGAGTGCCAGCCCCAGTACTGCGGGACTCATCGGCTGCGGTTGTCGTGGCGCGCGATAGGCCTACGCCGGTCCGGTGTCGGCAGCGGTCGGCTGGGCACAGCCGTCGCGATAGGTGTCCGACCAGCGCCGCATCTCGCGCATGAACGACGAGAGCAGCGGCAGGAGGTGGGTACCGGCGGCGGCCAGGGAGTAGGTTCCGGCCCCCGCGTCGTCGGTGTGGTGCACCAGGCCGCCGTCGCGTAGGCGTCGCAGGGCGTCGTTGAGCGACTTGGAGCTCGGTGCCGGCTGGATCTCGCGCAGCAGCTCCGAGAATCGCATCGGCCGTTCACCGAGTGCCGTGAGGATCTCGAGGGTCCACCGCTGGGCGCACAGCCTGATCGCTTCGTGCACGACGTGAAGGTCGTCGTCCATCCGCCTCCCCTCCCCGTCAAGGTCGGCCAGAGGACGAGTCTAGGGGATCGACTGCTCTACGTGAACAGTGAATTCACGTTGCGTCAGGTGGAGATCATCGACGCATCGAGTTACGTCGTTGAAGAGCTGGTGCGCCGGCAAGGTGGCGGCAGCCTTCCGCGAGCGCATTGAGGGCGTCCGCCAGGGCGTTCCCCATAGTGGACAGGCGATAGGCGCCCGTGGCGGCGACCACGTCCCAGCTGCCGTGCGGTTCGCGCCGCAGAAGTCCGGTCGCCGCAAGCCAACACAGGTCGGCCCGCAGTGCCTCGCGGGAGGCCTCGTCCACGCCACCGAGGTCACCGACAGTGGCAGCAGCGCGGTCACGCAACGTTACGAGAGCCGCGATGGCTGTGGGCCGACGGGCGAGCTCCGCAGCGAGGTCGGCGGGCTGAGGACCCTCGGCGGTGCGGCTCATAATGCGCGCTCCCTTGAGATTTTTCTGAGGATTCTAAGGCCTTCGATCCTTGCGGGCATAGTGTCGCGAACCCGACACCAGCTGGTCGGATTATGTCGAAAGACTCGCATTATCGGTGACCTCGAGGTGAGCACCTGACGGTAATCACCGGAAGGTAAGCACGTTGCGGTAACCGTGGGGGCCGGGTGTAGAGGTGGGTTCAGGCATCCGTGCGTGCAACTTCCACGACAGCGGGGCGGCCCGCGTCGCTGTCGCCAGGAACCGTCAGGAGGCAGGGCGGCAGATGACGAGCCGTAACAGACAGCGAACTTTCACCGTTCGAGCGCGAGGCCGCCGCTCGCGCCTGGCGGGCTCGGCGACAGCCCTGTGCCTGGTGGCCGGCGCGGGAGCGTGCGACGCCGGAAACACCGGGCAAGAACCTTCTCCCACTACCTCGGTCACTGTTTCCACGCCCAGCCAGGATCCGCGTGGCGCGGCCGAGGACGCCGCGCTGGACGTGTACCGCGGCATGTGGGCCGCGTACGCGAAGGCCGGCCTCACTGCCGATCCCGACGAGCCTGACCTCAGCAGGTTCGCCGGCGACGGCGCGCTGAAGACGTTGCGGAACGGCCTGGCCACCTACCGGAGCAAGAAGCAGGTACTCAAGGGCAAGTACGTCCTGAACCCGCAGGTGGCCGAGGTCGCTCTTACCGCCTCGCCCGCGACGGTGACGGTCACTGACTGCATCGACGACAGCGACTTCCTGGTCTACAAGCTGACAGGTGAGCCGATCAACGACGTGTCCGGGGGCCGGCGGAGTGCGCGGGCCACGATCACGAACCTCGCGGCCGGCGGCTGGAAAGTCACCAGCTTCGGCGTCCAGGACGTGGGGTCGTGCTGATGCGTCGTACCGCCCAATCCCTGATCGCTGCGGGCGCAACAGCGGTCGTGCTGGCATCCGGAAGCCCGGCACGTGCCGACGGCGGCATCGGCGGGGTCAGCTGCACGCAGAACCCGTCAGCTCCCGAATGCGAGATCAACGCCGGCACCCCCGGCGGCCCTGGCGGCTCCACCGGCGGCAACCAAGGCGGCGGGTCCGGTAGCAGCTCGGGCGGCGGCGGTGGCGACGGCTGCTACTGGGTGCCGGTCGACGTGGGTCTCCCGCCCCCGCCGGGCAAGGGCCCAGAGGGCGGTTGGTATTCGCGGACCTGCGTAGCCAACGGGCTGGGTTCGCAGGACGTGCCGGTGTGGCTGGACCAGGCGCCGTCGGTGAACCTGGCAGCGCTGGCGCAGACAGCGCGTTCTCGGTTGCGTCTGCCCTCGCCCCAGATTCGCACGAATCCCGCCACGGCGCCGTTCGTGCTGGTGCAGGTGCCGGTGTGGCTGTGGGTGGACCCGGCGACGTGGGGTGCCCGGTCGGCGACGGCGTCGGTGCCTGGGGTGTCGGTGACCGCGACCGCGACGCCGACTCAGGTGGTGTGGTCCTTCGGTGACGGCAGCGACGACCTGACTTGCGCCGGGCCGGGCAAGCCGTGGGAGCCGGGCACCGACCCGCGGGCGTCGTCGCCGTGCGGGCACACCTACACGTCCTCGTCAGCTGCCACGGCGGGGGCGGTGTTCCGGCTGCGGGCGACGGTGACGTGGTCGGTCACCTGGTCTGGCGCCGGTAGCGGGGGCACTCTCGCCCCGCTCACGACGACCTCGACGGTGTCTGTGCGGGTGGCGGAATCTCAGGCGATCGTCGGAGGTGCCCGGTGAGCGTCACCACGGACCGTCCGCGGGCGGTGAACACCGCCGCTGCGGACCTGCCGCCGGTGCCCGCCGGTACGCGGCGGGCGGGGCGGCGCAGCGGGCGGCGTGTGGTAGCCGGGCTGCTGCTGGTCCTGGCGACGGTGGTGACGTTTTGGCAGGTGGACCTGCGCCGGCACGCCGACGAGCAGTTCCTCGCCGTCGCGCGGGACGTACCGGCGGGTCAGGTCATCACCGACGCCGATGTGCGGGTGGTGCGGGTGGCGAACCCGTCCGGCCTGGACCTGGTCCCGGCCGAGCGGCGCGGCGGGGTCGTCGGCCGTTCGGCGGCGGTGCCGCTGGCGGCAGGGAGCCTGCTGGTGTCGGCGCAGGTCGGGCCGGCGGCGTGGCCCGCGGCGGGGCAGGCGGTGATCGCGGTTCCGGTCAAGCCGGGCCGGGCCCCGACGAGCCTGACCGCTGGGTCGCGGGTGGTGGTGCTGGTCGCCCCGCCGACCGGAGGCGGGCAGCAGGCGCCGCAGCAGAACAACGGTGTACGCCGGGCGGTGGCCACGGTCGTGTCAGTGGCGGCGGGCGCCGACCAGGTGGGCACGCAGTTGGTGACGGTGCTGCTCGCTGCGGATGCGGCGGAAGCGGTCGCGGCGGCCCCGGGGGACGTGTCGTTGGTGCAGCTCGGCCCGTCCCAGTGAGACGTGAGGAGGCGCGGGAGATGTTGGTGGTGGTGGCGTCGGTGTCCGGCGCGCCGGGCGCGTCGACGGCCGCGTTGGGGATGGCGGCGTTGTGGCCGGACCGTCCGGCGTTGCTGGTGGAGGCCGACCCCGGTGGCGGGGTGGTCGCGGCGCGGTTCGGGCTGGCGCAGGAGCCGGGACTGGCGTCCCTGGCGGCGGCGGCCCGGCACGGCGGGCACACCGGCGGGGCGGCACCGTACGTGCAGCAGGTGCCGCTGGGTTTGCACGTCCTCGTCGGGCCGGGGGCGGCCGAGACCGCCGCGGGGGCGGTGTCGGTCCTCGCCGGCCAGGCCGAGGCGGTCGCGCGGTTGGCGCCGGTAGTGGTCGCCGACGCGGGTCGCCTCTACGCCAACAGCCCCTCGTGGGGCCTGTTGCGCTCCGCTGACGCGGTCGTGCTGGTCACCTCGGGGTCGACGGAGTACCTGGATCACCTGGACACCCGCTTGCCGGCGCTGCGTGCCGCGGCGCGGCCGGGTGGTGTCGGGCTGGCGGTCTGCGGCAGGTCCGCCTACACCCCGGCGGAGATCAGTGGGCGCCTCGGTGTCCCGGTGTGGGCGCAGCTGCCCGCCGACCGGTGGGGCGCGGGCGTCCTCGCCGGACGGATGACGGGGCGGGCGTGGACACGTACCCGCCTCGCCCAAGCTTTGCGCGCCCTCGCCGCGTCCCTCGCGGCCGGCGGACAGCCCGCCGGTGCGGAGCTGGAGGTCGTGCGGTGACCGCCCCGACCCTGAGCGGCGGCACGACCGCGGCGCCGCCGGAGGTGGTGGCGCGGCTGCGGGCCCGGGTCAGCGACCGCCTGGCCGCGCACGGCGCGCAGCTTCCCGACGGCGAGCGCCACGCGGTGATCGCGGGATACATCGCGGAGGAACTCGTCGTCCACGCCCGCGAGGACATCTCCGCCGGCCGTGTCCCGCTCACTCCGCAGGCCGAGGCGGCCCTGGCGCGGGCGTTGCGGGACAGCTTCACCGGCCTGGGCGGCTTGCAGAGGTTGATCGACGACCCGCGGGTGGAGGACATCTTCGCCAACGGCTGCGACAACGTGTGGATCCGCACCACCGACGGGCAGGTGCAGAGAGTGCCGCCGGTAGCCGCCTCCGACGACGACCTGGTCGACCTGGTGCGGGTCGCGGCGGCGCGCAGCGGGCAGGAGGAGCGCCGCTTCGACCGCGGTTCGCCCGGCCTGTCGCTGCGGCTGCCCGGCGGGCAACGCCTGTTCGCCGTGATGGCGGTGGCGAAACGTCCCTCGCTGTCGATCCGCCGCAACACCCTGCACCGGGTGACCCTGGACGACCTGCTGCACCGCGGGGAGATCACGGTGGGGTTGCGGGAACTCATCCGGGCGCTGGTGCGGGCGCGCAAGAACATCGTGATCTGCGGAGGCGTCGGCGTCGGCAAGACCACCATGCTGCGCGCCGCCGCCGGCGCGATCAGCCCCCACGAGCGGATCGTCACTGTCGAGGACGCCTACGAACTCGGCCTTGACGAGGACACCGAGGCGCACCCGAACACCACCGCCCTGCAGCAGCGGGAACCGAACCTCGAAGGCGTCGGCGGCATCGACATGTCCACGATGGTGCGCTGGGGCCTGCGGATGCGCCCGGACCGGGTCATCGTCGGCGAGACCCGCGGCGCTGAGGCCGTCCCCATGCTCCTGGCCATGTCGCAGGGCAACGACGGCAGCATGTGCACCCTGCACGCCTCCTCCAGCAAGCAGGCGCTGACCCGGCTGGCCATGTACGTCATGCAGGCGCCGGAGAAGCTGACCTTCGACGCCGCCAACGTGCTCATCGGCCAGGCCGTCGACTTCGTCGTGCACCTGGACGTCGCCACCGATGGCACCCGGGTGGTGTCCTCCATCCGCCAGGTCCTGGAGACCGACGGCACTCAGGTCCCCTCCAACGAGATCTACCGCCCTGGCCCCGATCGGCGCGCGATCCCCGCCGCGCCGATCCGCGCCGACACCCTCGACGAGCTCACCGCCGCCGGCCTCAACCCGAACCTCCTCGTCCGGGACCGGTGGTGAGCATGGACCTGCTGCCGATCCTGCTCGGCCTGGGCTGCGCCGCCGGCCTGATCCTCGTCGCCGACGGGCTACGCCGCCGCCCACCCGGCACCCCGACCACCCGGACACGGCAACGGTGGACGTCGGCCGACCGCACCCGGCTCCTCGCGGCCATCGTCGCCGGATTCGCCGCCGCGGCGGCGACCCGTTGGCCGGTCGCGGCGCTGCTGACCGCCGCCGCGGTGTGGGCGCTGCCCCGCGTCCTCGGTCCGGACCGGGAGCACACTCGCGCGATCGCCCGGATCGAGGCGATCGCCACCTGGGCCGAGCTGCTACGCGACACCCTGTCCTCGGCCGCCGGCCTGGAGCAGGCCATCACCGCCACCGCCCCTGTCACCCCCCAGCCCATCCGCCCTCAGGTGCAGGCCCTCGCGGGGGCGGTGCGCGGCGGAGCACGGCTGCCCGACGCGCTGCGCGCGTTCGCCGCCGACCTCGCCGACCCCACCGCCGACCTCGTCGTGCGCGCACTGACGCAGGCCGCCGGCTACCACGGCGGGCAGCTGTCCCAGTGCCTGACCAGCCTCGCCGCCACCGCCCGCGAGCTTGCCGGCATCCGGATGCGGGTGGCCACCAAACGGGCCGCGACCCGCACCGCCGCCCGGGTCATCACCGGCACGTCGGTGGCGATGGTCGCCGGGCTGATCCTGCTCAACCGCGGGTTCCTCGCCCCGTACCGCAGCGTCACCGGGCAGCTCGTGCTCCTCGTCGTCGGAGCGGTGTTCGCCGGCGGGTTCTGGTGGCTGGCCCGCGCCTCCCGCGTCCCGCAACCACCACGGGTGCTCTCGGCCGACCAGCCCGGGCAGGTGGCGTGATGGCCGCCTTCGTGGTGGCGTGCGGCGTCATCGCCGGGCTCGGCCTCGTCCTGGCCGGCACCGGCCTGCATCCCGCCCGCCCCAGCCTCGCCCAGGCCCTCGACGCCCTGCGCCGCACCCCGACTGCCCCGGAAGAACCAGTGGGGGCCAGGACGCGGCTGCTCGCCGCGCCCCTGCGTGCCCTCGGCCTGCCCCGGCAGCGGATGCGCGCCGACCTCGCCGTACTCGGACGGCCGACCGCCACCCACCTGGCCGACCAGAGCCTCGCGGTCCTCGCCGGCCTGCTGCTGCCCCCGGTCGCGATGGCCGTCCTCGCCTCCGGCGGGGTCAGCTTCGCCGCCGGCATGCCGCTGTGGGCGTCGCTTGCCGGCGCGGCCGGCGGCTGGTGGCTGGCCGAGACCACCGTGCACGCCGAGGCGCAGCGGCGCCGCGACGAGCTGCGCTACGCCCTGTCCGCCGTGCTCGACCTCGTCGTCATCTCCCTCGCCGGTGGCGCCGGACTCGAACAAGCCCTCGACGACGCCTGCGCCGACACCCACGGCTGGGCCGCCGGACGCCTGAACCGTGCCGTGGCCACCGCCCGGCTCCTGCGCATCCCGCCCTGGCAGGCCCTCGGCCAGCTCGGCGAGGACACCGGCGTCGTCGAACTGCAGGAACTCGCCGCGACGATGAGCCTCGCCGGCACCGAAGGCGCCCGCATTCGCGACTCCCTCACCATCCGCGCCGCCACCCTGCGGGCCCATCAGGCCGCCGCCCTGGAGGCCCGGGCCAACTCCGCCACCGAACGCATGTCCATGCCGGTCATGCTCCTGGCCGCCGCCTACATGCTGTTCCTCCTCTACCCGGCTGTCACCGCAGTCGACAGCTTCTGACCCCGACACACCAGAAGGAGAAACGCCGTGCACCCCAGCAAGCTGATGGCCCTGCTGACCCTGGCACACCTCACCCTCACCGACCGGGCCCGCCGGCTGCGCGACTCCGGCGACCGGGGCAGCGAGACCACCGAGAAGGTCATGTGGATCGCCCTGCTCGTCACCCTCGTCCTGGCCGTCTACGCCATCTTCCAGGGCAAGATCATCACCAAGATCACCGGAATCAACCTCTAGCCATGCACCGCACGCGACGAGGCAGGCGACGCCGGCTCGGTGGTGACCGCGGGTCGGGCACCACCGAGGTGGTCCTCTACGCGCCCCTGCTGTTCCTGCTCGTCCTCGTCGGCGTGCAGTTCGCCCTGTGGGCCCTGGCCCAACTCGGCGTCCAGCACGCCGCGAACCACGCCCTGCAGACCACCAGGGTGTCCGGCGGCACCGCCGCCGCCGGCCGCGCCGACGCCGCAACCGTCCTCGACCAGGTCGCCGGGCAGGTCGTCGTCGACCCGCGCGTGTCGGTCACCCGCACCGCCGACACCGCCACCGTGGCCGTGACCGGCCGGGTGCCCGCCGTCGTGCCGTTCCTGCGCCTGCAGGTCAGCACCCAGGCCAGCGCCCCGGTCGAGCGTTTCCGCCCCTCGACCCTGTCGCTGGCCCCCTCGCCGCCTGGAGTGGAAGGAGACTCGACGTGACCCGCGAGCAGCGCCGCAGCGGACACCCACGCCGCCGGGCGCCGCGGCTGCGGGGAGACCGAGGTTCGGTCAGCGTCGAGATGGCGCTGAGCTACGTACCCCTGATGGTCCTGGCCGCCCTCGCGGTGGTGGCGTGCCTGCGCCTGGCCTCGGCCGCCATCGACGTCAACTCCGCTGCCGCCGCGGCGGCCCGCCAGGCGTCCCTCGCCCGCACCCCCGGCGAGGCCCGCGCCGCAGGCGCCGATGGCGCCTCCGCCACCCTGGCCGGGCGGGCCTTCACCTGCCAGCCGTCCTCCGTCACCGTCGATCCCGGCGCGTTCGTCCCCGGCGGGCAGGTCAGCGCCACCGTGGCGTGCACCGTCCGCCTCGAAGACCTCTACGGCCTCGGCCTGCCCGGCACGATCACCATCCGCGGCACCTCACACCAGCCCCTCGACACCTACCGCGGGACAACGGCGCCATGAGCCGGCTGCGTACCCGCCTGCGGCAGGCCCGCCACGACGACCGAGGCCAGATCACCCCGTGGACGATCTTCGGCGTCGTTCTCGTCCTCGTCCTCGCCGGCCTGGTCCTCGACCTGGGACTGGGCATGTCGGACAAGGTGCGGCTGCTCGACGTCGCGCAGGGCGCCGCCCGGGCCGGCGCCCGCGAGATCGACCTCGCCACCTACAGGGCCACCGGCACTGTCCAGCTCCAGCCCGCCCAGGCCGCCGCAGCCGCGCGGAGCTTCGCCCAACAGGCCGGTGTCGACGGGCAGGTCACCGCGTCCGCCACCCCCACCGCCGTCACCGTCACCATCAGCGGCACCCGACAGACACAGCTGCTGCACCTCGTCGGGATCAGCGCCCTGCCGGTGTCCGCGACCGCGACCGCCAGCCCTCTGACCGGCGTCACCGCACCGAACTGACCAGGACCACCACGCCACGACCGGGAGCCCCAGTGTTCGCATTCCTCGCCGCCACCGCCCGCCGGCTGGCCGGACTCGGGACCCTGGTGCTGCTCACCGCCGGCGTGCCGTACGCGCTCATCCGATACGTCGGCTGGCCACTACCCCGCCAGGCCCCCACCTGGCAGGACGTCGGCACCGCCCTCACCTCACCACTGACCGACGCCATGCTCGGCAACGCCGTCGTGTGCCTACTCTGGGCGGCGTGGGCGGCGTTCATCTGGTCGCTGATCGCCGAGGTCGCCGAAACCGTCACGGGCATCCGCCTGCCGCAACCCCGAGCCATCGCGCCGGCCCGCGGGCTCGCCGCCATCCTGGTCGCCGCCATCACCGGCGGCGTCCTCGCCACCGCCGCCCAGGCCGCACCAGCCCTCACCCAGCCAGCACAAGCGACAACCGCCCACACCAGCGCCACCGCCCCGGCTTCGGCGACTGCCGTGCCCAGCAGCACCGTGCGGCTGGTGAGCACGGATGGGCACCACACGCAGACCTGGCAGACAGCCGCATCGACGTCCGCCCTGGCGCACATGGGGGATCCGGTGCCGGCCCGGCTGGTAGCTGGCCACGTGACGCTTGTGTCGTCCGGGCAGACCTACACCTGCGAGGTGCGGCGCGGGGACACCCTGTCGAAGATCGCCCAGCAGTGGCTCGGCGACGCCAACCGGTGGCCGGAGATCTTCGCCCTCAACCGGGGCACCCACTTCCGCGACATCGGCGGCACCCTCACCAACCCGAACCTGATCTACCCCGGCTGGACCCTCGAACTGCCCGACGACGCCACACCACCAGCCGGCACACCTCGAACCCCGCCACCCGCCGACCCCCCGGCAGCAGGCCCCGAACAGCCGACACCCGGCACCGCCGCGCCCCCGCCGACACCACCGAGCCAACCCACCCAGCCGCCACCCGACGCGCCGTCCGCGAGCCCCTCGACAGGCCCCACCACCCCGGCACCGCACGACGGTGACGACGGCATAGTCCACGTCCCCTCGCCGCCGGTCTCCACCTCGCCCGCTGACCCGCCGTCGGCCTCCGGAGCCTCGACGAAGCCCCGCCCCTCGGTCGACGGACAGCAGACACCCGGGCCGCGAACGAAGGCGTCACCCGGTGTCTCGCTCGGCACCGGCAGCTGGCTCGACGCCGGGCTCGTCGCCGCGATCCTCGCGGCCGTCGCCCTCGTCTGGGCCCACCGCCACCGCCGCTACACCCGCCGCCCACTGTCGGCCGACCTGCGCCTGGACGACCCCGACGTGGCGCCCATGCCGCCCGTGGTGAACCAGATCCGCCGCCGCCTGCACCACGCCACCACGGCCCCCACCGACCCGGCCGGCTACGAAGGTCCGGACGACGACCTCGGGCTGTTCACCGACCCCGACGGCACCGAAGCAGACGACACCACCTCCATACCGGACGGCCCTGACACCTCCGATCAGGACGCTGACCTTCTCGACGACGACCGTCCGGAGATCGCCGGGCGGCACGACAAGACCGGCACCCTCGACGACGCCGGTCTCGACGACGAGGACGACGACGAGAAGCCGGCGCCTGTCGCGAACCCGAGCGCAGAAGACGACACTGCGCTTCGCCCGGTGGTGCCGTCGCTGGCGCACCCGCTCGCCGCGGTCTGGCCGCCCGCCGGCCTGGGGCTCACCGGTCCCGGCGCGGAGGCCGCCGCCCGCGGGTTCATGGCCGCCGCCCTGGCCGCCGGGGGCCTCGACGCACCAGAAGACCGCACCTGGCTGGTCATGCCGTCAGCGACCGCGGCGACGCTGCTCGGCGCCGGTGCCGTCGCGCTGCCCCGTACCCCGCGGCTGACCGTCACCGGTGGGCTGGACGAGGCACTCGACCTGCTCGAGGCGCAGACCCTGCACCGCAGCCGCATCGTCTACGCCCACGAGGTCGACACCGTCGCCGAGGCCCGCGCGGCGGACCCGACCGGGGAGCCGATGCCGCCCGTCCTGCTGCTGGCCGACGCCGACACCCGCCACCAGCGCACCCGCATCGCCGCGCTTCTCGCCCAGGGCCAACGCCTGGACATCCACGGCGTACTGCTGGGCGCCTGGCCCGACGGCGACACCGTCGTCGTCGCCGCAGACGGCACCACCAGCCGCGCCCAGGGGGAAGGCTCCCGCCACGGTGGCCACCCGGCCGACATCGGCCGACTGGCCGTCCTCACCCCGTCCGAGACCAGCGACCTGCTCGTCACCCTCGCCGAATCCCACACCGGCCAGCCGCAGGCTCCCGCCCCGACCGAACCCGTCACCACCGCCCAAGCCACGACAGCCGCACCCGATGCGCAACCTTCTCCGGACACCGAGCCGGCGCCACCCGACGTCCCCGTCCGCGAGGGTGACCACCTGCCGGCATCCGGCCCCGAGCCCGTGCCCGCCGCCCCGACAACAACAGCAGGCAGCGCCAGCAGCGAGACCGCCCCGGCCACAAAGGCAACTCCGTCCACCGACGCCCATGCCGGCGGCGCGGACACTGCCCGCGATGGCGCGCCCCCGCCCGCCGTGGAAGAACCGGACACCGACGACGCGGCCGAGAAAAGCCAGGAGACCAGCCACGGGCGGGTGCAGGTCACCGTCCTGGGCGCCGCCACCATCGTCGACGTGCCGCCCGGGCCGACGCTGCGCAAGAAATCCCTCGAAGTGCTCGTCTACCTGGCCGTGCACGACGGCGACGCCTCCGCCGAGGCGATCCTCGACGACCTACTCCCCGACGCCCCCGCCAACAAGGCACCTGGCCGGCTCTACACCTACGTGTCGGACCTGCGCACCATCATGCGCCGCACCGCGGGACGCGGCACCTACCTCACCCACCCCCGCCAGCGGTACGTCCTCAACCGTGACGCCGTCGACGTGGACCTGTGGCGCATGCGCGCCGCGATCCGCGACGCCAACCAGGCCACCGACCCAGCCGAGCGCCGCGCCGCGCTGCGCCGCGCGGTCGACACCTACCGCGGACACCTGGCCGACGGCGCCGACTACGAATGGATCGAGCCCTACCGCGAAGCCGTCCGGCAGCAGGCACTCGACGCCTACCTCGCCCTCGCCGACGCCCTCACCGACAACCCCGCCGAACAGCTCACCGTCCTCGACGCCGCGATCGGCCACAACCCGTACGCCGAAGAGCTGTACCAGCAGGCGATGCGGGCCCGCGCCGCGCTCGGGCACCTCGACGCCATCCGCAGCCTGCGCCGCGCCCTGACTCGCGCCCTCGGCGAGATCGACGCCGAACCCAGCGACGACATCATCGCCCTGGCCGACGAGTTGGTCTCCCAGGTGCAGCGCCCCGCCCGCCGACCAGACCTGCGGCCGGCGCCCCGGCCCGGTGACGGAGCCGCCGCGTGACCGCCACACCGCTACCCCGGCACACCTCCGCCCGTACCCCGGAGGTAGCGGAGGTCGACACGCGGCACCTGATCCGGCTGCGGTGGGCCGTGCGGGCGGTGCTCGCCCTCGGCGTCGCCGCGTCGATCGCGGCGAACGTCCTACACGCCCGGCCGAACCTCATCAGCCAGGTCATCGCCGCGTGGCCGCCGCTGGCGCTGCTGCTGACCGTCGAACTCATATCCCGGGTGCCCGCGGACCGTCGCGGCCTGGCCGCCGCCCGGCTGATCGCCGCCGCCGTCATCGCCGGCATCGCCGCCTGGGTGAGTTACTGGCATATGGTCGGCGTTGCCGCCCGGTACGGCGAAACCGACGCCGCCGCCTCCTACCTGCTACCGATCTCCGTTGATGGGCTGGTCGTCGTGGCCAGCATCAGCCTGGTCGAAATCGCGGGCCGGATCCAGACCCCCTCCGTCAGCCGGGCCGACGGCCAGCAACCCGCCACCACGCCAACGGAGACGCCGTTCCCGACGGTCGAACCCCCGAGCCTGAAGGCACCGGCCCTCGCATCAGGGCCGCCCCATGCAGCGCAGCAGGCCCGAGGCTTCGACGTATCGCCGACGGACAGGCCGGAGGCTGCGATCCGCGGCGACGAGGGCGAGCGTTCGAACGCGGACGCCACCGGGCACTCGCCGACCGATGGGCGCGACACCGAGGAAGTTGCACCTGAGCCCTCGCGGGACGATGCACGGAACCACGAGGACGCTCACCTCGTCCGGACCGGTAACGACGCCTCGGCGTTCCCGCACACGGCGCCGTTGCGGGGCACTGACCTCTCTCACCCCGACACGGACCGGTCCGGAAGCAGCAGGTCCCGCCCCACCGGCTCTTCAGTCGCGCCGGTCGAGAACTCCGACGAGCAGGACAGAGTCAATACTCCGGGCGCTGCCCAAGAAATTGAACCGGACCCCCTCGAGAGCCAGGAACATGACCCCGAACCGGACGACGGTACAAGCAGCGCAGAGGTGCCGCCCGACACCGCCGGGGCCGTGGCCTACTGGCACCGCCAGGACCCGTCCCTGCACCCAGCCGACATCGCCACCAGAATCAGCCGGTCCGAGCGCACCGTCCGCCGGTACTGGCCGCCCGTGCCGCGAACCGCGAACGGACACGACACCAGGCGTGTCACCGAGCAGGTTGGCGCTCCCTGACCGCCGCCGTCCGGCGGCGATCAGGCAGCCCGCCGGCGTGCAGGCGCGAGTACAGAGCACGGATGCGCTAGGTGAGGCAAGCCCTCTCAGCTTCGGGATCTGTCGAGAAGGGTGCCCTGATTCTGGCGTCGCCGGCCGGTTCAACAAGCCCGCCGTCCACCATGCGCGCTTCGAGACATGACCTAGCGGCGCCGAGGCCGCCATGCTTAACGTCTTACAACAGACGCTAGCTTCTTCTGAAAGTCTTAGATAAGATCCCAACGTCTTGCGAGGAGGGGTGCCAGTGATTGCAGTGAACATTCGACGATCAGGCGACGACGCGTCGACGCCCGAGCAGGTACGCGAGGCGGCGGCCGGCGACTGGGTATTGAGTAGCCGGACACTCGACGTGTATGGCGACGTCCTGCTCGCTGTACGCAACGGCCGCGTCCGTGGCGCGTTCGACATCCTGGGCTGGGAGCCGGTCGATCACGGCCGGGTCCGATTCGACTTGCGTGAGTCCGATGAGTATTCCTGGCTGGTGGGAGGGGAGAGTCCCGTGAAGTGGAAGCAGGGCCAGAGCAACCCGGTCATGTACCTCGATACCGATGACGTAGGCGAGGAGCCTCCGAGCGGCGCCGTTGCTCAAGCGGTCCGGCCGCGCCGCGGCGTCCATCGAATTGTTGTGGAGACTCGGGGACTGTCAGACGAGCAGGCGGCACAACTGCACCACACGCTGATCACCGTGGCAGGGATGACCGGCGGGCTGCACAACTACCGCGCCACTTCGCTAGTGCGGGAGATGGTGGCCGCGCGGGAAGCGTTGTCGTATGACTATCGGTCAGCGAACAGCCCGAAAAAGATCTCAGACTGAGCGGGCAAGGGGTCGGGCCAACGACCATGAAATCACGGTTGTTGGCCCGGCCCAGGTCTGCCGATGTTTGAGTACGTGCACTGCGGCTGGTCCCAGGCGGCCGAAGTTGGCTCACGGACCAGCAGCGCCCGAGTCAGTGCTTACCCGGCCGCCCTGCTTCGCCGAACGACGAAAAGGCCGCCTTCGCACTCGCTCCCCGGCGAACCGCGCCGGGGAGCGCGCATTCACCGGCACCGAATGACTGGGTGATGGTTTGTTGATCTCAGCGATGGCGCCGGCGACGACACCGTGCCCGTTGATATTGCCCTGCGGGTCCTCTCCTGTCTGGGATCCGGGCGCCGCGGAGGCGCACGAATCCCAGACAGGATGCGGCAGGGATGTCCCGTTACAGGGGCGAGGGTCTGTCAAGTTAACGGCTGATCTTGGTTGTTGAGGTGGTCAGTTGTTGGCCGGGGTGAGCCGGCCTTCGAAGGCGATCTGGAAGGCGTTCAGG
>NZ_JBHTDD010000010.1:0-212910 GCF_042666615.1 Plantactinospora sp. GCM10030261
GGGGAGGGGGAGGGGAACGGGGAGGGGAACGGGGAGGGGTGGTGCGTGCGGGCGGCAGGCGGTAAATCTGTCGGGATGGGTCTGCGCCGCGTCGAACACATCATGGGTACGGCCGTCAGCGTCCAGCTCAGTGACCCGTTGCCGGCCGACCGGCTGGCCGACCTGGCCGAGCAGACCTTCGACTGGCTGCGGGAGGTGGACCGGCGGTTCAGCACCTACCGGGAGGACAGTGAGGTCAACCGCTTCCACCGCGGGGAGTTGAGCATCGCCGAGTGCTCCGCCGACCTGCGGGCGGTGGTCGACACCTGCGCGGACCTGTGGGGCCGGACCGACGGCTACTTCGACGCGTACGCCACCGGGCGGTTCGACCCGTCCGGATACGTCAAGGGCTGGTCGGTGCAGGTGGCCTCCGACCGGCTGCTGGCGGCCGGTTGCGCCGCCCACTGGATCAACGCGGGCGGGGACATCCGGGCGCGGGGCGGGCCGCGTCCCGGCGAGCCGTGGCGGATCGGTATCCGGCACCCGGTCGAGCCGGACCGGGTGACGTGGGTGCTGGCCGTCACCGATCTGGCGATCGCCACCTCGGGGACGTACGAACGGGGGCGGCACGTGATCGACCCGCGTACCGGCCAGCCGGCTACCGGACTCAGCTCGGTGACCGTGGTCGGACCCGACCTCGGTGCGGCCGACGCCTACGCCACGGCCGCGTTGGCCATGGGGCACGCGGGGCTCCGCTGGCTGGCCGACCTGCCCGGATACGCGGGAGGCGTCATCACCGACGACCTCACGGCGTACACCTCGTCAGGTCTGCCGGTGATGGACACCAAGCCGGGACGGCCGGCAGGGCATTGAGCGGCGCGGAGCCGGCGCGGGCGGCACCGCCGGACGGGCCGGCCGGTCACCGCGGCCGGCGGCCGAGGAACCAGCGCACCGGGTGCGGGTCGGTGTCCTCCTCCTGGTAGGAGCGGGCGGCCCGGACGGCGGCGCCCAACCCGTACGGGCGGGTGTGTCGGCCGCGTCCGCCGGCCATCGGATCGGCGGCCAGTTCACGCAGCAACGAGACCGACAGGCCGAGCAGCACCACCAGGAACGGCAGCGCGACCATGATGGTCGCCTGCTGGAGCGCGGACAGGCCGCCGGCCAGCAGCAGGACGGCGGCCACGGCGCCGATCAGCACCCCCCAGGCCACCACGAGGAGCCGGTTCGGGTGCAGCGCTCCGCGCGAGGTGAGCGAGCCCAGGACCAGCGAGGCGGAGTCGGCGCTCGTCACGAAGTAGATGGCGATCAGCACCATGGCGAGCACCGAGGTGACCGAGGCCAGCGGCAGGGCTGCCAGCAGGCCGAAGAGGGCCTGCTCGACCCCGGCGTCCACGTCCGCCACCAGGTCCCGGGCGCCGGTGGCCTGCAGGCGCAGCGCACTGCCGCCCAGGACGGAGAACCACACCACGCTCGCCCCGCTCGGCACCAGCAGCACCCCGACGAGGAACTGCCGGACCGTACGTCCCCGGGAGATCCGGGCGATGAAGGTGCCCACGAACGGGGCCCAGGAGATCCACCACGCCCAGTAGAAGATCGTCCAGGTTCCGAGCCAGGCATTGTCCGAGAAGGCGCCGGTACGGGTCGACATGGTCAGCAGGTTCTGCAGGTAGTTGCCGACCGACGCGGGCAGCACCTCGAGTGTGTAGATGGTCGGACCGACCACGAAGACGAAGAACATGAGGAGCACGGCCAGCAGGACGTTGAGCGTGGACAGCCACTTCACCCCCCGGTGCAGGCCGGTGAAGGCCGACACCACGAACGCCGCGGTCAGCGCGCCGATCACGATGACGTCCAGGCTCGTCGTCTCCCGTATTCCCCCGACGATGTCCAGGCCCGCCGCCACCTGTAGGGCGCCCAACCCCAGGCTGGTGGCCGTGCCGAAGACGGTGGCGAACACGGCGAGCAGGTCGATCACTCGGCCGGCGGCGCCGTCGGCCCGGGCCCCCAGCAACGGCACGAAGGCGGCGGAGATCCGGTTGCCCCGGCCCTTGCGGAAGGTCGCGTACGCCAGGGCGAGGCCGGTCACCGCGTAGATCGCCCACGGGTGCAGGGTCCAGTGGAAGAAGGTGTACTGCATGGCCGCCGACGCCGCCGCGTCGGACTGCGGCGGGATGCCGGTGGGCGGCGGCGGATCGGCGTAGTGCCCGATCGGTTCGGCGACGGCATAGAAGACCAGGCCGATACCCATGCCGGCGCTGAACATCATGGCGATCCAGGCGAGGGTGCTGAACTCCGGCTCCTCGTCGTCGGCGCCGAGGCGGACCCGGCCGAACCGGCTCGCCGCGATGATCACGGTAAGCACCAGCAGCGCGTCCGCGGCCACCACGAACAACCAGCCGAACGTGCCGAGAACCCAGGCGAGCCCGTTCGTGCCGAAGTCGGCGAGGGACGGCCGGGCGAAGACCCCCCACAGGACGACGGCGAGCACCCCGGCAATTCCCAGGCCGACCACCACCGGGTCGATCCGGGTGCCGCGACGAGGTATCTCGGTCCCCTGCTCCATCTCCGCCTCCTCGGACCCGCTGCCGTCCATCCTGCGGCTCCGGGACCGATCGCGGGGCGTAACGGCAATTCCTACCTGGGGAGACGGACCACGAACCGGCAGCCGCCCACGATGTTCTGCACGTCCACCCGGCCGCCGTGCGCCTCCACGAGGCCACGCACCACGGCCAGGCCCAACCCCCCGGCACCGCCGCCGCTCGCCGTCCGGGGGGTGCGGGCCCGCTCGCCCCGGAACGCCACGTCGAACAGCCGGGGCAGGTCCGCCTCCGGGATGCCGCCGCAGGTGTCCGCCACCGACAGCCACACGCCGTCGGTGTCCCGTCCGGCATCCACCCGCACCGTGCCGTCCTCCGGCGTGTACCGCACCGCGTTCAGCAGCAGGTTGGCCACCACCCGCGCCAGTTCCGGCTCGCTCGCGGAGACCACCGGCCAGCCGCCACCGTCCGCCGCCGGTCCGCCGTACTCCGACGCCACCAGGCGGACCCGCCGGGCCGCGGCCACCGGCTCGGCACTGGCCAGCGCGTCGGACACCAGGTCCCGCAGCGGTACGGCGGACAGCGTCAACCGCAGCGCGCCGGCGTTGATCCGGGACAGCTCGAACAGGTCATCCACGAGCCGCGCCATCCGGTCCGTCTCCGTCCGGATCCGCCGGTGGTACTCGGCGACCGTCGCCGGATCGGCCACCACCCGGTCCTCCAGCGCCTCCGCCATCGCCCGCAACCCGGCCAACGGCGTACGCAGGTCGTGGGACACCCAGGCGACCAGGTCCCGCCGGCTGGCGTCGAGCTGCCGCTCCCGCTGCCGGGCCTGCTCGGCCCAGACGGCCGCGGCGGCCAACCGGCGACCGGACAGCGTGCCCACCACGAGACTCACCGCGGCCGCTGCCGTCACCGTGATCAGCACGACCTCCAGATCATGGGCGGAGAGGAACATCGCCTCGGCGACCACCACCACCCCGGCCACCACGGCGGTCACCGTCACCGCGAGCAGGACGCCGATGTGCAGGGTGATGGACCTGCCCCGCAGCAGCCGCAACGTCACCGCGCCGGCGAGCCCGACCAGGCCGGCCGCGACCAACGACATCGCGAAGATCAGGGCGAGGTCACGCATCGGCGTACTCGTACCGGTAACCGACCCCCCACACCGTGACGATCCGGCGCGGGACCGCCGGGTCGTCCTCCACCTTCTCGCGGAGCCGCCGCACGTGCACGGTGACCGTGGACTGGTCGCCGAAGCTCCAGCCCCACACCCGGTCCAGCAGATCGGCCCGGCGGAACGCCCGGGACGGGTGCCGCATCAGGAAGGCGAGCAGGTCGAACTCGCGAACCGTGAGGGTCAGCTCGGTGGCACCCAGCCGGGCCAGCCGGCGCGCCGGGTCGACGACGAGTGCGCCGTCGGTCAGCACGGCGGGACGCGGCGACTCCGGCGCGACGGCCGTCCGGCGCAGCACCGACGTCACGCGCAGCACCAGTTCACGCGGGGAGAACGGCTTCGTGACGTAGTCGTCGGCACCCAGCCGCAGACCGAGCACCCGGTCCGCCTCCTCGCCCAGCGCGGTCAGCATGACGATCGGCAGGGCCGCCGACCGGTCGCGCAGCCGCCGGCACACCTCCAGTCCGTCGACGACCGGCAACATCAGGTCGAGGACGACAAGGTCGGGCCGCTCCCGCTCGGCGACCCGCAGCGCCTCGGCGCCGTCCCCGACGTGGGTCACCGTGTAGCCCGCGTGCACCAGATACCGGCACACCACATCGCTTACCGTGCGATCGTCGTCCACCACCAGGATCCGCCGGCCCGTGCCCGTACCCCGGGAGTCGTCGCCCGCCATCGGGTCAGCGTAGCCACCCCGGCGCGACGATCGGCGGCCCAGTTCTTGTGGATGCCTTACGGCTGGCCCACGTCACCACCGAACCCCGGCTCACCGACCTAGCGTGGCGGCGTGCGCGTTCTGGTCACCGGCGGAGCCGGGTTCATCGGATCTCACGTTGCCGACCTGGCGGTCGCGGCCGGACACGAGGTGGTGCTGCTGGACGCGCTGCTACCCCAGGCGCACGGTGCCGCGCCGCCGGAATGGTCGGCCGCGCACCGGCTGGTCCGTGGCGACGTGCGGGACCCGGATCGGCTGGCCGGGCTGCTCCGCGGCGTGGACGCGGTGTGCCACCAGGCGGCGATGGTCGGGCACGGCGTCGACCCCGGCGACGCTCCCGACTACGCCAGCCACAACGACCTCGGCACCGCCGTGCTGCTGGCCGCGATGCACTCCGCCGGGGTACGCCGGCTGGTGCTGGCCAGCTCGATGGTGGTCTACGGGGAGGGTCGGTACCGCTGCCCGGCGCACGGAGTCGTGACGCCGGCGCCGCGCCGCCCGGCCGACCTTACCGCCGGGCGGTACGACCCCGGCTGTGCCGCCTGCGGCGCCACGCTCACCGCCGAACGGGTGCCGGAGGACGCCCCGACGCGTCCCCGCAGCACCTACGCGGCGACGAAGCTGGCCCAGGAACACCTGGCCGGCGCGTGGGCACGGCAGACCGGCGGCGCCGTGTGGGCGCTGCGCTACCACAACGTGTACGGCCCGCGGATGCCCCGGGACACGCCGTACGCCGGGGTCGCCGCCATCTTCCGTTCGGCGCTGGCGGCCGGGCGACCGCCCCGGGTGCTTGAGGACGGTCGGCAACGCCGCGACTTCGTCCACGTCCATGACGTCGCACGCGCCAACCTGCTGGCGTTGACCACCGATCCGCCACCCGGCGAGTGCGTGCCGGTGAACGTCTGCTCGGGCGAGCCGCACACCGTGGGGGAACTGGCGGTGGCGCTGGCCGACGCGGTGGGCGGCCCACCACCGGAGGTGGTGGGTGGCGCCCGGCCGGCCGACGTGCGTCACGTGGTGGCCTCGCCCGAGCGGGCCGCCGCGCTGCTCGGTTTCCGGGCCGAGGTGACTTTCGCCGCCGGAGTGCGGGCGTTCGCCACCGATCCACTGCGCGCCGCGGCGGCGGTGGCGGACGAGACGCGGGAGGCGCGCGCCGTCAGGAAACCGTCCACAACAGATGGTTGACGGCGAGCGCGGTGACCGCCTGGCCGGCCAGCCAGCGACGCCGGTCACCGGACGGCAACCGGGCCACCGCGATCAGCAGCCAGACGGTGAACGGTAGCCAGATCCGTTCCACCTCGGCCTTCGACAGGCCGGACAGGTCGGCGAGCAGCACCGCCCCGGCGGCCGCCACCGGCAACCAGACGGTCACCGGTTCCGGCGCGGCGGCGATCGGGGCCGGCCCGGCCGGTGCCCGGCGTACCCGCCGGACCGTCCCCGCCAGCGCCCGGTACGCCGCCACCCCGGCGCGGCGCAGCGCGGGCGCCGCCACGGGTCCGGCCGACAGCACCAGCGCGGCCAGATTGGCCCAGACCCAGTAGCCGTACGGCCGGTCCGCCGCCCAACCCTGGTAGTACCGCCGCACCACGAGGTGGTATCCGTCCAGCCAGTCGAACCCGGCGACGGTGAACACCGTCACCACCGCGAGCACTCCGCCACCCGCCAGCGTCATGGTGACCAGCCGCCGGTCCGGCCGCAGTGCCAGGACCGTCAACGCCAGCAGACCGACAAGCACGAATCCGTACGACAGGTAGAGCGCGGCGCCGAGCGTCAGTCCGGCCGGCACCGCGGCCCAGCGACTCCGGGACGCCAGCAGCGCCAGCCCCGCGGCCACCACGCCGGCGAAGATCCCGTCTGCTGAGGCGCCGATCCAGACCGCGCCCGGCAGGAGCACCAGGAAGGGCAGCACGGCCCGTGCCGCCGGTTCGTCGCCAAGCGCCCGGAGCGCCACCGGGACCGAAACGGCCACGCTCGCGCCGACCAGCACGCAGGCCAACGCCGCCCACGTCCCGCCGCCCAGGCCGACTCGGTCCAGGCCGACGAAGACGAGCAGCGCACCCGGCGGATGGCCGGCGGTGTGGGTGGCGAACGAGCCGGGCTGGTGATCCAGGATGCGGCCGGCGAATCCGGCCAGCAGGTCGGAGACCGAGCCGACCCGGGGCACCTCGTACAGGTACTCGGCCTGCGGGGTGAGCCGGCGGGTCAACCCGGCGGACCAGCCGTCCACCAGGGCCAGCGACAGGGTCCAGGCCACCGCCGCCGCGTACCCGGCGAGAAGCAGCCGGCGCCAGCCCGCCCCGGCGGCCCAGCCGGGTCCCCAGGCGACGACCGCGACGGCAAGCGCCACCGCCGGGGCGCTGCCCCACCCGACATGCGGCTGCCAACTGGCGTACAGCGGCGCGGCGTCCGCGTACAGCCGTACCCCGTGGTGGTTCAGCACCGCCCCGACGCCGGCAGCCACGGCGACCAGCGCGAGTCCGACGGCGAGCAGCGCGCGGTCGGCCCGCCGCCCGTCCGGGTCGCGGAGTCTCGGTCGGACGGACGGGGCGGTGGCGGTGGCGTGGCATCCAGACATGACGATCGCCGACGGTACGTCCAGGACGCCCCGCCGGGCGGGTTCCCGACGATCCGTCAGCGGGCCGTAAGAACCCGTCATCGGGCCGTAAGAAATGGCTGGTCCGGTAAGGATTCCGTAACGCCGGGGGCCGGTCCACGCCAGCCGATCGGCCCTAGCGTCGCCAGGCATGGAGATGGATGTGGTGCTGCCCTGCCTCGACGAGGCGGCCGCCCTGCCGGGGGTGCTGGCCGCGCTGCCCCCGGGATGTCGGGCCATCGTGGTGGACAACGGATCGTCCGACGGTTCGCCGGAGGTCGCCGCCCGGCACGGGGCCGTGGTGCTGCGCGAACCGGTACGCGGATACGGCGCTGCCGTGCACCGGGGGCTACTGGCGGCCCGGACGCCTGTCGTCGGGTTCCTCGACGCGGACGGGTCGCTCGACCCGGCGGCGTTGACGACGCTGGCCGGACCGGTCCTGGCCGGGTGGGCCGACCTGGCCGTGGGGCGCCGGGTGCCGGTCACGCCGGGCGCGTGGCCGTGGCACGCCCGCGCGGGCAACGTCGCCATCGCCGCGATGCTGCGCCGTCGCGGCGTCCCGGTGCACGACATCGGACCGGTGCGGGTAGGCCGCCGGACGGACCTGCTGGAGTTGCGGGTGGCCGACCGTGGCTTCGGCTACCCGCTGGAGTTGCTGCTCCGTGCCGGGGCCGCGGGCTGGCGGATTCACGAGGAGAGCGTTCCCTACGGCCGGCGCGCTGCCGGCACCCGGTCGAAGGTCTCCGGGTCGGTCCGCGGCACCCTGCGCGCCGTTCGCGACATGGCGTTGGTGCTGCGGTGACCATCCTGCTGGTGATGGCCAAGGCCCCGGTGCCCGGCGCGGTGAAGACCCGGCTGTGCCCGCCGGCCAGTCCTCGGCAGGCGGCGGCCGTGGCGGCGGCGGCGCTGCTGGACACGATCGACGCGGTGCGCGCCACCCCAGGCGTCGTGCCGGTCCTCGCGTGCGCCGGGCGGTTGGGCGACGCGGTGCGGGCGGCCGACCTGGCCGCCGCTCTCACCGGCTGGCGGATCGTGCCGCAGCGTGGCGCGGGCTTCGCCGATCGGCTGGCCAACGCGCACGCCGACGCGGCCATGATGGCCCCGGCGCGGCCGGTGCTCCAGATCGGCATGGACACGCCGCAGGTACGCCCCGCCGACCTGACCGCCGCCGTGGCACGACTCAAGGCGGCGGACGCCGTCCTCGGGCCGGCCACCGACGGCGGCTGGTGGGCACTGGGCCTGCGCGACGCCGCCCTGGCAGACGTGCTCCGGACGGTGCCGATGTCCACCCCGAACACCGGCTCGCTCACCCGGGCGGCGCTGGCCGGGTGTGGGTCGCGGGTGGTCGACGCGGACACCCTGACCGACGTGGACACCTGGGCGACCGCCCGGGAGGTGGCCTCGATGGCACCCGGTGGCCGCTTCGCCGCCACCGTGGCCGGGGTGGCCGCGACACTGGCCGTGCCCGCCAGCGGGACGAGGCTGGTCGGGGAGGTGCGCCGATGAGTGGGCGGTCGACCGTGCTGGCCGCGGACACCATGGGGGTCGCCGAGGGCGCGGCGGGTGCCTTCGCGGTGCCGCTGGCTCCCCGGCCCGGCGAGCGGCACTGGCTGGTCCAGGATGACGGCCGGTGCCTACCGCTTCCGGCGCGCCGCTGGCACGGACCGGCCGAACCGGAGCTGTGCCAGTTGGCGCGGCGCTGCACCGGCCCGACGGTCGACGTCGGGTGCGGACCGGGCCGGCTCACCGTGGCGGTAGCCCGGCGTGGGGTGGTCGCCCTGGGAATCGACACCTCGCCGGTGGCGGTGCGGCTCACCCGGAACCGCGGCGCCGACGCGCTCCTCCGGGACGTCTTCGAGCGGCTGCCGGATGAGGGACGGTGGGCGCACGTCCTGCTGGTGGACGGGAACGTCGGGATCGGCGGGGACCCGGCGGCGCTGCTCCGCCGGTGCGCCGAACTGCTCCGACCCGGCGGCAGCGCGCTTGTGGAACTCGCCCGACCCGGCACGGGCCTGTGGCGCGGCCAGGCGTACGTCGCGTCTGGCGATCGGCACGGTCCCCGGCACCGGGGCCCGGTGTTCCGGTGGGCCCGACTGGGCATCGAACTGCTCGACGGGTACGCGAGCGGCCAGGGCCTGCCGGTGCGCGCCATGTACACCACCCACGGGCGGTGGTTCGCCGAACTGGTCCGCCGGTGACGACCCGACGACCGGGGCCCACCGGCCGGCTTCGGCTGCCGCGGCCCACCGACTTCCGCGCGCCGGCCCACGCCCCGGAGGTGGCCGCCCGGCTGGGTCTGTGGCTGGGGTTGGCCGTGGCACTGTGCTTCGGCACCGGGCTGCTCAGTCACCTCATCCAGCACCCGCCGGGCTGGTTCGCCTGGCCCAGCCGACCGGTGTGGCTCTACCAGGTCACCCAGGGCACGCACGTGCTGTCCGGGATCGCGGCGGTCCCGCTGTTGCTTGTCAAGCTGTGGAGCGTCTATCCCCGGCTGTTCGCCCGACCGCCGCTGCGGCCGACCCGCCGGCTGCTCGGACACGCCCTGGAACGGCTGTCGATCCTGGTCCTGCTGGCGGCCGTGAGCTTCGAGCTGATCACCGGCACGCTCAACGTCGCGCAGACCTATCCGTGGCACTTCTTCTTCCCGGCCGCCCACTACGCCGCGGGATGGCTGGCGATCGGGGCCCTGACCGTGCACGTCGGGGTGAAGCTGCCGGTCATCCGGTCGGCCCTCGGGTCCGGCCCCGCTCCACCCGATGTCGACACTGACCGGCGGGCGCTGCTGCGTACGGCGGTCGGGACAGCCGGGGTGGCGGTGCTGGCCACCGCCGGGGTCACCGTGCCCTGGTTGCGCCGGTTGTCGCCGCTGGTCTGGCGCGGCGGCGAGGGGCCACAGGGCGTACCGGTGAACCGGACGGCGGCCGCCGCGGGCATCGTGGTACCGGCGGACTGGCGGTTGGAGGTGATCCATCCGGGCGGTCGGCGGACGTTCGACCTCGCCGACCTCGCGGCGCTGCCACAACGCTCGGCCCGGCTGCCGATCGCCTGCGTGGAAGGCTGGAGCGCGACGGCCACCTGGACAGGCGTTCCGGTGGCCGGGTTGCTCGCCTCCGCCGGCGCGCCCACCGACCGGCCGGTGCGGATCCGGTCCCTGGAGCCCGCCGGTCTGTACGCCACAAGCATCCTTCCGGCGGGTCACGTACGGGATCCGCTCACCCTGCTCGCGCTGCGGCTCGGGGACGAGCCGTTGTCCCCGGACCACGGCTACCCCTGCCGGATCATCGCGCCCAGCCGGCCGGGCGTTCTGCAGACGAAGTGGGTCACCCGGATCGAGGTGCTGACGTGAGAATGGCCCGGATGGCGCTGGTGGTGCTCGGCGCGGCGGCCGTCGCGTACGGCTGCCTGTTGGCCTGGCCCGAGGCGGCTCGCATGGTTCCCTGGCTGGTGGCGGGTCCGGTGCTGCACGACGCCGTGCTGGCCCCGGTGGTCGCGGCGGCGGGGTTGCTGGTGGCCAGGTCGCTGCCGGCGCCGGCTCGGTGGTGGGTCCGGGCCGGGCTGGTGATGACGGCGACGTTGCTGCTGCTCGCCGTGCCGCTGGTGCTGCGGCCGGGTGCGACGGTGGCACCGGAGCCCGGCCTGTCGCACCTGGCGCTGACCCGGCTGGCATGGTGGCTGGCGGTGCTGTGGGCGGTCGTGTCCGTCGCCGCCCGCTGGTCGGCGTCGCGGCCCCGCGTGCGTGCGGCGCGCGCGGAGGACCACCAAGCCGAGCGGCGGCGGCAATAGGATCAGCCGGTCGATCGGTGGCCGCCCCGGCCGCCCTTGGGCGGTGCGGAGGGAGCCCGATGTACGACCGGCGTCTCTATCTGCATCTGGCCACCTGGCTGGGGCAGTGGCCGGCCGGTCCGGGCCTGCACGTCGTCGGGTCGGTCCGCCGGACCACGCCCGGCTGGGATGGTCAGGTGTACGCGATGGTCGGTGTCGGCGGCGGGGGGTCGACGGTGATCTCGATCCCCCCGGACCGGGCGGTCGCCGCCCGAATGGCCGCCGCCGGCTCACTGGGACGCCTGCTGGCCCGGCTTCCCGCGGTGCTGCACCGGCCCGACTCCCGTACCTACCGGGCGGTGTTCCGGACCACCCGGTCCCCGGCCCGGCTGCCGCCGGCCGGCGAGTGGGTGCCGGCCGGAGATCCGGTGGTCCCGGACTGGCTGCGGCCGTTCGGTGGGGAGGTGCTGCTGGCCCGCGACGTCGACGGCGGCTACCTGGCCGGTGTCGGCATCAAGCGGCACGACCGGCACGGGCACGAGTTGGCCGTCGGCACCGAGCCGGCGGCGCGTGGCCGGGGCCTGGCTCGCCGGCTGGTCGCCCAGGCTGCCCGCCGGGTGCTGGATGAGGGTGCCATCCCCACCTACCTGCACGCGGTGGACAACGTGGCGTCGGCGCGGGTGGCCCGGGCCGCCGGCTTCCCCGATCGGGGCTGGTCGGCATACGGCATGGTCGATCCACCGCAGGCCGGGTGACGTCACGTCCCCGCTGCCTCGGTCACCCTGATCCGGACGCGCCGGACGCGCCGGACGTGGCAGGCGTCCGGGTCCGGTCCGCCGGCTCGGCCGGTTCCGCTGCTCTGGTCTCGAACAGCAGCGGTAACACGGCCAGCCAGATGAACAGGGCGCCCAGCCCTTCGAAGACGCGCCACCCGCCGGTCGAGGCGCGGCCGACCACCATCAGCACCACGCCGATCGCCGCCAGCAGACTGCCGCCGGTGCCGCCCTCCCGCTGGCCGGCGGCCAGGACGATCAGGATGACCAGGCCGACAAGCAGCAGGGCCGGCCCCAGGTCGTGCAGAACGTACCGGAGGCCCGGCGGTTCGCTGAGCCGGTGGACGAGATCGGCCAGGTCAGCCCGGTCGCCAGCCCGCCAGCCCGCGACCAGCGAAACGATCGCCTGCGCGGCGAGCACCGCCGCACCGACCACCGCCAGCGGGACGGCAAGTCTGGCGAACTGGCGGCGGCGGCCGTCCACCATGCGGTAGAGGGCGACCGAGCCGGCGGCGAGGAGCGCGAAGCCGACCACCCACACGAGGTGGGCCACCGTCCAGGCGGCTCCCGGCCCGCGATGCCCGCCGAGGCGGGTGACCAGCCAGCCCGCGAACCAGACCAGGGGGGCGACGCCGAGGGCGGCCCGCGACAGCCGCCCGTTCGGCCGGCCGTGGGAGGGGCACACGGACGTCGGCATGGTGACGAGCCTAGGAACGATCCGCCACATTTCCCATGGGTGGCTCGCCTGATCCCTCCCCTAGGTGAACCCGACCTGTGGGTGAGTCTTGACGGGCGAACGCGGCAACCTCCCGCGCGACCGAGGTCGCGTCTCGCGGACCGTGGACCCGCACGGGTCCACGGTCCGCGTCCATCCCCAGGCCGGGACTTCGGGCAGCCGGAACGGGCCGAGGCGGCGGCGTGCCGGATGCGAGGCAGCACGGAACAGGCGGGTGTGCCGGCGGAAGTGGTGCCAGAGGCCGCAGTGGCTCGCGGCGCATCGGTAACGCTACGGATTCACCGTTTGGCTTTCAAGGTGGCTCGCCCGAATTCCTCCTTCGGGTGCCTGAGCTGCTATTTCTCGTACGCGAGGAGGGTGCTGGATGCTGTGGTCCCGATGGATCGGCAACCGTGCGTGATCAGGGGCGGATGACCCGGAGCAGGTCCAGCAGTTCCCGGGTGACCGGCCGGAGCAATGGCAGGTGGGACGACCGCACCAGCCGGTCGATCAGGGGAGCCGCACCGTCGATGAGGCGACGGGTCTTCACCTGATCCGGCGAGCGGTCGTGCACCCAGAACAGCACGACACCCAGCCAGGCCAGCCAGAGCAGCTCCGGCAGCATCGGGCGCAGCTCCCGATCCACCCGGACCGACGAACCGTCGAGCACCTCCGCGAAGATCCCGATCGTGCGGACCCTGGTCTCCGTCGACTCGGCCGAGAACGGGCTCAGCGGCGACGTCGGCTCGGCCGCTGTCTTGAAGAACGAGGTGGCGAACTCGTGCGACGGAGACAGCACATCGATGCCGCCGTGCAGCACCCCACGCAGCCGGGCGACGAACGCCCGTTCGGTGTCCAGCACCGGCCTGGCGGCGGCCTGGATCTCCACCTCGGTGTCCCGGTAGAAGCCCTGGATCAGGTGCTCCTTCGAGGCGAAATAGTAGTACGCGTTGCCGACCGCGACCCCGGCCTCCTGGGCGATCGCGCGCATCGTGGTCTGGGCGTAGCCGCGTTCACGGAATAGCCGCATGGCGGTGTCGAGGATGAGCTGCCGGGTCTGGTCACCGCGGGCGGTGGACCGTCCGGCCCCCGACGACCGCGGACCCGCGATGTGGGGGCGGCCGGTCCCGTCGGCCGGGCCGACCGCTCCGCTCTGTTCGCTCATCGTCGCCACGGTATCCCGAGTGGTCCGGCCGACGTCCTCCGCCCGTACGACGGCCGGAGGGTCCGGCTGGGGCGATCGCTCGCCGGTGGGCCATCCACGTCGCTCGCGGGCGCCTCAGGCCGGCCGAAGGCCCAACACCTCGGCCGCCGCGCGGCCGTTCGCGTGGCTCGCGCCGTACGTCGTCATGAAAGCCCGGGCACCGGTGGGCCGCCAGGTGGACGGCCAGCCCATCTCCACCACTGTCACCGGGTGCGTGGCGGCCAGCGCCTCGACCAGTTCCCGCGCCCCCGCCAGCCGGTGCAGGTGCCGACCCACAAGCACGATCGGCCGATCGCCGATCACCTCGCGCAGCGCCGCGGGATCGGTGTCGGCGGCGACCACCCGGTGCACCGGCGTCCCGTTCAGGTGCGGCCCGAGACCCCATGGCACCCGTCCCTCGGCGATCGTCGAGGCGGCGACGAGCTGGACCACCAGCGCGGTCCCATGGTCGGGCAGTTCGCCCTCCACCCGGACGGCCCGGCGCGCCGCGACGTATCCGAGGTCGGCCGAGGTCACCTCGGCCGGCGTCCGGGTCCGCGTCCAGCGGGCCAGGTCGTCCGCTCGCGACGCCGCCTCCTCGACCCGCTCGACGGGGAGCCGGCCGTCCCGCAGCGCCGTCGCGATCTCGCCGACGACCGTGTCGACAAGCGGCGCGTCCACGTCGGCGCCGATGCAGAGCAGGTCGGCGCCGGCGGCCAGGGCGCGCACCGCGGCCGGTCCAGTGCCGCCGGCGGCGACCGATGCGCCCTTCATCTCCAGTGCGTCGGTGACGACCGCGCCGGTGAAGCCGTACCGATCGCGCAGCAGGTCGACCAGGACGGCCCGGCTGAAGGTGGCGGGCAGCGCGCCGGTCAGTGTCGGGACCCGGATGTGCGCGGTCATGATCGCTCGGACGTCCGCCGCGATGACGGCCGCGAACGGCGGAAGGTCGCGTTCGACAAGCACCTCCAGCGGTACGTCGACGGTCGGCAGTTCGTGGTGCGAGTCGGCGACCGTGGCTCCGTGGCCCGGGAAGTGCTTGGCGCAGGCGGCGACGCCGGCGTCCTGGAGGCCGGCCACCGCGGCGGAGGCGTGCGCCGCGACCCGCGCCGGATCCGCGCCGAACGACCGGGTGCCGATCACCGGGTTGTCGTCGGCGGAGTTGACGTCGACGGTCGGCGCCAGGTTGAGCGTGATTCCCGTCGCGGCCAGTTCGGCGCCGATGGCCTGGTAGACCCGGCGGGTCAGCGGCACGTCGTCCACTGCGCCGAGGGCCGCGTTGCCCGGGTACGGGCTGCCCACGGCGTGCGCCAACCGGGTCACGTCGCCACCCTCCTCGTCGATGGCGACGAGCACGTCGGGACGGCTCGCGCGCAGCGCCGCGGTGCAGGTGGCGACCTGCCCGGGAGCGTCGATGTTGCGGCCGAACAGGGTGAAGCCGGCAAGTCCCTCGGCGGTCAGGTCGAGCGCCCATTCCGGTGGTTCGGTCCCGGGAAAGGCGGCCAGAAGTGTCCGCAACGCCAGCCGGCGCAGCCCTGGATCGGTCCCCACGGTGTCTCCCCTCCGCGGCCCGGCGTCGGCCGGACGGCGTGCCCGGACAGGCCCTCTCGACCCGTCACCTGCCAGGTAGGCCGAGCGCCGGACGGCCGGTTGACCATTACGCTACGGCTACCCTGGTGGGCTGATTATGAACAGTTAAGTTTGCTGACAATAGAGGGACCCAGATGAGCGCCCCCCGCCTTCCCGGCACGCCACGCCTGCTGCGCGCGCTCAATGATCGCGCGGCACTCGAGCTGCTGCTCGCCCGCGGGCCGCTCACCCGCTCTCAGCTCGGTGTCCTGACCGGCCTGTCCAAGGTCACCGCGTCACAACTGGTGGAACGGCTGGAGGAGCGCGGACTCGTCACCCGGGTCGGCGAGCAGGCCGGCGGACGCGGCCCGAACGCCCAGCTGTACGCCGTACGTCCGGCCAGCGCGCACGTGGTCGGGGTGGACGTGGGCCCCGACCGGGTCGTGGCGGCCTGCGCGGATATCACCGGCGGGGTCACCGCTCGGGTCGAGCAGTCCACCCGGGACACCGACGATCCGGTCGGCGTCGTGCACAACGCGGTGGTTCAGGCCGCCGGCAGCGCCGACGCCCAGCTCACCTCGGTACGTCGGGTGGTGCTCGGCACACCGGGCCTGGTCGACCCGGCCACCGGCGACATCACCTTCGCGTTCAACCTGCCGCGCTGGCACCGTGGACTGCTGGCGGCCCTGCGTGAGGATCTGCACACCCCTGTCGTATTCGAGAACGACGTCAACCTGGCGGCGGTGGCCGAGGCCCAGTCCGGAGCCGCGCACGGGGTCCGGGACTTCGTCATGCTCTGGGCGGACATCGGGGTGGGGCTCGCCATCATGCTCGGCGGTCGGCTGCACCACGGCAGCACCGGCGCCGCGGGCGAGATCGGCTACCTGCCGGTATCCGGCGCCCCGGTCTATCGGGACGCGACCCGCCGGACCATGCCGCCGTTCGGCCAGCTCGCCGGTGCCGAGGCGATCCGGACGGTCGCGGGGGAGGGCGGCTTCCCGGCCGCCACGGCCGCCGACGCCGTACGCGCCGCCAGCGCCGCCGGCGCGGCCGGGGGACCCGTGCTGGACGAGGTGGCCCGGCGGCTCGCCCTCGGCGTCGCCGCCACCTGCGTGGTCCTGGATCCGCCGCTTGTGGTGCTCGCCGGGGAGGTGGGCCGGGCCGGCGGGGAGGCGCTCGCCCAGCGGGTGGGGCAGGAGGTCGCGGCGATCACCCCGGTCGCGCCGAAGGTGGTGGTGACCGAGGTGCCGGAGGAGCCGGTGTTGCGGGGGGCGTTGGCCGTCGCGCTGGACGCCGCCCGAGACGAGGTGTTCGGCTCCACCGTCGGTTGAGGAACGCGCATGCCTCGTCAGCGGTCGTGGGCCTCGGCCTGCCGCAACGCCTTGGCGACCGCCGCGCCGACCGGCTGGTCGGCCGGCAGCGGATACTCGGCACGTACCGCGGCCACCGGCAGCGGACCGTACAGATGGGGGAAGAGCGCGCCACCGCGCGACGGCTCCCAGCGCAGCTCGGCATGGACCCGGTCCGGGTCGACGGCGAGCATGGTCAACCCGGTCTGGCCGGCGAACACCCGTTCCGCCGTCTCCACCACCTGCTCGGCGGTGGAGAAGTGCAGGTACCCGTCGCGCAGGTCGTCGGCCGAGCCCTCGTACCGGCCGGTCACCTTGGCGCGGTCCCACTCGTCGACGGTCAGCAGCTTGTAGATCACGTCGGTAGCCTACGGTCCACCGACGAGGGCCAGTACCGGAACCCGGGCAAACCTACCGGCGGAACTCGGCGGCGGTGAGCCGGAAGAGCGTGGCATCGGCGTCGTAGAAGACCCCGTCCCGTTCGGGGCGCATGCCAACCTTCCGCAGCACCCCGCGGGACGCTGTGTTGTCGTGGCGAACGACCGCGACGACCGACGGCAGACCACAGTGGTCGAACCCGTACGCCAGGCAGGCGCGCGCCGCCTCGGTAGCGTAACCCTGACCCCACGCGGCACGGCCGAGGTAGTAACCCAGCTCGACCTCGTCCTCGTCGGCCATCCGTTGTAGACCACAATGGCCGATCACCTCCCGGGAGGCGGTGACCTCGGTCACCCACATGCCGAAGCCGTCGCGCTGCCAGCCGTCGAGCCGGTCCGCCCAACTCCGCAGGCTCGCCGTGACCGGCCGGCGTCGTCCGGCCCAGGTGACCGTGGGATCGACGTCGACCACGGCGCGATGGACGGCGAAGTCCTCCGGCCGGAACTGGCGCAGCGACAGTCTGGCGGTCGTTATGTCCGGATGGTTCGTCACGGGCGTCCGGTACCCGGCTGACGTCGGCGATACACCCTCGCGAGGCCTTCGTCGACGGTGCCCCGGCCTCGACCTGTCCGAGCCCACGCTGTTCGGCCCTGGGGTGAGATCACCCGGACGCCACTTACTGCGTACCGTGTGTCACGTCTCGTTTGGGTTGCCGCGGGGTCCCGGCGCCCTTTGCGCTGCTGTAGCCCACGCAACACCCGGATCAAACTAATATTATTGTCAATTATCGATATATGGTGGTCGGTTGCGACGGTTACCGTGAGTTGCCGTTGCGTGGACTACGGCAGCGCAAAGGCGACCGCCGGATCGCCGTGCGGCCCGTCCTCGGTGACCGAGAATGCGTCTGGCCGTCAGGCCCGGTGCATACCGGCAACCCGTAACGTTCGTGCACATCTAGCCGCGCGGGGTGCCGTCCCATCGCCACGAGGTGAGCGCCGGCAGGCCGGGCAGGGCCAGCCGGCCCGTGGCCCACTGAAGGGTCGGCCACGGCTCGCGGCCGGCCGGCGCGGACGGAAACAGCCGGCGCAGCGCCGCACCGCACAGATCGGCCGGCGGGGACCAGGTCAGATTCAACCCGGCGGCCACGTCGTGCATGTGGACCAGGATCTCGACGACGCCCATCGCGGCGAACCATCGCAGCCGGACACGCCACCTGGCCCGCTCAGGCGAGATCCCGGCGGCGGAACGCGGCGAACGCGGCACCGACGCAGCCGCCGGTGACGGCCAGCAGCACGATGAAGGACTGGGTGGCGGTGAGAGTGTACATCGGCGAGCACGCGAAGCCGGAGCACCCGCTGAGGTCCCACAGCTCCAACCGCCCGCGCAGCCAGGCCGCGATGTGGGTGGACAACATCCACAGGTCACTGCGGGTGGTCTGGCTGATCTCCATCACGATCCGCGCGCCGGCCTCCCAGATCACCCCGTACGCCGCGACGACACCGAGCGCCGCCGCCGTGTGCCGGCCCAGCGTGGCGATCGCGAAGCCGGTCGCGGTGGCCAGCAGCACCAGCACCAGACCGCGTGCCAGCATCAGCAGCAGACCTCCCCAGAACTCACCGCCCAACCGGCCAGGGAGTCCGGCCACCTCGGCGATCAGCCGGAAGATGCCGACGTAGCCGACCGTCGCGGCGACCGACACCGCCAACGTCGCGCCGAGGACCGTCCCCAGCTTCACGCCCAGCACCGTCATCCGCTCCGGTCGCCAGAGCAGCATGTTGGTCATGCCGCCGGAGGTCAGCTCGGCCCCGACGGCGGAGGCGCCGACCAGAAAGCCGAACAACACCAGAAAGGCGATGAGGAAGTAGCTCAGCGGCTTGATCTCCCGCTCGAAGACGAACACACCCGCCAGGTAGGTCGCCAGGCTCGGCCGGACCGGCCGCACCCGCTCACAGTCCGGCGGCGCGACGGCCGGGTCCTCCGGTGGCGCGTCGAACCGCTGCCGCTCCAGGCAGTCGCTGTAGTACCGCTGCATGGTGTAGAACGCGTCGTCGGCCTCCCGCTGGGCGGTCAACACCTCCTCCTGGGTGGGCTGGTGCGAGCCGGCCAAGGTGGTGGCGATGGTCACCCCGAACGCGGCCAGCAGCAGCGCCACCATGAGCCGGACGAAACCACGTGAGGCCAGCCGGTGTGCCTCCGCGCGGACCAGATTCACGGCTGTACTCCCGAATCCTCGGTGGTCAGCGCGCCCAGTTCGATCACCTGGGGGCCGTCGTGGCCCGCCACGTCGACCTGGCGTGGGAGGTCCGGCACCGCGGCCGCCCCCGTCAGCTCCAGGAAGACGCTCTCCAGGTCGGGCGTGAGTGGGGTCAGCTCGGTCAGCCAGACATCGTGCTCGCCCAGCAGTCGGGTGAGCCCGGCCGGGTCCGCCACGTTCCCGACCACCAGGTGGTCGGCGGTGGCGGCGACGGACATTCCGCCCTCCGTCAGCAGCGCGACGGCGCGGTCCGGGTCGGCCACCCGTACCCGGTACTCGGCCCGGTCGTGCCCGGCCAACACCTCGTCCACGCGGCCGGTGGTGACCCGCCGGCCGCGCGAGATGATCGTGACGTGGTCGCAGATCTGTTGGATCTCGGTCAGCAGGTGGCTCGACACCAGCACGGTCACGCCGTCCGCGGCGAGGCCGCGAACCATATCCCGCATCTCCCGGATACCGGCCGGGTCCAGGCCGTTCGCCGGCTCGTCCAGGATCAGCAGCTCCGGCCGCTTGAGCAGCGCGGACGCCACCGCCAGCCGCTGCTTCATGCCCAACGAGTACGCCCGCACCCGCTCCTCGCCCCGGCCGCGCAGACCGACCAGTTCCAGCACCTCGTCGACCCGTGACGCCGGTAACCCGCCGGCGGTGGCGAGCAGCTGCAACGTGCGCCGCCCGGTGAAGTTGGCGAAGAACTGGGGACTCTCCACGATGGCCCCGAGTCGGTGACTCACGACCCGCAGCCGGTCCGGGGTGGGCTCGCCGAGCACCCACATTCGGCCCGCGTCCGGCCGCACCAGGCCGAGCAGCGCGCGCAGGGTGGTGGTCTTGCCGGACCCGTTCGGCCCGAGGAATCCGTGCACCTCACCGGCCGCCACGCTCAGGTCGAAGCCGTCCAGGGCGACCCGGGAGGTGCGGCGCAGGTGACGAAACGTCTTACGCAGACCGGCGATCTCGATGACCGCGCTCATGGGACCCCCCAGACCCGCCGGTCCGGCGACCGATGGGCTGACTGGGAGCCCGCGACACGTCGGGCTCCACCGATACTGGTCACCACCCTACGGCCCGCACAGCGCCGGCGGGGGGCAGCTCGCGGGCCCGTGATTGGATGGGCGGGTGCGTAGTGACCTGCTCGCCGGCCCCGGCGCGACCCCGACCGATCCCGCGAACGACGACCTGGTGATCGACCTCGACAGCGTCTCCGTGCTACGGTCCGGCAACCACCTGCTGCGGGAGATCGGGTGGCGGGTCGAGGTGGACGAGCGGTGGGTGGTGCTCGGCCCCAACGGCGCCGGGAAGACCACCCTGCTGGCGGTGGCCGGTGGCCGGCTGCACCCCACGTCCGGCGCCGCGCGCGTACTGGGTGAGCGGATCGGGCGGACCGACGTCAACGAGCTGCGTACCCGCATCGGGCTCTCCACGGCGGTGCTCGCCGATCGGATCCCGGCCCAGGAGCGGGTCCGTGACGTGGTGGTCACCGCCGCCTGGTCGGTGGTGGGTCGGTGGCGGGAGAGCTACGACCCGATGGACGAGACCCGGGCTGGCGAACTGCTGCGCCAACTCGGCGTCGGCGAGCTGGGTGAGCGGCCGTACGGGACCCTCTCCGAGGGTGAGCGCAAGCGGGTGCAGATCGCTCGGGCGTTGATGACCGATCCCGAACTGCTGCTGCTCGACGAGCCGGCCGCCGGGCTGGACCTGGGCGGCCGGGAGGAACTGGTGGCCCGCCTCGCCGAGCTGGCCCTCGACCCGGACGCTCCGGCGATGGTGCTGGTCACCCACCATGTCGAGGAGATCCCGCCGGGCTTCACCCACGCACTGCTGCTGCGCACCGGCGGCGTGGTCGCTCAGGGTCTGCTCGGCACGACTGTGACAAGCGAGAACCTCACCGAGACGTTCGGGCTCCCGCTGATCGTCGAGCGCACCGGCGACCGCTTCACCGCCCGCGCGGCCTGACCGCCCCTGCTTCACCGCAGCAGCGGGAGCAGCTCGTCGGCGGCCATCGTGATCTGGGCCACCGCCAGCTGCGGATCCTTCGGCGGAGCCAGCACCACGGCGTCCGCGCCGGCGGCCGCGAGCCGGCGTACCGCGGCCGCGCACCGGTCACCGGTGCCCGCCACCGCGAACCGGTCGACCAGCTCCTCGGGCAGCGCCTCGGCCAGGTCGGCCGGATCCGGATGGGCCCGGAGCAGGTCGGCGACGGTCGACGCCACGTCGTCGTCGGCCGCGGGAAGCGACCGGAGCACCCAACCGGCCAGCTCCCGCCGGGCGTCCGTGGCGGACTCGTCGAGATCGAACTGCGCGTACACGGTGAGCCGGTGCGGGTCGGTCCGGCCGGCGTCCCGACGGCCCTCGTCGATCCGCTCCCGGGCCCACGAGACGTATCGGGAGCTGGCGCCCTCGGCGAGGACGGTGCCGTCGGCGGACCGGCCCGACAGGCGCAGCGACCTGACGTTCCGGACGCCCATCGCGACAGGTGGTGCTGGCTCCGGCGGATACTCCAGCGCGACCCCGGCGAGGTTGGCGTGCCGGCCGGAGACGCTTACCGTCCCGCCGGCGAGCAACGCCCGTACGGCCTCGACCGTCTCGCCGAGAACCGCAAGCGGCGACGGATGTGCCGCGCCGACCTGGCGTACCCAGTCGGTCACGCCGTGTCCCAGTCCGGCCCGGATCCGGCCCGGGAACATCCGGCCGAGGGTGGCCAGCTCCATGGCGGTGACCGCGGGGTTGCGGAAGGCCGCCGGCAGGATGCCGAGGCCGATCGTCAGTCGCTCGGTGGCGGCGGCGGCCGCCGCGGCGGAGGCGATGCCGCTGGCGAAGAAGCAGTCCTCCACCAGCCACAACTCGTCATAGCCGAGGCGTTCCGCCAGCCGCGCGTAGGCCGTCAGGTTCTCCGGTGGGTTCTCCCTGCGGTACATCACTCCGATCGGCAGTTCTCCCATGGACGGCCAGCTTGCCACTTATCGGCCGATCCGGCAGCGGCCGTAGACTCCCGTCCGGACCACCAACCCCCGGAGGTACGCCATGCCGCAGCCACGGGTCGTCGTCATCGGCAGCGCGAACATGGACCTGGTCGCGACCGCCCCAGCGCTGCCGCAACCCGGCGAGACGGTGCTCGGAACCGACTTCATGATGGTGCCCGGCGGTAAGGGCGCCAACCAGGCCATCGCGGCGGCCCGGGCGGGCGGGTCGTGCGTGTTCCTCGGTGCCGTCGGCTCCGACTCGTTCGGAGTCACGCTGTCCGCCCGGATCGCCCGGTCCGGCGTCGACACCGCCCGGCTCCGCGTGGTGTACGGATCCTCCGGCGTCGCCCTCGTCATGGTGAACACGGAGGGGGAGAACGCCATCCTGGTCACTCCCGGAGCCAACGCGGCGTTCGCCGACCTGACCGGGGACGAGCTGGGCGTCATCCGGGACGCCGACGTGCTGGTGGCCCAGTTGGAGATCCCGGTAGGTACGGTCACGCAGGCCGCCCGGGCCGCCCGCGAGGCCGGTACCCGGGTGGTGCTCAACGCCGCCCCGGCCCAGCGGTTGCCGCCGGAGCTGCTTGAGGCCGTCGACCTGCTGGTCGCCAACGAGGGTGAGGCGCGGGCGATCACCGGTCGGGGGCGGGACGACCCGGCGGCGCTGCTCTCCGTCGTACCGCGCGCGGTGCTGACCCTCGGCGCGGCGGGCGCGTGGTACGTGGCTAGGGACTGCGAACCGGTGCACATCCCCCCGGTCACGGTGGGAACCGTGGACTCCACCGGTGCCGGTGACGCGTTCACCAGCGCGCTGGCCGTGGCCTGGGCCGAGGGTCGGGATGTCGTCGATGCGGCCCGCTGGGCGAGCGCCGCCGGTGCGGCCTGTGTGCGCAGGCTCGGTGCCTCGGTAGCCATGCCCGCCCGGGCCGACATCGACGAGCTGTTCGGACGCCAGGGTTGATCCGCTGACGCACCATGGACGCATGTTCCGCTTCCTGCTCAACCTGTTGTGGCTGGTCTTCGGCAGTGGGATCGCCCTGGCGATCGCGTACGGGATCGCCGCGCTTATCTGTTTCGTCCTGGTGGTCACGATCCCGTTCGGGGTGGCCGCGCTGCGCCTGGCGTACTACTCGCTGTGGCCGTTCGGTCGCACTCTGGTCGGCAAGCCCGGGGCGGGCCTCGCGTCCGGACTGGCGAACGTGCTGTGGGTGGTGTTGGCCGGATGGTGGCTGGCGCTGGCCCACGTGGTCGCTGGCGTGGCGCTCTGTCTCACGGTGATCGGCATCCCCTTCGCGATCGCCAACTTCAAACTCGTGCCGGCCGCGTTCTGGCCGCTGGGTCGCGAGGTGGTGGAGGTCGACGACCTGCGCCGGCCGGGCCTGTCGGCCGCCTGAGGCCGCACCGTTCGACGTGGCGCGGCCTCGGCGCCGGTGCCGTCACCGTCCGTTGCCGGACCGGCTCGCGTCCTCCTCGTCGGCGAGCCGGTCCTCGCCACGCCGGCGCAGCATCCGCAGCCCCGGGATGCCGGCGACGGCGAGTTTGAGGTCGCGGGTCACCTCCAGCAGATCGTGGATGTCCGGCCCAACCCGGTCCAAAGTGGCCAGGATCGGCAGGATGTCGCCGGTCAGGTGGTGGGTCAGCCTGGGCAGCTCGTCGACCAGCCGGATCGCGGCGGTGACCTCGTCGGGCGACAGTTCCTCGACGAACCGCCGTGCCATCGGGGCACCCTTGCGCAGCGTCTGCGCGTAGGCCGCGAGCAACTCGTCGGCGGTGGCGGCGGTGGTCTCGGCCCGGACGACCGTGCCGGCGGCTCGTTCGGTTACCTGTTCCGCCTCCACCACCACGGAAGCCGCCGAGGTGGAGACCCGATCGGCCTCGGCGACCACAGTTGCCGCCGCGGTGGTGATCGCTCCCGCGTCCTCGACAAGCGCGCCGGCCCCGGCGGTGATCCGCTCTGCATCGTCCACCACGCCCCCGGCCCGGGTGGCGACGCGGTCGGCGTCGGCCACCAGCGTCTCGGCGGTGGCGGTCAGCGCCGCCACCTGGTCGATGGCGCCGGCGACGGAGGCGCTTATGACGTCGACCTGGCGGATCGCCCCGGCCGCGTCGTCCAGCAGCCGCTCGGTGCGGTCCAGGGCGGCTTCCGCGCGGTCGACGGCCGCGTGGATCCGCCGTACCAGCGCTTCCACGTCGTCCAGCACGGCGAAGGCGCGGGCCGGTACGGCGGCGAAGGCTGCGGCGGAGCCGGCCGCCTGGTTGACGGCGGACCGGGTGAGGTCGAAGACGGCGCCGGGGCGGGGGAGCGGGATTGCCATGCCCGCCATTGTGCTGCCCCCCGGCCACTTCGGCAGGAAAGGCTCCTCGTCGACGCGTACCCATCCCGAACAACGGTCTGGTCCGGCGCGACGCGGATGGTTAGCGTGCAGGGTCATGACTCCCGCCGCATCGAGTGAGCCCACCGTCCGGCGCGGTCGGCGGCTGTCGGTGCTGGTCGCCGTGGTGAGCCTGCTGTTGGCCGCCGCCGGCGCGGTGCTGCTGGCGCGGGCCGGTACCGGACTGGCGTACCGGCAGGTGACCGTCGCGGGCGTACCGATGACCGAGGTCGTGCCCACGGACCCCGCGTCACCCTCCGGCGGATCCGGCGCGGTGCCGCCGGACGGCGGTGGACGTCCAGGGGTGGTGGTGGCGCATGGTTTCGCCGGTTCGTCCCGGCTGATGACCCCGATCGCGGACCGGCTCGCCCGGTCGGGTTTCGCGGTCGTGTCGCTCGACTTCACCGGTCACGGCGCACATCGCGGCAGGCTGCCCGGTGCCGGCGGCGATTCGACGGACACGGCCGCGCTGCTCGCCGCCGACCTGGACTCCGCGGTACGCCACCTGAGGGCGATGCCCGGGGTCGACCCGGCGAGGATCGGACTGGTCGGGCATTCGATGGGGGCCGGCGCGGTGACCCGGTACGCCGTGTCCCACCCGGACATCGTCGCCACGGTCGCGATCTCCCTGCCGGACGCGGAGGACGTGCCGGACGGCCGTGGCCCGGCCTCCGCGGGGGCGAGCGGGACGGCCGGACCACGCTCGTTGCTGCTGGTCGTGGGTGGCGCGGAGTTCGCCGGCTTCCGCGCGGCCACGGACGAGGCGATGAGCCGGGGCGGTCCCGCCGGGGATCGCCGGGCGGTGGTGGTACCCGGCGTCGAACACATCTCGGTGCTGTTCGCCGCCCGTACCCACGACGAGACCGCTGCCTGGCTGGCCCGGGCGCTCGGCCCGGTGGCGCCGGAGCCGGCGCCCGCTCTGGTCGGCCCGGCGACCCGACTGAGCGGCGCGGGCCTGCTGTTGCTGGGCTTCGCCGTCGGCCTGTACCCGCTCGGGGTGCTGCTGCTCCGCCGACGGTCGGTGCGGGTGGACCCCAGCCCCGTCCCGATCGCCCGACCTGTCCTGTTGACCATCGTGGCACTCCCCGTGGCAGCCGTGGCCGCCTGGCTGGTGCCGACCCACCGGCTGCCCCTGGCCGTGGGCGGCTACGTCGCGGTGTTCCTGGCCGTCACCGGGCTGACCCTGGCCGGTTCGGCCCGGCTGGCGGACCGGTTGACGGATCCGCCGACGATCCGGTTGACAGGCCCGCCAGCGGCTCGGCCAGCGAGCGACGGGGCGCCCGAGCGAACCGACGCCGGTCGCGGTCTTGGCGGCGGTGCGCCGCCCGCGACCGGCAGCGCGATCGTCGCCAGCGCGGTCACCGGAATCGCGATCGTCGGCTACGCGGCGCTGGCGGTCGCCGTACCGCTGCATCTCGGCTTCACCTCGACCGCGCCGGTCGGGGACCGGTGGTGGCTGCTGCCCGCGGTGATCGCCGGCTGCCTGCTGTTCTTCGCCGGTGTCGACCGGGCCGTCCGCGCGGACCCGGCCGGCCTCGACCGGGCCGTCGTCGGAGGCGCCGAGCGCCAGACGGTGACGGGTCCGCGACCCCGGCGGTTCATCCTCGGGTACGTCCTCAGTTGCGTGCTCACGGTCGTCGGGCTTGTCGTCGCGACGGTGGTGGGCTTCGCGCCGGGTTTCGTGCTTCTCGTCGTGCCGCTGTTCGCCCTGCTGCTGACCTGGCAGGTGGTGTGGGCGGCGGTGCTGCGTCGGCTGGCCGCGCCGCGCTGGGTGATGGCGCTCACCGGAGCGGTGCTGCTCGGTTGGCCGATCGCCACCACCCTGCCGTTGACCGGCTGAGCCGTTGACCGGCTGAGGCTCGGCGATGCGTCAGCGACCCTCCGTGTGTTGCTCGACGGCCCGCCGCACCGCCCGGTAGATCTGGCCGAACCGCAGCGCGTCGCTGGTCCGCAGCAGCATGATCTCCTGCCCCCGGCTCTGGATCCACAGCTCGTGCACCCCGCCCCCGCGGTCGTACGAGCGGTCCAGCCAGCCGAGCGGCAGTTCCAGGAACGGGGTGAGGGCCACTGCGGCGGCGATCCCGACGGCGATTATCGCGATGACGATTCCCCAGGCGTCCCGGTCGTCGGCCGCGTAGAACAGCGACACCACGCAGACCAGCGCGACAAGCGGCGGGATGGACAGCAGGAAGATCAGGATGCCGCGCCCGACGAGGCGGGACCGGACCCGCGCGTTGCCCCGCCCCTTGGCCCGCCACACGTATTCGATGTCGCGCAGCCACACCGTCACCCCGAGCGTACGGATGCCGTCGGAGGTGACCTGGATCGTGTCGTCCCGGTAGTAGGTCGTCACGGCGGTGCCGGCGTCCTGGCGGCCGGACTGGGAGGGGAGAGCACGATGTCGCCTCCTCGTGGGACGCGGCACGCGGACCGGATGCGGGAACGGCCAACCCTGGCGCGTAATCCTCCGGTAACCCTATGTGCCGGTATTACCGGCCGTCAATTGCTGAGATCAACACCGATGCGCCCGCGCCTTCCGATGCCGCGTCAGCACTCACATCCCGGCGAGGGAACGCTCGGCGGTCAGCGGGGGCGTGCCGACGACAACCGTTGCCCGATGGCGCGGCGCTCCGCGCCTCGTTGCGCGGTGCGGCGTTCCGCGCACTGCTCGACGGCCCGACGGAGCGCCCGGTGCGCCTGGCCGAAGCGCAGCGCGTCCCGGCTGCGCAGCAACAGCACCGGTCGACCACCGATCTCGGCCCACAGCCGCAGCTCGGTGATGCCCCGGTCGTACGAGCGGTCCATCCGGTCCAGCAGCAGGTCGGCCAGCGGGCCGGCGGCGAGCCCGGTCAGGCAGGCGACGCCGACCACCGCGATCGTGACGGTCAGGGAGGCGTTGAGCGCGATGGCGATCCAGAGACCGAGGGCGGCAGCCATGATCGGACCGGCCAGCGCGGCGACGATCGCGCCCCGTCCGGCGACCGCTCGCCAGGATCGCGGGCCGCGCTCGGTCCACACCCTGGTCAGCCCGCGCAGCGGATAGCTCCGTCCATGCACGCGGACCGTCTCCGAGGTGATCCGTACCGACCGGTCGTCGTAGTAGGTCGTCATCGCCCTTCTCCGCCCAGGTGCCGCTACCAATCTACTTACCCCAACGGGTCCCGTCGTAGTGTGGGCACGCACCGACAACGACCGGCGATCCCGGCACCGGATGCCGCGGGCACGACGAGAGCGAGGGCAGCGTGGACGACTTCGTCCGGGTGGAGATCAAGGACGGCATCGGCACGATCAGGCTGGAGCGTCCGCCGATGAACGCCCTGAACACCCAGGTCCAGGAGGAGTTGCGCGCCGCCGCCACGGCGGTCACCGCCGACGCCGGGGTCCGCGCCGTCATCGTGTACGGCGGGGAGAAGGTCTTCGCCGCGGGTGCCGACATCAAGGAGATGGCCGACATGTCGTACGTTGACATGGCGGAACGGGCGGCGGACCTGTCAAGCGCCCTCGGCACGATCGCCCGGATCCCCAAGCCGGTGGTGGCCGCGATCGCCGGGTATGCCCTCGGCGGCGGCTGCGAGCTGGCGCTGGCCTGTGACTGGCGGGTGGCCGCCGAGGACGCCAAGCTCGGTCAGCCCGAGATCAAGCTGGGCATCATCCCGGGGGCCGGCGGCACCCAGCGGCTGGCCCGGCTGGTCGGTCCGGCGAAGGCAAAGGATCTGATCATGACCGGTCGGATGGTGGACGCTGCCGAGGCGTCGCGGATCGGCCTGGTCGACCGGGTGGTCCCGGCGGGCGGGGTGTACGACGCGGCGGTGGAACTCGTCACGCCGTTCCGCACCGGCCCGGTGCAGGCGCTGCGGGCCGCCAAGCAGGCCGTCGACGGCGGCCTGGAGATGGATCTGGCGTCCGGGCTGGCCTGGGAGAGCCAGCTCTTCGCGGCGCTGTTCGCCACCGACGACCGGCGCGAGGGGATGACCGCCTTCGTCGAGAAGCGCAAGCCCGACTTCACCGGCCGCTGAGATTTACGGAAGGGCCCCTTGTTATCGCATTTCGCGGCACAGGGGCCCTTCTCGGCACCGTGCGTGCCGAGCGGCACGCCGGACGCGGCTCAGGAGTCGAGCGGACGCCAGTCACCTGAGGTGTAGCAATGGTCGCTGGCGTTCGTGGGGCAGTATCCGGCCTTGCTTCCGGTGGTACCGAAATCCTGCACGAAGATGTAGTCGATCTGCCGGTTCGGCGCGGGCCGGGTGGGGAACGTGTTCCCGAGGACCAGGTTCTCCATGCTGTCGTACAGGCTGGGCAGCTTGTCCGGCGTGAGGTTGAAGTCGCCGGCGATCGAGTACCGGCGTCCGGCCTCCATGTAGTCCGCCGCGTTCGAGAAGTAGCGGATGGCCTGATCGATGGTCTCGCCCTCGTCCCGGCCGCCGAGGTGCGCCGCGCACTGCCCCATGGGGCCGGCGAACGTGTTGAACTTCAGGCACAGCATGGTGCGGCATTCGGTCTCCGGGTCGGTGCAGTCCTTGCCGGGGTTGGGCAGGAACCATGCCTTCCCGTCCTGCTGGACACCGCCGGGGTGGAAGAGCGCGTTACCGAACTCCTGGTTGCCGGGGCGACACTTCAGGGGATCCGCACCGGGGCAGCAGTTGGTGACCTTCTGCCTGCTGACCACGAAGGTCCCGGCGGCCCCCAACCGGTTCGCCAGCGACCGGAACGAGCTTATGCAGCTCTCGTTGATGGAGACGAACCAGGCCCCGTCGCTTTTCACCAGCCAGACGAGGACATCTTGGGCGACGGCCGCCTGTTCGATCGTGCACGCGTCCCGCTTCGCGTTGCAGATGTTGTAGTGGTGGATCTTCGCCGTCACCGTCGACGACACCGCCGCGCGCGGCGTCGGCATCTCCGGGCCGGCGACGGTGATGATCCGTGGCGCGGGCGGTCCGGCGGCGGCGGAGCCGACCGTCGCGACGAGCCCCGCGGCCACCGTCAGCAGGACGGTCATGGACAGGGTCAGAGTTCGCTTCATGGTCACCGCTCCAATCGTCCGGGTGACTGTCATGAGCCCATTAACTCCGATAAAAGTCAATCGATTGAACGGGCCGAGGCGCTCGGCGTACTCGGCCTCGGTGGTCGCGCCTTCGAAGATCAGGGTGTGGGGCTCGACGAGTTGAGGATCCGGCGGCGCAGCGTGAACGCGGCCCATGCGGTGGCAATCAACCCGCCGGTGCCCGCCACGACGAATGTGACGCGGGCGTCGGTGAGGTCGAGCAGCACGCCGCCGAGCACGTATGAGGCGCCCGCCGCCAGCCCGACGGCGCCGTAGACGTTGCCGAAGACGCGGCTGAGTAGTCCGGGCGGCACGGTTCGTTGGAGTTCCGTGTTCACACCGACGTCGAGTGCGCTGATCCCGAGGCCGCGGATCACCTGCAGCGCGAGCGCTGCCCACACGGCCCACGCCACCCCGGTCAGCAGGTTGCCGGCGCTGTTGACGGCGAATCCCGCCAGGATGAGAGTGACCGCCGTCGCCCGTCCGGCGTAGCGGGTCAGCAGGGGATAGCCGACGGCCAGACCGATGCCCACGCCGGCGTACGCGAGTGCGGCGGCCGAGTCGGAGCCTCCGAGGGTGTCCTTGGTCAGGAACACGAGCGCGACGTCGTCCACCCCGTTGAACGCGACAACCGCGACGAAGCCGAGCGTGATGGCACGCACGATCGGCGTTCGGGCGATGTATGACACACCCGCCTTCGACGCGGCGAAGAAGCCGGCCGCGCTGTCGTGGGTCTCGTGCGACCTCAGTCTCGGCAGGGCCGCGAGCAGCGCCGCGGACCCAGCGAACGTCGCCGCGTCAAGCAGCAGCACCCCGCGCACGCCGACCACCGGAAGCAGGACGGCGGCGACGAGCGGCCCGAGCGCCTCGAGGCCGTACGTCCCGGCTCCCAACGCGGCATTGGCACGGGGCAGATCGGCATCGGCGACAAGCGCGGGCACCGCGCTGCGCGACGCTGCCTGGAACACCTGCCCCGCCAGGCCGCGCAGCACGACGAGCAGGAGGAGCCACGGCAGACCGGGCAGGGTGAACGCGATGACGAGCACGATCGCGGCCTGCGCCAGCTCGCAGCTCAGCATCACCTTACGCAGGTCGAAGCGGTCACCGATCACGCCGGTGAACGGGCCCAGTAAGCCGGGCACGCAGTCGCCGGCGAGCAGCAGTAGGCCGACCGCGATCGCCGCGCCGGCCGAGCGTTGCGTATAGATGAGGAGTGCGACCAGGCCCATCGAGTCGCCCAGATACGACACGGACCTCGCGGTCCACAAGGCGCCGAAGGGACGGTTGTTCCTCAACAGCGTGGTCGCCGCGCTCACCAGTAAAGCTTGCCGGTGGAATGAGGGCTCGTCATCCGAGTTTTGGCGTTGTTTCTCTCCCACCGCCTCGCGGCGTGGCGCTCAGGGTGGCCCGACGCCGGACCGGGCAGGTGGCAGGTGTTGAGTTGACCGACCGGTAACCTGCACGGGAGCGAGTCGACGATGGGAGCAGGGGCATGGCCGACCAGATCGAGGGACACGGCGGCGAGCTGGCACTCGCCGCGTTGCGCGCGTACGGGGTGACCGAGATGTTCACCCTGTCGGGCGGGCACGTCTTCCCGCTCTACGACGCGGCGCACAAGACCGGGTTCCCGATCTACGACGTACGCCACGAGCAGTCGGCGGTGTTCGCCGCCGAGGCGGTGGCCAAGCTGCAGCGCCGGCCCGGTCTCGCGGTGCTCACCGCCGGTCCCGGCGTGACCAACGGCATCTCGGGCCTGACCAGTGCCTTCTTCAACGCGTCCCCGGTGCTGGTGCTCGGTGGTCGGGCACCGGCCTTCCGGTGGGGGGCGGGCAGCCTCCAGGAGATCGACCATGTGCCGCTGGTCCGGCCGGTCACCAAACACGCGGCGACCGTCGGCTCGACCGACGAGATCACCGGTGCCGTGAGCGAAGCACTCACCGCGGCGCTGACCCCGCACCGCGGCCCGGTATTTCTCGACCTGCCGCTTGAGGTGGTCTTCTCCACCGGTGAGGTGGCTCGGCCGGCGGCCACTCCGGTCGACCCGGCCCGGCCAGATCCGGACGACGTCACCCGGGCGGCCGGGCTGCTCGCCGCCGCGGAGCGACCGGTCATCATCGCCGGCTCCGACGTGTACGCGGGCGGCGCGGTGGCCGCCCTCCGGGAGGCCGCCGAGGCGCTCGGCGTGCCGGTGTTCACAAACGGCATGGGCCGTGGCGCGCTGCCACCCGAGCATCCGCTCGCCTTCGCGAAGGCCCGCCGGGTGGCGCTGAAGACGGCGGACGTGGTGGCCGTGGTCGGCACCCCGCTGGACTTCCGGCTCGGCTTCGGCGACTTCGGCGACGCCCAGGTCGTCCACATCGTTGACGCGCCGACGCAGCGGGCCACGCACGTGCAGCCGGCCGTCTCGCCCGCCGGGGACCTGCGGCTGATCCTGTCCGCGCTGGCCGACCACCCGGGCACCCGGGCCGACCACACCGACTGGATCGCGCAGCTGCGGACCGCCGAGGACGCCGCCAAGGAACGCGACGCCGAGGCGATGGCCGCCGACACCGACCCGATCCGGCCGGCCCGGGTGTACGGCGAGCTGCGCAAGGTGCTCGACCGGGACGCCATCACCATCGGCGACGGTGGTGACTTCGTGTCGTACGCGGGACGCTTCCTGGAGCCGGCACAGCCCGGCACTTGGCTGGATCCCGGCCCGTACGGCTGCCTGGGCACCGGCATGGGCTACGCCATGGGGGCCCGGGTCAGCCATCCGGACCGGCAGATCTGCGTGCTGATGGGCGATGGCGCCGCCGGCTTCTCGCTGATGGACGTCGAATCCCTGGTCCGCCAGAAGTTGCCCGTGGTGATCGTCGTTGGCAACAACGGCATCTGGGGCCTGGAGAAGCACCCGATGCGGGGGATGTACGGCTACGACGTGGCCGCCGACCTGCAACCTGGGCTCCGCTACGACGACGTGGTGCGGGCGCTCGGCGGCGCGGGCGAGACGGTGTCGAAGGCGGCGGATCTCGGTCCGGCGCTGCGCCGCGCGTTCGACGCCGGCGTGCCGTACCTGGTAAACGTGCTGACCGATCCGGCCGACGCTTACCCGCGCTCGTCCAACCTGGCCTGACGCTGGTCCCCGGGCGGTTCCTGGGGTGCGCTGTCGCCCGTACGCGGGGTCGCTGGCGGCTGCCCCGCGGGGCGGGGCGTGGCCAGGCGCGGCCGGGCCAGCACCACCGGCAGCAGCAGGATCCCGATGACCATCGGCACGACCACGTACCGCGCGGCCTGCACCGCGTTCACCGGCAGCAGGGAGAGTTGGACCCCGAGCGACAGGGTGCCGAGCGCGAGCAGGCTGCGGTCCCGGCGCCGTAGGGCAGCGATCGCCAGCAGCAGGTAGCTGAGGTAGGCCCAGGTGGCGCCCCGCCACAGCAGCCACTGTGGCTCCACCGTCGCGGCGTTGAGCCGGTCCGCGTACGACTGCGCCCGCTGGCTCAACGGCCGGGAGTACGCGGCGTCGCGGGCCGGACTGGCCTGGAAGGCGGCGTCCCGGGCCACGTAGCTCCGCACCGACCAGGGGTGCGGGTTCCGCCGGACGTCGGGGGTCGGGGTCGGCTGCCAGGCGATCGCTCCCCGGCAGACGCGGGCCCCGAACACCGTCCCGGGTGCACGCCGGGCCAGCGACCACCACACCGCCATGAGCTCCGACTTCTTCCTGGCGGCGGCTCGGCGGTCGAAGGCCGGCGAGTGCACTGTGGGGTCCACGAACGAGCAGTTTGCCGAGTCCCGCCACAGGGTCAGCGGAGCCACCGACGCCATGACGCCGAGGTCGGCGGCGGAGAACGATCCAGGATCCGCCGCGTAGCCGACGGCGATGTCGGAGAAGAACGACTCGTAGGCCACCACCGACTCGGCCTCGCGCACACCCAGCCCCGGCAGCAGGAGCCAGTTGACCGACAGCGCCACGGTCACGGCCGTGGCGCCGGCCACCAGCAGCCGCTTCCGCTCACCGCGCAGCAGGAGGGCGCAGAGCGCGATGGTGATCGCCACCGCCAGGAAGCCGTTCTGCCGGAAGAGGCAGCACAGGGTCAACTCCGCGAGCAATGCCAGTTGCAGCGACCGAGAGGTGGCGGGCCCGACGCCGTCCCGGTGCCTGGCGACAATCCGGGCAAGGGTGCCGAGCAGGAATACGTACGCGATGACGAACGCGACGTCCTTCCAGACCACAACCAGGAGCGTGCCGATCGGGGGAAGGGCCGTCAGCACGACGGCGCTGGTGAACCAGAGCCAACCGGGGCCCCCGAGCCGGCGCAGCCCGGTCACCGTGTAACCGAGGCCGGCCGCGGTGGCCGCGATCTGGGCAAGCGTCAGGGCCGCCACCCCGCCGGTGAGTTGCAGGGCCAGCCAGACGAGGGCGGTGTACGCGATCGGATGGTGGGTGTTCCAGTCGCCGGTGCTGGCCTGCTTCAGGTAGTCCAGTGAGTCGGGGCTGAACAGTCCGGGATGGTAGGCCACCCACCAGAACAGCAGCACGGCCATTGTGGCCCCGGCGGTGACCACGCCGAGCACCGGCCATCGACGCGGCACGGGAGTTGGCTGGTCGCCCATGGCTGCCTGGAGGCCGCCCGCGGTGTGCGGATCGTCGGGCGAGTCGAGCGGTTCGCCCGGGGTGATGGCCCGTTCCGGCCGCGTTTCGTCGGTGTCTGTGTCACCCATGACCGTCGTGACTCCTTGACAGGGCCAAAAATCAACAGGGCGGAGAGGGGACCGCCGCCGGCCGCGTCATGGTACGGCGGGCCCCACGGCGAGCGTGTCAGCGGGCTGTCAGCGGAGGTTGGCAAACGTCAGCAAAAGGTCAGGGGTGGCCGGCATGGTGGAGGTGACAAAGAAGGAGACCTTCATGAGCCACACCATCATGGCCGAGGGGTTGGTCCGCCGGTTCGGCGCCACCACCGCCCTGGCCGGCGTGGACCTCGCCGTCCGGACCGGCACGGTCTTCGGCCTGCTCGGGCCGAACGGCGCGGGTAAGACCACCGCGGTCCGGGTGCTCGCCACCCTGCTCCGGCCGGACGAGGGAACGGCCCGGGTCGGCGGTTTCGACGTGGTCCGCGACGCCCACCGGGTGCGCCAGTTGATCGGCCTGACCGGCCAGTACGCCTCGGTCGACGAAACCTTGACCGGCGCGGAGAACCTGCTGCTGATCGGCCGGCTGCTCGATATGTCCCGGGCGGACGCCAAGGCGCGGGCCCGGGAGCTGCTTGCCGACTTCCACCTCTCGGACGCGGCCGACCGACCGGCCAAGACCTACTCCGGCGGCATGCGCCGGCGGCTCGACCTGGCGGCCAGCCTGGTCGGCCGGCCGAAGGTGCTGTTCCTCGACGAACCGACCACCGGCCTCGACCCGCGCAGCCGCAACGAGTTGTGGGGGATCGTCCGGGAGCTGGTCGGGGGCGGCGTCACCGTGCTGCTGACCACGCAGTACCTGGAGGAGGCCGACCAACTGGCCGACGAGATCGCGGTCGTCGATCACGGGCGGGTGATCGCGCAGGGCACCCCCGAGGAGCTGAAGACCAAGACCGGTGGGCAGGCGCTTACCGTCCGTCCGGCCGATCCCACCGACCTGCCGCGGGTCGTCTCGATCATGGCAGAGGTGACCGGCGCGGAGCCGGAGGTCAGTCAGAGCGCGGTGACGGCGCCGGTGAACGACGAGGCGGTGCTGCCGGCCGCCGTGCGCAGGCTCGACGAGGCCCGGGTGCGGGTGGCCGAGTTGGCGCTGCGCGGCTCCACCCTGGACGAGGTGTTCCTGTCGCTGACCGGGCATCGCGCCGAGGACGGGACCGACGATCAGGACAGCGCGGCCGGGGCCGGCCGCCGCGACGGAACGGGCCTGCCCTCGGCGCGGCCGGAGAGGACCACCGCATGACCGCGACCACCGCCACCCTGGGGCCGGCCCTCGCGCCGAACCGCCGGGTCGGCCCGACCGCCGGGCTGCGGCACACCATGAGCCTGGCCTGGCGCAGCCTCGTGCAGATCCGGCACAACCCCATGGAGCTGCTGGACCTCAGCGTTCAGCCGATCATGTTCGTGCTGCTCTTCACGTACGTCTTCGGCACCGCGATCGCTGGCTCCTCCGGTGACTACCTGCGTTTCATGCTGCCCGGCATCGTGGTGCAGAACGCCCTGTTCGCCACCATGACCACCGGCTTCGGGCTGAACAACGACCTGACCAAGGGCGTGTTCGACCGGCTGCGGTCGTTGCCGATCGCCAGGTGGTCGCCGCTGGCCGGCCGGATTCTCGCTGACACCGTGAAGCAGGCATGGTCCATCGCCCTGCTGCTCGGGGTGGGGATGGTTCTCGGGTTCCGGATCGGCACCGGGGTGTTCGGCCTGCTCGGCGCGTTCGCGTTGCTGCTGGTGTTCTCGCTGGCGGCGTCGTGGATCTCGGTGCTGGTCGGGTTGCTGGTCACCGAGCCGGAGAAGGTGCAGATCTTCGGCTTCATGGTCATCTTTCCGTTGACCTTCACCAGCAACGTGTTCGTCCCGACCGACAAGATGCCCGGGTGGTTGCAGAACTGGGTGACCGTCAACCCGGTGACCATCGTCGCCGACGCCCTGCGTGGCCTGCTGGTCAGCGGCCCGGTGGCGTGGCCGGTGGCACAGACCCTGCTCTGGTCGGCGGCGATCGTGCTGGTGTTCGTTCCGCTGTCGCTGCGGGCCTTCAGCCGCCGGATCTGACCCCGTCCAGGAGGCTTCGCACCAGGTCGATCGCGGTCGTGGCGGTGGTGCCGCGACCGCGGTCGAAGCACTCGGCGAACTCCGCGCCGAGCGCGGCGCGGGTGGCCGCCTCGATCCGGCCCCCCTCCAGCAGCGACCGGTCGGGGGCGCCGCGTACGCCGGCCGCCGCCCCGAGCAGGACCGCGGCCTCCCGCGCCCGGTCGGTCCGCAGCGCCAGATCCGCCCAGCCCATCAGGACCGTTCCGAGCACCGGCACGTCGTGCGATTCGACGGCGAAGGCGAGTGCCCGCTCGTGCGTGGCACGGGCAGCCTCCGGATCACCCTCGGCCGCCTCCACCGCGCCGAGTGATGAGCTGAGCATCGCCTGCCAGTGCGGCGAGGTGGGCCGGTCGGCCATCAGCCGCTCGGCCTCCTCCAGCCGGCGACGTGCCGCCGTCCAGCGGCCCTGCGCCCGCAGGATCTCGGCATGCTGGTACGCCACGGACGCGCGACACTCAACGGAACCGAGCCGGTCCGCCATCAGCTGTGCCTCCGCCAGTTGCTCCAGGGCACGCTCGGTCTCACCGAGGTGCCACTGCTCCCGGGCCAGGAAGAACTGCACCTCCACGGCGTCCTCGGTCGTGCCCAACGCCCGGCTCTCCACGAGGGCCCGCTCGCAGTGCTCGGCGGCATGCGCATGGTCACCCCGTCGCGACAGCAGATCGGCGAGGGCGAGCTGGGTGTAGGCGAGACCCCACCGGTCGCCGAGCGTCCGGTACCGCGCCAACGCGCTCTCCAGGGCGGCCTCGGCGGGGCGGTCGGGCCGTCCGATGTTGAGTTCCGCCATGGCGTGGAACATCCGGACGGTCGCCGCCAACCAGGGGTCCTCGTCGTCGAACAGGTCCCGCAACTGGTCGATGGCGGGTTGCCCGAAGTGGGTGTCGAACGCCGTCGCCAACGGACGGACCAACCGCAGCATCGGGTGGCTGGACCGGTGCGCCTCGGCAAGGGCGGCGGCCCGGCGCAGCCAGGACCGGCCCTTGTCCAGCCCAGCGGTCAGCATGACGAGCGCGCAGTTGGCGTACGCGAGGGCATACGCCCGGGCCGACACCCGGTCGGCTCCGGGCAGGGTGAGCGTCTGCTCGGCGATCTGGGCGCCCTCCAGCCGGTGTCCGCGCAACCACCAGTACCAGCCGAGCGCCGCGACGAACCGCACCGCGATCTCGAGGTCGCCACCGGCGCTGGCCCAGCGCAGGCCCGCGTTCGCGTTGTCGTGCTCGGCCGACAGCCGCCGGAGCCAGCGCACCTGCTCCGGACCGCGGATGCGGGACTCGGTCGTCTCGGCGAGTGCCAGGAACTCCTCGGCGTGCGCCCGGTGCATCCGGTCGGCCTCGCCCGCCTCGGCGAGCCGCTGGCGACCGTACTCCCGGATCGTCTCCAGCAACCGGTAGCGTGGCTCGACCTCGCCGACCGTCACCACCAGGGACTTGTCGACAAGCGCGGACAACCGGTCGACGACGTCCTCGGCCGGCACCTCGGGGCCGGCGCAGACCCGCTCGATGGCGTCCAGGGTGGCTCCGCCGACGAAGACAGACAGCCGGCACAGCAGCGCCCGTTCCGCCGGGTCCAGCAGGTCCCAGCTCCAGTCGACGACCGCCCGGAGCGTCTGATGCCGGGGGAGCGCGGTCCGGCTGCCGCCGGTGAGCAGCCGGAACCGGTCGTCGAGCCGGGCCGCGACCTGCGCCGGGGTCATCGCGCGCAACCGGGCGGCGGCCAGCTCGATGGCCAGCGGCATCCCGTCGAGTGCCCGGCATATCCGGATCACGTCGGCCGTGGTCTCCGGATTGACCGCGAAGTCGGGCCGGACCGCGGTGGCCCGGTCGGCGAACAGTCGTACCGCCGGATAGCGCTGGGCCGACGCGTGGTCGGTGCCGTCCGGCGGCAGGGTGAGGGATTCCACCGGCCAGGTGGCCTCGCCCGTGATACCCAGCGGCTCCCGGCTGGTGGCCAGCACACGCAACGCCGGGCAGGTGGCGAGCAGCCGGTGGACGAGGGTGGCCACCGCGTCGAGCAGATGCTCGCAGTTGTCCACCACCAGAAGCAGCGAGCGTCCGCCGATGGCGGTGGCCAGCCGGGTGGTCGCGTCCACCGGATCCGTCGGCAGCGGCCGGGATCGGCCGCCACCCAACAGGGCCGGTTCCCGCAGCCCGAGCGCGTCGAGCACGGTGTACGGCACCTCGGCGGGGTCGGTGACCGGAGCGAGTTCGGCCATGCGTACGCCGTCGGGCGTCCGGCCGACGAGGGCCCGGGCGGATTCGACGGCCAGCCGGGTCTTCCCGGCACCGCCGGGACCGATAAGCGTGATGAGCCGGGAGGTGCTCATCAGGTCGGCGACCCGCCGGCAGTCGTCCTCCCGACCGACGAAGCTGGTCAGTCCGGCCGGCAGCCGGCGGACGTCGGCCGGGACAGGAGTCGCCGCGCCGAGCAGGTCGCGATGCAGGGCGGCGAGTTCGGCGGACGGGTCGGTGCCCAACGTGTCGGCGAGCGTGGTGCGGACCCGGTCGAAGACGTCCAGCGCCTCGGCCGGCCGGCCGGCCGCCCGCAGCGCCCGGATCAGTTGGCCAGCGGCGCGTTCCCGGAGCGGGTGCGCGGTCACCACGGCCCGCAGTTCGGGCACCAGCGCGTCGAACGCCCCGAGGGTCAGCCGGGCCTCCGCCCGGTCCTCGACCGCGGCCAGCCGCAGTTCCTCCAGGCGGGCGGCCGACGCGTGGACGACGCCGGTGTCCGTCAGGTCCGCCAGCGCCGGGCCGCGCCACAGCTCCAGCGCCGCGGCGAGCACCTGGTCGGCCTGTGCTGGATCGGTGAGCAGCAGGTGGCGTCCCCGCGCGGCGAGCCGTTCGAACCGCACCACATCCACCGCCTCGACCGGCAGCGTCAACCGGTAGCCCGCCGGGTGCGACTCGATCGTCGCCTCCGGCAGCGCCCGGCGAAGTCGGGAGACCAGGGCCTGGAGGGCGTTCTGGGTGCCCGCCGGCGGCACGCCGTCCCACACCCCGTCCGCCAGCCGGCGGGTGCCGACGACCTCACCGGCTTCGAGGGCGAGCAGGATCAGCAGCCGGCGCAGCCGGGTCCCGGCAAGCCGTATCGGGGCACCGGAGCCGTCAGCGACCGCCAACGGTCCGAGCATCGCGATCCGCACATCGTCGATTCTGCCTGGCGGACGCCCATGGTCGCCTCCACGTATCGGCCGCGGCGTGAGCCCGCCGCTCCGGTCGAGATGGAATCACTCGATCCGGCGAGGAGATCAGACGTCGGGGTGACGACCGTCACGGGGCGGTGGATCACCGTCGTCGGGCCTCGGCGCGGCGCCGGACGGGCCGGCCGCCCCGGTCTCGCCCCGGTCCAGCGCCCCACCGCGATCTCCGGGACGGTGGCCCCGTTCGGACCCGTCGCCGCCTCGGTCACGCTCCGGCGGAGTGCCGAGGTCCGACTCCCAGCGGTCGAACATCTCCCGTTGCCTGGTGTCCCGGCCACCGAGCGAGCGCAGGAAATCCGGGTCGTCGTCCGGAGCGGCGGGCCTGGCCGGTCCTCTCCGTGGACCGGCCGCGCCCTCGGCTGGCCGGCTGACCGGCCGTCCCGCCAGGAACCAGGCGACCGAACCGACGATCGGCAGCAGCAGAATGACCAGCACCCAGCCGTACCGGGGAAGTCCCCGGACCCTTTGACGGTCGGCCGACAGGCAGCTGATCAGGGCGAGGCTGGTCAGCACGATCTCGGCGAGCAGAAGCAGCAGAAATACGCGGACCATGGGCCAATAATGGCCCAAGATATCCGGGTCGCCTAGCGGGTGAGCAGGAGTGCCCCGCCAAGGAGGGCATAACCGACCGCGATCGCGGCGGACAACGGCAACGCCGGCCCGCCGGGCACCGGATCCGGCCGGTCACGACCGGACCCTCCGGGTCGGGGAGGCGATCCGGCGCGACGGGGTCCCGCCATCCGGCGGTAGGTCACCGCCACCACGAGGGTCCAGCCGGCCAGCGCCGCCGCGGCGCCGACCGCGCCAGCGACACCGTGGCCCAACGCCAGCCGGATGACCAGCAGCGCGACGACCGCATTGGCGAGCGCGTTGCGTCGCCAGGCCAACCGGGTACGTTCCGGTTGCAGGCCCGGATCACGGGCCGCCGGATCCCCGGTGCCGGCGGTCATCGGCCGCGGATCGCGCCGGTCAGCACGGCGACGATCAGCAGGATCGCGCCGACCCCGACCATCAGGGCCAGCACGGCGGGAAAGCGGGACGCCGGCAGCTCCTCACCGAGCCGGATGGCACGTTCGGTCCGAGCCCAGTGGTCCACCGCCCGCACCGCGACAAGTGCGCCCAGCGCGAGCAGCCCCACGGCCAGCGCCTCGCGTACCTGCGGCGTGGACAGCCGGGGGAGGAACTGGGCGACCGCCAGCCCGCCCGCGATCAGTGCCAGCCCGGTCCGCAGCCAGGCCAGGAACGTCCGCTCGTTGGCCAGCGAGAACCGGTAGTCCGGGGTGGTGCCGACCTCGCGCAGCTCCCGCGGGTGGAACCACGACCTGATCGTCCGCCACACGAGCGCCGATTATCCAGGTAAGGACCGGGATAATCCGGTGGTACCCCCGGATAGTGTGGGCGGATGACGGATCTTGATGTGGTCGCCCTGCGGAACGCCTTCGACAGCCAGCTCCGCCCGGAGGCCCCGGATCCGGTTCCGGCCGGGGTCACGGTGGAGCGGGACGGGCCGCTGGTCCGGGTCCGGGGAATGTTCGGCCGCGGATTCCTCACCTACCGGGACCTCGACGGGTTACGCGGCGACGAACTTACCGCGCTGATCGAGCGGCAGCGGGACCACTTCCGGCAGCTCGGCGAGCCGGTGGAGTGGAAGCACTACGCGCACGACGAGCCCGCCGACCTGCCGGACCGGCTGCGCGCGGCGGGCTTTGCCCCGGAGGACGAGGAGACCGTCGTGGTCGGGCCGGTCGCGTCGCTGGCCGCCACGATGCCGGTGGTGCCGGACGGCGTACGGCTGCGGGAGGTCACCGCCCGCGCGGACCTGGACCGGATCGCGGCCATGGAGGAGGAGGTCTGGCAGGCCGACCGGAGCCATCATGCGGGCATGTTGGAAAGTGAGTTGGCGGCGGCGCCGGACGGGCTGACCGTGGTGGTGGCCGAGGAGACGGATGGCGGCCGGGTGGTGAGCGCCGGGTGGATCCGGTACGAACGCGGCAGCAGCTTCGCCTCGCTGTGGGGTGGCGCGACGCTGGCCCAGTGGCGGGGCCGGGGGATCTACCGGGCCCTGGTCGTCCACCGGGCTCGGCTGGCGGACGCCCGCGGTTACGCGTTCCTCCAGGTGGATGCCTCTGACGACAGCCGGCCGATCCTGCAGCGGCTCGGCCTCGTTGCGATCACCACCACCACTCCGTACGTCTACACTCCGTGATCGTGGATGACCGGTTGAGTGATGACGAGCGGATGACCCTGAAGACCGCCGGGTTCGGCGCGGTCCTGCTGGTCTCCAATGCCGATCCGGGGCTGCTCTCCATGATCAAGGAAAGCTTCGCCGCCTCGGACACGATTGCCGCCTCGTCGGGTCTGGTGCGGGAGGTCCTGACCGGCGGACCGCTGCCGCGGCTGCCGGACGACCCGGCGGCCGCCGAGGAGGTCGTCTTCCCGGCGCTGCGCCGGTCGGTGGAGATCCTCTCCGAGCGGGCCCCGGACCAGGTGGACCGCTTCCGGGCGACAATCGTCGCTGCCGCCCACCGGGTCGCCGACGCGACCGAGGGGAAAAGCGGGGGTGAGGCGGCGATGGTCGCGAAGGTGATGGCCGCCCTGGGCGTAACGCCCTGACACCCCCCACCCCTTCTCCCGCCATCCCGCCCACCCCTCGTTCCCGTGATCTTGGAGTTCGGGTTGTGGTTATGGTCGGCTTGACCGCTTATGTCGCAGCCGAAATCGCAAGATCGCGGCGAGAGGAGGGGGCGTGCCGACGCCGCAGGCTACTAGCGGGTAACATGGCTGGTGGTCAACTGCACAGCAGCCTGCGGTTGACCGGCGTTCCCGGACGGGAGAGGCTGCGGCCCAGGACCGGGCCGCCCGCCAGCCGCCCGGGGCAACCCGCGGCAGCGTCGCACGGAGCAACTGTGCGGCAGCGCCGCACACTGGGACGACGCCCGGCGCCCGTCGGCGCGGCGGGCAACACCGACAGGAGGGTCGTCGAAGCGCGATGAACATCGTCGTACTCGTCAAGCAGGTGCCCGACTCGGGCGCGGACCGCAACCTGCGAAGTGACGACAACACCGTCGACCGCGGATCGGCAAACAACGTCATCAACGAGATGGACGAGTACGCCATCGAAGAGGCCCTGCGCGTCAAGGAGGCCCACGGCGGCGAGGTCACCATCCTCACCATGGGCCCGGACCGGGCCACCGAGTCCATCCGCAAGGCGCTGTCCATGGGGCCCGACAAGGCCGTCCACGTCGTCGACGACGCACTGCGCGGTTCCTGCGCCGTGGCCACCTCGAAGGTGCTCGCGGCGGCGCTCGGCCGGTTGAACGCGGACCTGGTCCTCTGCGGCGCCGAATCCACCGACGGACGGGTGCAGGTCCTGCCACACATGCTCGCCGAGCGGCTGGGCATCGCGGCGTTGACCGGGGCGCGAAAGCTCACCGTCGAGGGCGGCACGCTTACCGCCGAGCGGCAGACCGAGGAGGGCTACGAGATCCTCTCGGCCAGCACCCCGGCGATCGTCTCGGTCTGGGACACGATCAACGAGCCGCGCTACCCCTCGTTCAAGGGGATCATGGCCGCCAAGAAGAAGCCGGTGGACACCCTGTCCCTGGCCGAGTTGGATATCCCGGCCACCGAGGTCGGGCTGGCCGGGGCCACCAGCGAGGTGGTCGAGCACAGCAAGCGCCCGCCGCGTTCCGGCGGTCAGAAGGTGACCGACGAGGGCTCCGGCGGTGTCGCGCTTGTCGAGTTCCTCGCCGCCGAGAAGTTCGTCTGAGAGGGCGGAAACATGTCTGAGGTTCTCGTCGTCGTCGAGGCGACCAAGGAATTCGGCGTCAAGAAGGTCACGCTCGAGCAGCTCACGCTGGCCCGGGAGCTGGGCACCCCGTCCGCCGTGGTGCTGGGCGGACCGGGGGCCGCCGCGTCGCTCGCCGACAAGCTGGGTGAGTACGGCGCGCAGAAGATCTACGCCGCGGAGAGCGACGAAATCGACGGCTACCTGGTGGCGCCCAAGGCGACCGTGCTCGCCGAACTCGTCACCCGGGTGCAGCCGGCCGCCGTGCTGCTGGCCTCCAGCCAGGAGGGCAAGGAGATCGCCGCCCGGCTGGCGGTGAAGCTGGACAACGGCATCCTCACCGACGTGGTCGGGCTGACCGCCGAGGGAGTCGCCACCCAGGTCGCGTTCGCGGGTTCCACAATCGTCAAGTCGCGGGTGACCCGGGGCGTGCCGCTGGTGACCGTGCGGCCCAACTCGCTGACCCCGACCCCGGCGGCCGCCACGCCCGAGGTCGAGCAGATCAGCGTGCAGGTCACGGACGTGGACAAGCTGACCCGGGTGGCCGAGCGGGTGGCCGAGCAGAAGGGCTCCCGGCCGGAGCTGACCGAGGCTTCGGTGGTCGTCTCCGGTGGCCGGGGCGTCGGCAACGCGGACAACTTCAAGCTTGTCGAGGAGCTGGCCGACCTGCTCGGCGGCGCGGTCGGCGCGTCCCGGGCCGCTGTCGACTCCGGCTTCTACCCGCACCAGTTCCAGGTCGGTCAGACCGGAAAGACCGTGTCCCCGCAGCTCTACGTGGCGCTGGGCATCTCCGGGGCGATCCAGCACCGGGCCGGCATGCAGACCTCCAAGACGATCGTCGCCGTCAACAAGGACGGCGAGTCCCCGATCTTCGAGCTGGCCGACTTCGGCGTGGTCGGTGATCTGTTCAAGGTCGTGCCGCAGGCCGCCGAGGAGATCCGCAAGCGCAAGTAGCTGGTTAAGGACGGGCCCCTTCTTATCGCTTTTCGCATAGGAAGGGGCCCTTCTTGACATCCGGGCGCCGGTACGCCGGTGAGTTCCCGGCCGGCCCGGCTACCCACCGTCGCCGCGGTCATCCGAACCGTCACGGCGTTGTTAGACTCCTGTCGATCGTCGGCTTGGCGGGAGCGGGGGGATGGCGACGATGACGGGGTTTCCGGACGGTGCTGCCTTCCTGGATCCGGACAGTGCGCGTGACTATCTGCGGTCCTGGCAGCAGCGCGTCGACGCGATGGCGGCGAAGACGCAGGCCATGAGCGATCAGCTCGCGCAGCTACGGATCACCGTGCAGGACGACAACGGGCTGGTCGAGGTGACCGTCGACGCCACGGGCGTGCTTGTCGACCTGAAACTCACCCAGCGAATCCAGCGGTTCGATCCCGCTGTGGTCGCGCGGACCGTGATGTCCACCCTGCGTGCGGCACAGCTCGCGGCGGTTGCCCGGTCGCGGGAGATCGCGGTCGAGACCATGGGGCCCGACTCGACGACGGCGCGCGAGGTGGGTGACCGGATGCGGCGGATGCTCGATCAGCAGGATTCCACCGACGGTCCTCCGGCGCCCGCACCCCGTCGGTCGAGGCGGTAGCCGTGGCCGAGGCGTTCAACGTCGACGTTGCCCAGGTGCACCGGCATGCGGCGAAGGTGCTGGCCGTGCGGGATCAGATCGAGGCGGTCAAGGTCGCCAGCCGCGCGATCGCGCAGAACGACGCGGCCTACGGGCTGCTGTGCGGGTGGATCGCCGGGATTCTGGAGGCCCGACACCAACGCCAGGACGCCCTGTACGCGCAGGTGGAGGAGAACCTGTCCCGGGCGGCGGAGGCGTTGAAGGCCGCTGCCCAGCAGTTCGAGTCGACCGACGACTCGTCCTCGGTCGACATTCGCCAGGCCGGCCGGGTGCGGTGAGGCACCGCCATGGTTTCCCCCAACACGCTGATCGCCACGACGACGTCGACGGATCCGGCGTGGCGCGGGTCATCGCTGGCCGAGGGGTTCCAAGGTCTCCATCAGTCGGTGAGCGGCGGCTCCTGGGTCGACGGAATGCTGGCCGGCGGGTCATTCGCGTTGGAAGCCGCGGCCACGGTGATCGATCCGTTCAGTGCGCTGCTGGCCAACGGGCTCGGCTGGGCGATGGAGCACTTCGAACCGCTGCGTGAGGTGCTCGACAAGCTGGCGGGCATCCCCGACATGGTCACCGCACACGCCGAGACGTGGCGGAACATGGCTGGTGCGCTGCAGACCATGGCCGAGGACCTGGCCGCGAGCCTCGCCTCGGACCTGCCCGACTGGGTGGGCGGCGCGGCCGACGCGTACCAGTACACGATGGCGAACAACGTCGACGGGATCGGTGGCCTGTCGGTGCTGGCGGCGACCATGGCCTCGGCCACCGAGGCGGCGGGCAACCTGGTGCAGTTCACCCGGGACATCGTGCGAGACCTGATCGCCGACCTGGTGGCCCGGGTGATCGTCTGGGCGGCGGAAGCGTTGCTTGTCGTCACGATCCCCTTGGTCGCGGCGCAGATCGCGTCGGCGGTGCTGAAATGGTCCGGCCGGATCTTCGGCTACACCATGGCGCTGATCACCAGCCTCACCAACCTGAAGACGCTGATGGGCGACTGACCATGAGTGATGCGGATGGTGCCGATGGCTCGGCGTAGTGGGGGTTCCCGCGGTGGTGGTGCACCGTCGGGCACCCGTACCGATGGTGGCGGGGGCAGCGGGGCGCCGGGTCGGCGGGTTCCCGGTGGGCATCCGTCGACGGTGAGCGGTGGGGAGGCGGCGGTTCGATCGGCGCTGGACGGCGGTCGGATGGGTGACGCCGGCACGTTCGGCTTGACGCGGGGTGGGCAGGGGGCGCCGGGGGTGGTGCCGACGGGGGGTCGGGGCCGTAACACGGAGTCGACGGCTCCACGCGCGTTTGCGGATCCGCGGGCGAACGCCGTTCCACCGGCCAGCCGCCCGCAGTGTGGTGATCCCATCGACGTCGTCTTCGGCGACATGGTGTTGACCCAGACCGATGTGGAGCTGCCGGGCGCGTTGCCGCTGGTGTTGTCCCGGACGCACCTGTCGTCGTACCGGATGGGGTCGTGGTTTGGCCGGTCCTGGGCCTCGACGCTGGACCAGCGGCTGGAGCCGACCACGGACGGCGTGTTCGTCACCACCGACGACGGTCTGACCCTGGTCTATCCGGATGACGGAGATGGGCCGGCGCGGCTGCCGGTGGAGGGTCCGCGGTGGCCGCTGGCCGCGCAGCCGGACGGGTCGTGGACGGTGACGGATCCGTGGCGCGGGCGGGTGTGGCGGTTCGCGCCGGTCCCCGGTTACCGGCCGGGGACGCAGGTGCCGTTGGTGGCGATGAGTGACCGCAGCGGGCACTGGATCGAGGTGCGGTACGACGACTCCGGTTGCCCGACGGAGCTGGTCCACTCGGGGGGTTACCGGGTGCTGGTTTCCACCGAGGGCGACCGCATCATGGGCTTCGCCGTGGACGGTGTGGGGGATTTGGTCCGGTTCGGCTACGACGAGGCCGGTGACCTGAACGAGGTGGTGAACTCGTCGGGTTTGCCGTTGCGGTTCGACTATGACGCGGACGGGCGGATCGAGCGGTGGGTCGACCGTAACGGCTGCGAGTACGCCTATAGCTATGACGGTCAGGGCCGGTGTATCCGTGGCCGGGGGACCGATGGGTGTTTGGACGCCCGGTTGCAGTTCGACCCGGTGTCGCGGGTCACGACGGTCGCTGATTCGTTGGGCAACGTGACGCGGTACGGGATCAACGAGCGGCGTCAGGTGCAACGGGTGATCGACCCGTTGGGCGGGGTTACGGCGTACACGTGGGATCGGTATGACCGGAAGTTGTCCGAGACCGACCCGCTGGGGCGGACCACGACCTTCGGGTACGACGAGGCCGGTGACCTGGTGTCGGTCGTCCGTCCGGGCGGCAGCCGGATCACGGCGACCTACGACGACCAGCATCTGCCGACCGTCATCGTCGACGCCGACGGCGCGACCTGGCATCGGGCCTACGACGATCGCGGGAACCTGCGGTCGGTGGTCGACCCGACCGGCGCCACCACCACGTTCGACTACGACGACGCCGGCCACCTGGCCGAGGTGACCGACCCGCTCGGCGGCGTAACCCGGGTCGCCATGGATGCCGCGGGCCTGGTGCGGGAGATCACTGACCCGACCGGGGCGGTGACGCGGTATGCCCGCGATCCGGCAGGTCGGGTGGTGGAGATGACGGACCCGGTGGGTGGCACCACCCACCTGGGTTGGACCCCGGAGGGCCGCCTCGCCTGGCGCCGCACCCCTGACGGCGCGAACGAGGAATGGACCTACGACGCCGAAGGTAATCTGCTTACGCATGTCGGCCCGGGCGGCGCGAGCACCGAGTTCGCGTACGGACCGTTCGACCTGCCTGTTTCGCGGACCGGCCCGGACGGCGCCCGGTTCACCTTCGGCTACGACACCGAGCTACGGCTGACCGACGTCACCAATCCGCAGGGCCTCGTCTGGACCTACACCCACGACGACGCCGGACGGCTGGTCGCCGAGACCGACTTCAACGGCAGCGCCCAGACCTATGTCCATGACGCCGCCGGCCAACCTGTCGCCCGGACCAACGGCGCCGGCCAGACCGTCGAACTGCACCGCGACCCGCTCGGCAATGTGGTTGAGACGCGCAGCGCGGAGGGCGTCACCACCTTCGGCTACGACCCGACCGGACGGCTGATCCGGGCCACCGGACCCGACGTCGACCTGCGCATCGACCGCGACCCGCTCGGCCGGACCACTGGCGAAACCCACAACGGCCGCGCCGTCACGTCGGCCTACGACGCCGCCGGTCGGCGCGTGCGGCGTCGTACCCCGAGCGGGGTGGAAAGCCGATGGGAGTACGACCCGGCGCACCGGCCGACCTCGTTGAGCGTCGCCGGGCACACCGTCGCCTTCACCCACGACCCGGCGGGCCGGGAGACCGGCCGCACGGTCGGCTCTGTCGTCCTGGCCCAAACGTTCGACCCCGGGCACCGGCTGCTCAGCCAAACCCTCACTGGCGCCGGCCCTGGCGTGCTGACCGCCCGTGGCTACACCTACCGGTCCGACGGATACCTCGTGGCGGCCACCGACAGCGCCACCGGCACCCGGCGCATCGACCTCGACCGCGCCGGCCGGATCACGGCCGTGCAGGCCGCCGGCTGGACCGAACGCTACGCGTACGACAGCGCCGGCAACCTCACCACCGCCGACCTGCCCGACGCGGGCGAAACGTCGGCGGTCACCGGCGAGCGTGAGTACGCCGGCACCCTCGTCCGCCGTGCCGGCGACACCCGCTACGAATACGACCCCGCCGGCCGGATGACCCTGCGCCAGCGAAAACAACGGTCTTCCAAGCCGCTGACCTGGCGCTACTACTGGAACAGCGACGACCGGCTCGCCGGCGTCGTCACTCCGGACGGCAGTCGCTGGCGCTACACCTACGACGGCCTCGGCCGCCGGATCAGCAAGCAGCGACTCGACGCCGGCGGCGTGGTCGCGGAGCAGGTCGACCATGCCTGGGACGGGCCGACGATCGTCGAGCGGACCCGACGCGGACCAGCCGGTGAGCACACCACCACCTGGGAACACACCCCCGGCACGTTCACCCCGATCGCCCAGGTGGACAGCCAACCCGACATCGACAGGCGTTTCCACGCCATCGTCGCCGACCTCACCGGCACCCCGACCGAACTGGTCACCCCGGACGGCGACCTCGCCTGGCAACGCCGCACCACGACCTGGGGGACGCCAACCCACGTCAGCGGCACCGGCGTGGACTGTCCGTTGCGCTTCCCCGGACAGATATACGATCCCGAGACAGGCGCGTCGTACAACTACTTCCGCTACTACGACCCGGACACCGGCCGGTACTCCTCGACGGATCCGCTGGGACTGGCCGCCGGCCCCAACCCACACACCTACGTCCCCAACCCCACCCGCCAAATCGACCCTCTCGGCCTCACTCCGTATCGTCCGCTCATGCACGGCAGCGGGCCTGCGCCGGGGGTGCTGGAGGTGAGCGAGAGAGCGAAATCGACCAAAGCCTTCGAGAACTATTCGCCGAGTGGTCGCGGCGGTATCGAATACGTTTTTGATCCGAGCAGTAATCGGATGCTGGTGGGAGCTCCGAAGGATTATCTCAACATTTGGGGGAGTCCTCACCAGCAGCTAGTTCACGCCGGTGGGCTGGATGCGCAGTCGGTTTTGGGTGGAATTTTCAGTCGTGACGAGGCAGGGCGAGCGACCTTCAACGAACACAGTGGTCACTACGGTGAGCGCTGGACGGCTAAAACCCGTCAACAATTTGCGGAGTTCCTCAATAGATTTGGCATAAGCTCGACCCATGATGAGTGGAGATAGGGCCGTGTGGCATCCCATAGTCGATCGGGGAGATGGGACCTGGATCGGAGTCACTGACGAACCCGGACTATGGGTCGGCAGCCAGGACACTCCTCAAGCGCTGGTGAGTCTCGAAGACCCGATCTTCCTGTGGCCTTTCCTTGAAAGGCCGATCAATCAGATTCGGAATGATCTCCGTCGGAGTTGGGAGGCGCTTTCACTAGGGGAAACATCCTCGCCGGAGAAGCTCTTGGAGTCGATCGTCGAGTCTGCAGTTCGGCAAAGCCGACCTTATTGGGTAGACCGCGCAATCGATTGGTTGGAACTAATGGCTGTATCCCCCGACTACGACGTCCGCTCTGCGAGAAGTTTGCTTTCGCAAATCAAACAAGCAACCGATCTGCCGCAAAAAATTCGTCACAGGGCGCTCAGAGTGATGGCCGCTTCCAAGGACTCGCCCAGAAGCGGTTGACGCGCACGTGCTAAGTCACGGGACGTGGTTGTGCGGAACGATTAGGGCGTTCCATGAGCAAGCGCACAAGGCAGACAAAACCTGATGGCTTCCGTCCCGTCGCTGGGCTCGCGTTTCGCCGAGGACGACGAGCGCTGGCGGATAATCAGACGGGCGGCGAACCTCGGGCGGACGTTCCACGGCTCGTACCCCGGCACCGTTGCCTACGTCAACGCGCGGTAGGCCACGGTGGCACGCACCGGGCGTAGCGTGACGAGGTGGACCTGGAACCGCTCGGACAGTTGGCCAACATGAATCCCGCCGAGGTCGGGCTCGCCCAGGTGCTCGTGCTCGACTCGTATGAAGACCCGTTGGAGGGGTTCGCCCGCGTACGGGGTGTGGAAGGTTGCTGGCACTTTGACCGTGCCGACGAGGTGGTCGCGTCCCTGGTCGCCCACGCGAGCATCGGGGCGGGTGTATGTCCAGTTCGAGGACCTTAGGATCGTGACGGCGACGTGGCTAGCCGTGACTGGCTAGTTGACCTACCGCGTGAGCCCTTGAAGGAGAAGACACCTTTCCCGAACCTCGTGCCAGCCGCCGAGTCGGGGTCGGAGGAAACTGGGCGAGCGCCGGAACGGCGGATTAACAAGTCGCGCCTCGGGCGGGTGGTCGCTAGGGTCGCCGGACGTGGCGGCGGAAACGACTATCAGGCCAGCGAATCCCGACGACCTGGCGGCGGTCGACGCCGCGTTCGGCGGGCCAGAAACACCATGGCGCAAGGCCGACGCCAGCACTCTGCTGGTCGCGTACACCGACGGCGAGGTGTCCGGCGCTGTCCTCGTACACCCTGACCTGTCCCGGATCGAGCCCGCCGATCCCGACCTGCCCCACTCACCGGCGATACAGGCGCTGGCCGTCGCACCCGCGTACCGCCGACTGGGCATCGGCGCGGCGCTGGTCCGCGCCGCCGAGGAACTGGCCCGTTCCTGGAACGGACAGATGCTCTGGGTGCTTGCCCCCGTCTCGACGGACGAGGCCGTCACCGGGCTGGCCGACCGGCTCGGTTACGAGGACTGGGGGAACGGCATCCGGGAGCGGGCCGGCACGCCGTACCGCCTGCTTGTAAAGATCATCGACCCGGAGTTGCCCGGCTTCGACCGCTGGGACGCCTGGGATCCACGGAACGTTGCCGGGCTGCTGGCCGGCGTTGACGCGACGTGGTGGGTGGCCGGCGGTTGGGCGCTCGACCTCTGGCACGGCGAGCAGACCCGCCCGCACGAGGACCTGGAGATCGCCGTACCGCGGGAACGGTTCGACCTCGTCCGCGCCGCGCTGGACGGCTACCGGCTCTACACGGCCGGCAATGGCCAGGTACGCCCCGTCGGCCCAGCCGACCAGCCGCCGCTGGACCGGCACCAGGTCTGGGTCTGCGACCCCACCGTGCCGGCCTGGCGGATGGACGTGTTCCTCGACGCGGGTGACGCCGACACCTGGGCGTTCCGCAGGGATCCGGAGATCCGCGGGCGCCGAGTCGACCTGCACGGTCGCACCGACGACGGGATCCCGTACCTGCGGCCGGAGGTTGTCCTGCTGCACAAGGCCCGGCTGCTGCGAGACAAGGACCGGGACGACTTCGATCGCGCCCTGCCGGCGCTGTCCGGGCAGAGCCGCCGCTGGCTGGATGCCGCGCTGGCCCGCACGCTCCCGGACCATCCGTGGCGGCAGGAGTTGACCACAGACAGGAGCTGACCGACGGGCCGGGGAGCTGAAGCCGGCCCGTCGGTCAGCTCGACAGGGTGCCGCGCAGCAGGCTGTCACCGGAGTGCGCGGGCTTGTTGTCGTACGACTCGGCGGAAACGTCGACCAACCGGTAGGTAGACAGGTCCACATTGGATGGTAGGGGCAACAGGGCGTCGACGTCCCGGATCGTCCCCACCGAGAACATGTTCATAGTATCCGGGTCGATCAGCCACACCTCGTAGTAGCCGGGAACCGCGGGAAGGTTCGCCACGTGCAGGTGCAGTCTGCCGTCCTCGAACACCCGGGCATCGCCGGTCGCCTCCGGGGGCGTCTGCCCGTACGCGGCCAGCGGCGCGCTCGCCACCACGGTCGGCGCCGGTTGCTCGGGCAGGTCCGCTCCGCGTACCGCGATCAGGGTGCCGGCTACCCCGACGGCGAGCGCGGCGACGGCCGTCAGCGCGGTGGTCGCCCAGGTCGGCCAGCGCCGGCGCCGGGTCGGCGGCCGGGAGGTGCCGGCGGGTCTGGTGGTGCCGCCCGATCCGCCGGTGGGGCGGGAGGCGGGGGCCGGTCGGGCGGCACGGCCCGATACCGGCCGCGACGACGGCGCGGACCCGGCAAGCCCGTCCATGGCGTCCCCGGGCCGCAGGTCGGTCGCGGGTCCGGGCGCCGCGTCGGCGGTTGGCCCGGACACCCGGTCGGCGGTTGACACCCGGCCGTCGGTTGGCCCGGACACCCGGTCGGCGGTTGATCGCCCGTCCTCGGCGGCGATGCCGGCGAGGACGCCGTCCCAGAGGTGGACCGGCGGCGCCGGAAGGTCACGCAGCTCCCGCGTCTGCGCGCCCAGCCCGGCCACGTGCCGCAGGCTGTCGATCTCCGACCGGCACTCGGCGCAGGCGGCGACGTGGTCGGCGTCCGTGGCCTCGGCCGTCGGCTCACCGAGCGCCAGAAAGACCAGCCGATCGTGATCCAGGTGCCGCACCGTCCACCTCCCAACGTCGTCGCAGACTTGCCATGCCTCGTCGGATGTGGCTCTTCACGGTCCCCAGCGGTACACCCGTCATTGTCGCGATCTGCTGGTGCGTCAGGTCGTCGTAGAACGCCAGCTCCAGCATGCGCCGCTGATCGTCCGGGAGCGTCGCCAGCTCGTCCGCGATCACCAGCCGGTCGACCACCCGGTCCGGGTCGGCGGGGGTCGCGCCGGGGTCGGGACGTTGCCTGACCGCCGCGACGACCCGGTCCTCCCGGGACGTCGCCCGCAGGCGGTCGATCACCTTCCGCCGGCCGATGCCGAGCAACCAACCGAGCAACGTCCCGCGCGCCGGGTCGAAGCCCTCCCGGCCGAGCCAGGCGGCGACGAAGGTGGCCTGGGTGACGTCCTCGGCGTCGGCCCGATTGGCGAGCGTGCTGGTGGCGAGGTGGAACACCGCCCGCGCATACCGGTCGTAGACCTCGCGCAGCGCCGTCTCGTCGCCGTCGACGAACCGTTTCGGCAGGTCGTCGGGCGACACGGTGTCATGCGGATCGGCCTTGGTCACCAGGCGGGCCACCTTTCGTGGTGCATGCCCGACTGTAGCCGCCACCCTCATCACCCACATTCCCCGGTCAGCTCCGGCGGGCCTGCTGCTGACCACCCCTTCGACCTGGAACCGCCCCCCGGATGCGGCCGGAGAGCAATTTCACCGTTGCATCCAGCCGTCCGGCCGATGGCGTAACTCCCGACAAGCCGATCACCGAGATCAGCGGATCACCAGGAGGATGAGATGGCAGTTTCGTACCTGCGCCGGGTCGCCGTGGGCGGCGCGGCGGCCGCGGTCGCCTTCGCGGGCGTCGGCGCCTTCACCGCCACCCCCGCGTACGCGGCGTCGTCGAAGGTCTCCGTCGTGCACGGGATCCCCGACCAGCCGGTCGACGTGTACGTCAACGGGGAGAAGACGATAAGCGACTTCAAGCCGGGTGCGGTGGCCGGACCGCTGGATCTCGAAGAGGGCAGCTACGACATCGCGCTGACCAAGCCGGGTGAGCCGATCGCCCAGGCGATCCTCAAGGCGGACGACGCCCAGGTGCCCGGCGGCGCCAACATCAGCATCGCCGCCCACCTCGACGCCAGCGGCCAGCCCAAGATCACGCCGTTCGCCAACGACGTGAGCCGGCTCGGTGCCGGTGAGGCCCGGCTCATCGTCCGGCACACCGCGGCCGCACCGGCGGTGGACGTGCGCGCCGGCGGCGAACCGGTATTCGAGGACCTGACCAACCCGAACGAGGCCAAGGCCGACATCAAGGCCGGCAACGTCGAGGCGGACGTGGTGCTCGCCGGCACCGACACGGTCGCGATCGGCCCCGAGAGCCTCACCCTCGCCGAGGGCACGGCGACGATCGTGTACGCGATCGGCTCGGCCGAGGCCCAGTCGCTGACCTTGGTGGCGCAGACCATCGAGGGTCTGCACTCGGCGCCGGGCGGGGTGCCGAGCGGCACCGGTGGCCAGGCTGGCACCGGCCTCACCACCTGGTGGTACGCGCTGGCCGCGGCCGGCGTCCTGCTGCTGGTCGGTGGCGGTGCCCGGCTGGTCGCCGGCCGGCCGGCTCCGGTTCGCCGATGACCGTACGCGATCGTGGCGCGCTGGCGGCGGTTGCCGCCGGCGTCGCCGCGCTCACCCTGGCCGGCCTGGTCGCCTGCGCCTCCCGACCGGCGCCGGACGTCGGTGGTGACGAGGCCCGCCGGCTCGCCACGCCGAGCGGGTCGGCGTCCGCGTCATCTGCCGGGACCGAACCGACGATCCCGGTGGCGTCCGGTGACCTGCCGACCGATTCGCGCGTTCCGCCGACCCGCCTGGTGATCCCGAGAATCGGGGTCACCGCAACCGTCAACCCGGTCGGCATCGACGAGCGGAGCGGTGACTTCGCGGTGCCGCCCAGCGTGGACCAGATCGGCTGGTACCGGTACGGGCCGGGCCTGGAAACGACCGCTGGCTCCGTGGTCGTCGCCGGTCATGTGGACAGCGCCGAGCAGGGCAAGGGCGCGTTCTTCCGGCTGCGCGAACTCGATCGGGGCGATCGCATGACGGTCACCGGGGCGGACGGCAGGGAGCGTGCCTACCAGGTGGTTGCCCGGGAGGAGTACGCCAAGACGAAGATCCCGCTGGACCGCTACTTCGCGCGGGACGGTTCGCCGCGGCTGACCTTGATCACCTGTGGTGGTCCGTTCGATTCGAAGACCCGGCACTACCGCGACAACATCGTGGTGACCGCCGTGCCCGCCTGACAGCCAGGCCGGGCCGGATCGCGCCAGGGCCGTCGGCCTGGCGCGGTCCGGCGGCGTCAACAGGGCACTACGCGAAAGGCGGCGACGACGGGCCCTTCCCTACACTGGAGCGTGATGGCATACCTGGATCACGCGGCGACCACGCCGATGCTCGACGAGGCGTTGGAGGCGTACGTCGCGACCGCCCGCGAGGTCGGCAACGCGTCCTCGCTGCATGCCGCGGGCCGGTGCGCACGCCGGCGGGTGGAGGAGTCCCGCGAGCGGGTGGCCGCCGCGCTTGGCGCCCGCCCGTCCGAGGTGATCTTCACCGGCGGCGGCACGGAGAGCGACAACCTGGCCGTCAAGGGGATCTTCTGGGCCCGGCGGTCCGCCCGACCGACCCGGACCCGGGTGGTGGTCAGCGCGGTCGAGCATCACGCCGTCCTCGACGCGGTGCACTGGCTGGGTGGCCACGAGGGCGCGGCGGTGAGCTGGCTGCCGGTGGACAGCGCCGGCCGGATCGAGGTGGCCGCCCTCGCGGCGGTGCTCGACACCTACCCGGACGATGTGGCCGTGGTCAGCACCATGTGGGCCAACAACGAGGTGGGCACCGTGCAACCGGTGGCCGAGCTGGCCGCGGTGGCGGCGCGGGCCGGTGTCCCGCTGCACACCGACGCGGTGCAGGCGGTCGGTCAGGTCCCGGTGGACTTCACCACCAGCGGCGTCGCGGCCCTCACCCTGACCGGGCACAAGATCGGTGGTCCGGTGGGTGTGGGTGCGCTGCTGCTCGGTCGAGACGTGCCCTGCATGCCGCTGCTGCACGGGGGCGGGCAGGAACGCGACGTCCGGTCGGGCACCCTCGACACGCCAGGGGTGGTCGCCTTCGCGGTGGCTCTGGAGACGGCGGTCAAGCGCCAGGAGGAGTACGCGGCCCGGCTGCGCGGTCTGCGGGACGAGCTGGTGGGCCGGGTCCGGGCCGCCGTTCCCGATGTGATCTTCAACGGTGATCCGGACCACCGGCTGCCGGGCAACGCGCACCTGAGCTTCCCCGGCTGCGAGGGGGATGCCCTGCTGATGCTGCTGGACGCCCAGCAGATCGCCTGCTCCACCGGGTCGGCCTGCTCGGCCGGGGTGGCCCAGCCGTCGCACGTGCTGCTCGCGATGGGCGCGGACGACGCACGGGCCCGCTCGTCGCTGCGGTTCTCACTGGGCCACACGTCGACGCGGGCGGACGTCGAGGCGTTGGTCGCCGCCCTGCCGGGTGCCGTGGAACGGGCCCGACGGGCCGGCGCGATCCGCTCCACCCGGCCCTGACGACCCGCGCGATCACCCCAGGGGTCCACGCCGGCGGCCAGCAGGCCACCGGCGACGGCGCCCGGACCGCCGAGCCCGGCGGCGCCGACCCGCGAGCCCGGCGGCTACCCTCGATGGGCGAAGGAGGTGTCGGATGAGGGTCCTGGCGGCGATGTCCGGTGGCGTGGACTCGGCCGTGGCGGCCGCGCGGGCGGTCGATGCCGGGCACGACGTGACCGGCGTCCACCTCGCGCTCGCACGCAACCCGCAGACCTACCGTTCCGGGGCGCGCGGTTGCTGCACGATCGAGGACTCCCGGGACGCGCGGCGTGCCGCCGACGTGATCGGCATCCCGTTCTACGTGTGGGATATGGCCGACCGCTTCCACTCCGACGTGGTGGACGACTTCGTCGCCGAGTACGCGGCCGGCCGTACCCCGAATCCCTGCCTGCGCTGCAACGAGAAGATCAAGTTCGCCGCGGTGCTGGACCGGGCGGTCGCCCTGGGCTTCGACGCGGTGGTCACCGGCCACCACGCCCGGCTCGGCCCGGACGGTCTGTTGCGGCGCAGCGTCGACGTGGCCAAGGACCAGTCGTACGTGCTGGCGGTGCTGACCCGCGAGCAGCTCGACCGGTCGGTGTTCCCGCTCGGCGACTCGACGAAGGCCCAGGTCCGGGCCGAGGCCGCCGAGCGTGGGCTGGCCGTCGCCGACAAGCCGGACTCGCACGACATCTGCTTCATCGCCGACGGTGACACCCGGGGCTTCCTCGCCGAGCGCCTCGGCGAGACGCCCGGCGACATCGTCGACGCGCAGACCGGGGCGGTGGTCGGGGCGCACCGCGGCGCGTACGCGTACACGGTGGGCCAGCGGCGCGGCCTGGCCCTGGACCGGCCGGCGGCGGACGGTAGGCCCCGGTACGTGCTGTCGGTGACCCCGGTCAGCAACACCGTCACGGTCGGCCCGGCGGAGGCGCTGGAGGTGTCGAGCGTGCGCGCCGAGCGGCCGGTGTGGACCGGCGGCCCGGCGCCGACCGGTCCGGTGGAGTGCCTGGTCCAGCTGCGCGCGCACGGCTCGGTGGCGCCCGCCGTGGTCCGGCTCGACGGTGCCGCGCTGCACGCCGAGCTGCGCGAGCCGGTGCGCGGGGTGGCGGCCGGGCAGGCCATCGTGGCGTACCGCCCGGACCCTGATGGCGACGTGGTGCTGGGCTCCGCCACCATCGCCTGACCCAGGCCCTAGAGTTGGCCGGCGTGACCAACGGAACCTGGCCGTGGCCGGCCGGCGCGGCGACCGGGATCGGCTCGCAGCCCGGCGTCGACATCGCCGAGGCGCAGCGGATCGTCCTCGGTGAGCTGCCGGACCTGCCGTATCTGCCGGAGCTGCCCGACCGGGGCCCCGGCGCGGACCTGATCGGCCGCACCGCCGGGCTGCTCGTCGAACTGCCGGTCGAGCTGTACGCGGCCCGTTGGCGGGTCGCCGCCCGCGCCGGACGGGACCTGCGCCGCGCCCGCGATCTGATGGAGCGCGACCTGGACCAGCTCGCCGAGCAGGCCGAGCGTTTCACCGGCACGGTCAAGGTCCAGGCCGCCGGTCCGTTCACCCTCGCCGCCGGGATCGACCTGGCCGGCGGCGGCCGCCTGGTGCGCGATCCGGGCGCGGTCCGCGACCTCACCGGCTCCCTGGCCGAGGGGGTACGCGGACACGTGACCGAACTCCGGCGCCGGCTGCCGGGCGCGACCGTGCTGCTGCAACTCGACGAGCCGTCGCTGCCGGCGGTGCTCGCCGGGCGGATACCCACCGAGAGCGGCCTGGGCACCTACCGTTCGGTGGAACCGGTGCCGGCCGCCGACGCCCTGCGTACCGTCATCGAGGCCGCCGACGCGCCGACCGTGGTGCACTGCTGCGCCCGGGACGTACCGCTGGATCTGATCCGATCGGCCGGTGCCGTCGCGGTCGCGCTGGACCTGGGCCTGGTCGACCGGCTCGACCCGCTCGGTGAGGCGATCGATGCCGGCCTCGGGCTGCTGGCCGGCGTGGTACCCGCGGTCCCGGCGGCCGGTGACGACTCCGCCGGGCCGACCTCGGCACGCGCCGCGGACCTGGTCTTCCGGCTGTGGGACGGGCTCGGCTTTCCCCGGTCCCGGCTGCCCGAGCAGGTTGTCGTCACGCCGACCTGCGGGATGGCCGGGGCCAGCGCCGGATACGTGCGGGCCGCGCTGACCGCCTGCCGCGACGCGGGGCGCCGGCTCGTCGAGCAGTGACGTTTTCCTGTCGGGGGTGCCGGGCACGATGGCGGGCATGATTGGACAGCTCCGCACGGTGGTCATCGACACGCCGGACCCGCGCGCCCTTGCCGGCTTCTATTCCGAACTGCTCGGCCTGCCGGTCTTCGGCGACGACGACGAGGACCCGAACTCCTGGGTGGTGCTCGGCGGCCCGCCCGGCCACCAGCCGCGGCTGGCGTTCCAGCGGGCGGTCAACCTGCGCGCGCCGCGCTGGCCGGACCCGGAGCGTCCGCAGCAGTTCCACCTCGACGTCACGGTCAGCGACATCGAGACGGCCGAGGCCGCGGCGCTCAAGCTGGGTGCGACCCGGCTGCCCGGCGAGGGTGACGGTTTCCGGGTGTACGCCGACCCGGCCGGGCACCCGTTCTGCCTCTGCTGGGACGCCGACAGTCCCGGGAACGGTGAATCATGATCGGGGCCGGCGTCGGGTCAGATCTTCACGACGGTGACGCGGTCGCCGCACAGCGCGCGGAGGTCATCAGGGTCTGACGTCACGATCGTGATCGGGCCGGGGGCGGCGAGAGCAGTGGCGCCGAGCATGGCGTCGATGGCGTACCTGTGGCCGTGCAGACCGGCGTCGGCGAGCAGAGCGGCCGCGTGGCGCGCGATGGGTTCGGTGACCGGCTCGACAACGAGGCGGGACAGGGTCCAGTCCAGCGCCGCTCGGTTGATCCGCGGGTGGACCACCTCGACGAGGGTGGCCGCTGACGTGATCACGCGTAGGTCGTCGGCGCGCGCGAGGGCGAGCCAGCCGGTGACCGCACGGTTGCGCAGGACGGCTTGGGCAAGTCCTTCGCTGTCCAGGACGAGGGTGCCGCCGGGGATGGCGGGGGAACGGATCACGCGGCGTCCGCCCTGTTCCGTGCCTGCTGGCGGCGAGCCTGGTGAAGCTGGTCCCGCAGGGCCTGGATCTCGTCGTCCGTGATCGGACCGTGTTCGGCCTCGGCCACGGCGACAAGTTCGTTGAGGTTGTCCCGTTCGATCTGACGGGCGACGGCGGCGGTGACGTAGGCGGACAGTCCCGAGGGACCGCTGCGGGCCTTGGCGGCGTCCGCGATGTCACGCGGCATGGTGATCGAGTACTTGCCGGTAGGATCAGTCATGCTACTCATCCTACCTCTTGTGCTCTCGCCGCCACGCCACCTTGGTCGGGCACCCGTTCTGCCGCTGCTGGGACGCCGACAGTCCGGGGAATGGTGAATCATGAGCGACCATGACCTCCACCCGCGCCTCCGGCTCCCTGTTCGGCCTCGCCTACGGAGACGCCCTCGGTAAGCCGACCGAGTTCCTCCAGATCGACGAGATCGTCCGCCGGTACGGGCCGACCGGTCCCCGACGGCTCGACGGGGACCCGGCGTTGGTCACCGACGACACCCAGATGGCACTGGCGGTCGGCTGGGCGCTGCGGGAGGCGCCGGCGGCCACCTCGCCGGTCCTGGAACCGCTGCTGCGGGACCGTTTCGTCGCCTGGTCGGTCAGTCCGGAAAACAACCGAGCGCCCGGCATGACCTGCCTGCGGGCCTGCGCCGCGCTGTCCGAGGGGCTGCCCTGGCAACAGGCCACGGTGGCCGGGTCCAAGGGCTGCGGGGCCAACATGCGGGTCACGCCGGTCGGCCTGGTGCCCGGGTGGGACCTCGACACGCTCGCCGGCGTCGCTCAGTTGCAGGCCGGGTTGACCCACGGTCACCCGACGGCCCTGGCCGCCAGCGAACTGACCGCGTACGCGGTCCGGGTGTTGCGCGACGGCGCCGCGCCGGCCGAGCTGCCGGCGCTGCTCCGGGCCCGGGCGCTGGACCAGCGGCGCACCTACCGGGCCGAGTGGTTGGGCGATCTGTGGCAGCGGCCCGGCGTGTCGGATCCCGTCGAGTTCATCAGCCGAGGGTGGGCGGAGTGCCTCGGCGCGCTCGACCGGCTGGACGCGGCGCTGGCCGAGCCGGACGACCGCGGCGACCCGTGCCGCGCCACCGGTGAGGGCTGGATCGCCGAGGAGGCGCTGGCCACCGCGTTGCTCTGCACGTTGCGGCACGCCGACGACCCGGTCGCGGCGCTGGCCCGGGCGGCCACCACATCCGGCGACTCCGACTCGATCGCCGCGCTGGCCGGTGCCTTCCTGGGCGCCGCGCACGGGATGGCGGGCTGGCCGGCGGGGTGGGCCGACCAGATCGAGTACGCCGACCAGCTCGCCGCCCTGGGCGCCGCCTGGGACTGAGCGGCATCCACCGCGGGTCCGACCACCCGGTCCGGTGCGGTGCGGACACGCTGGCGGGCCCACTTCGCCACGGGTCGGACGGATGTCGGGGGTCCGGGATAGCGTTCGCAGGAGCGGTCCAACGGGCGGAACAGGAGGTCAACGGTGTCCGAGGAGGCCATCGGCCAGCAGGTCAGCGCCGCGCAGGAGGCGGCCGCCGGTGCCGAGCCGCCGGCCGAGGCGCGGGACCGGCACGCCACGCTGAGCCAGGAGATCACCGACCATCAGTACCGCTACTACGTGCTCGACTCGCCCACCGTCGCGGACGCCGAGTTCGACACCCTGCTGCACGAGCTGGAGGCGCTGGAGGAGAGCTACCCGTCGCTGGTGACGCCCGAGTCACCGACTCAGCGGGTGGGCGGCACGTTCTCCACCCTGTTCACCCCGGTCGAGCACGCCGAGCGGATGATGTCCCTGGACAACGCGTTCGACCTGGACAAGCTGGCGGCCTGGGCGGAGCGGGTGGAGCGGGACGCCGGCGGCCCGGTGGCCTACCTGTGCGAGCCCAAGGTCGACGGGCTGGCGATCAACCTGACCTACGAACGTGGTCGGCTGGTGCGGGCGGCGACCCGAGGCGACGGCCGCACCGGTGAGGACGTGACGCCCAACGTCCGGACGATCCGCGAGGTGCCCGAGCGGCTCACCGGCGGCAAGCCGCCGGAGTTCATCGAGGTGCGCGGGGAGATCTACTTCCCGGTGGCCGCCTTCGCCCAGTTGAACGCGTCCCTGGTCGAGCAGGGCAAGGCGCCGTTCGCCAACCCCCGCAACGCGGCCGCCGGCAGCCTCCGGCAGAAGGATCCGCGGATCACGGCCGGTCGTGGCCTGCGAATGGTGGTGCACGGCATCGGCGCCCGGCGCGGCCTGCGGCTCACCGCCCAGTCCGCGGCGTACGAGAAGCTGCGGGACTGGGGCCTGCCGACCAGCGACCGGTGGCGGGTCGTGCCCGACCTCGACGGCGTGCGGGACTACATCGACTACTACGCCAAGAACCGGCACAAGGTCGAGCACGAGATCGACGGCGTGGTGGTCAAGGTGGACCCGGTGGCGATCCAGGGCCGGCTCGGCTCCACGAGCCGGGCCCCACGTTGGGCGATGGCCTTCAAATACCCGCCCGAGGAGGTCACCACCAAGCTGCTCGACATCGAGGTCGAGGTGGGTCGCACCGGACGAGTCACGCCACGGGCCCTGCTCCAGCCGGTCAAGGTGGCCGGCTCCACCGTCGCGTACGCCACCCTGCACAACGCCCGCGAGGTCGAGCGCAAGGGGGTGCTGATCGGCGACACGGTGGTGGTCCGCAAGGCGGGGGACGTGATTCCGGAGGTGCTCGGCCCGGTCGTCGACCTGCGGCCGGAGGACGCACGTCCGTTCGAGATGCCGACGAAGTGCCCGTCCTGCGGCACCCGGCTCGCGCCGGCCAAGGAGAGCGACATCGACATCCGCTGTCCCAACTCCCGCACCTGCCCGGCCCAGCTCCGGGAACGCCTGTTCTATCTGGCCGGTCGGGACGCGTTGGACATCGAGGTGCTCGGCTACAAGTCGGCCGGCGCGCTGCTGGAGTCGGGTGTGATCGCCGACGAGGGTGACCTGTTCTTCCTCGACGCCGACCGGCTGGCCGGCGTGCCGTTCTTCGTCAACAAGGACGGCACGCTGGGCAGCAATGCCGTCAAGCTGCTGGACAACCTCGGCGAGGCGAAGGTCCGTCCGCTGTGGCGGGTGCTGGTGGCGCTGTCCATCCGGCACGTTGGTCCGACGGCCGCGCGGGCCCTGGCCCGGCACTTCGGCTCGATCCCGGCGATCGAGAGCGCCGCGGAGGAGGAACTGTCCTCGGTCGAGGGAGTGGGACCGACGATCGCAGCAAGCATCGGGGAATGGTTCGGCGTCGGCTGGCACCGGGACGTGGTACGCAAGTGGAGTGAGGCGGGCGTCCGGATCGCGGAGGACCGCGCGGACGAGGGTCCTCGGCCGCTCGACGGGGTGACCGTCGTGGTTACCGGGACCCTCTCCGGCTTCTCCCGGGACCAGGCGGCCGAGGCCGTCCAGGAACGCGGAGGCAAGGTCAGCGGTTCGGTGTCCAAGAAGACCGACTTCGTGGTGGTCGGCGACAACCCGGGGAGCAAGGCGGACAAGGCGTACTCGCTGAAGCGGCCTGTCCTGGACGAGGAGGGCTTCGTCGTCCTCCTCGAACAGGGTCCCGAGGCGGCCCGCGCGGTGGCCCGGACCGGCGACACCGCCGGCTGATCGGCCCGACCGAGGACGCCGCCGGCCGAGGGGCCCGGCCGTTGGCGGCGGTCGGACCGGCGGTGCGCCGCCGGGTCGCCGTCCGGCATCGGCCGCCGGACCGGCAGCGGTTCGGGTGATGCGGAACCGAGGGGCCGCGTGGCGCGAGCGGTCGGCGTACGCTGGCGGATCGGTCGCCGCGCAATCGGGCGCCTCCCGGATGGTGATGAGACCCTCGGCGAGATGTGCTGTATTCCAAGTTAGTCACGACTACGTCCGTTTCGTGTCTGTCGTACCCCGGAGCACTGGCTTGGGGCGTTTGATGGAACAAGCGGCGTGACCTGGCCGGTCGCGCCGAGACACACAGGCGTCGGGAGGTGCCATGGAGGCCGCGTCGCTGCGGAACTCCGTTCCCCCCGGGCGGGCCGCCGCGTTCTTCGGCTTCGTCTGGACGGTGGTGGCCGTGGCCGTGGCGATAAGCGCCGCCCCGCTCACCGCGCTGCCCGGCCTGCTGTCCACCCTGCCGGTGGCCTTCTGGCTGATGGCTGCCCTGGCCGTGGCCGCCGACGCGCACCCGTTCACACCACCCGGGCGCCGGTCGAGCCCCGCCGTCTTCCCATCCGTCTGCCTGACCTTCGCGATCCTGCTCGGTTGGGGGCTGGGGCCGGCCATCGCCACCCAGACCGCCGCGGTCGCCGTGTCGAGTTGGCGGATGCGGCACACCGTCTGGCGAGCCGCCTTCAACGCCGCCCAGTACGCCTGGGCGCTCGGCGCCGCGTACGCCGTCACCCGCCTCGCCCCGCGCGACCTGCTGTCCGGTTGGCCGGCGCCGTGGACCGACGTGGCGGTGGCGGCCGCGGCGGCGGCCTCGTGGTTCCTGGTCAGCTACGGCCTGGTCACCCTGGCTCTGCGGATGCGGTTCGGGACCAGATGGTGGCCCGCCTTCCGTCAGGGGTTCGCCTTCGAGGCGGTCTCCAACGGCGCGTTGCTGTTGTTGGCGCCCGTGCTGGTGGCCGCCGCCCGGACCACTGCCGCGCTGGTCCCGCTCGTGCTGGTGCCCCTCTACGCGGTGTCGCGGATGGTCCGGCTCTCCGGCGAGCAGGAACGGCTGACCCGCCTGGACCCGCTCACCGGCCTGGCCAACCGGAAGGCGTTGCTCACCGACGTGACCGAGCAGCTCGCGCTGCACGCGGAGCGGGCGGCGAAGGGCGCGCCGGTCCACCTCGCGCTGCTGCTGCTCGACCTTGACCGGTTCAAGCACGTCAACGACGCGCTCGGCCACGCGGTCGGCGACCGGCTCCTGGTGGAGGTCGGCCACCGGCTGGTCGGCACCGTACGCCCTGGAGACACCGTCGTCCGGTTGGGCGGCGACGAGTTCGCCATCGTCGCGGGCGGGCTGCCGGATGTCGACGCCGCCCGAGAGATCGCGGATCGGGTGGTGGCGGCCCTGACCGAGCCGGTGTCGCTGGACGGGCTGCCGCTGGACGTCGGCGGTTCGATCGGCATCGCGCTCTATCCGGCACACGGCCGGGACATCGAGACCCTGATGCGGCACGCCGATGTGGCGATGTACGACGCCAAGCACCGGGGTGACACGGTGGCGGTGTACGCGCCCGAGTCGGACCACAACTCGCCGGAGCGGCTGAGCCTGCTCGCCGATCTGCGTCAGGTGTTGGAGGCGCCGGGGGCCACCGGTTCCGGCGATGCCGGCGAGATCGCCATGTACTACCAGCCGCAGATAGCGATCGCCACGGGCCAGGTGGTCGGTGTCGAGGCGCTGCTGCGCTGGCGGCATCCGCGACGCGGAATGGTGGATCCGGAGGAGCTGATCCGGGTCGCCGAACAGAGCGCCGTGATGCGCCTGTTGACCCGCCGGGTCGTCGACGACGTGGTGGAACAGGTGGCCAAGTGGTCGGCGGCCGGGATGGTGCTGCGCGCCGCCGTGAACGTCAGCGTTCGGGACCTGCACACCGGTGAGATCGCCGACCAGATCGCCGATCGGCTGGCCCGTTTCAACGTACCGCCGGAGCAACTCCAGCTGGAGATCACCGAAGGCGCACTGATGGCGGACCCGCGTCGCGTGCTGGCCACCATCTCCCGGCTGGACAAGATCGGCGTGGCGATCGCGCTTGACGACTTCGGCACCGGCTACTCATCCATGCAGCACCTGCGCCGGCTACCGCTGGCCGAGGTCAAGGTCGACCGGTCGTTCGTACTCGGCATGGCGGTCGACGCCGACGACGCCGCCATCGTCCGATCGATGATCGAGTTGGCTGGCGCCCTGGGCCTGCGGGTGGTGGCCGAGGGCGTCGAGGACGAGCGGACCTGGCGGTTGCTGCACGCCGCCGGCTGCGACATCGCCCAGGGCTGGTTCTACGCGCGGCCGATGCCGGCCGAGGACCTGGCGGCCTGGTTGTCCCGGTACCGCCCGCTCAAGCCGGGGCCGGCGCAGCAGGGCGGGGGCCGGCACCGCTGGCCGACCGCCACCATCCGGTCGGCCCGCGTCCGGCCAACCCTTGGGTCGACCGAGGACGGGTTGGACGGAACCGGGCCGATCGAGGCCGCGCCGATCGTCATCCCACCCGCCGGAAGCGGTATGGGAGAAGGCGGTCCGGCTGGCGACGGTCCGGCTGCCGAACCGGCCGGGAACGGAACGGTCGGGAGTGGGCCGGCCGCGGAACCGGCGGGGAGTGGTCCGGCCGCCGAACCGGCGGGGAGTGGTCCGGCCGCCGAACCGGCGGGGAGTGGTCCGGCCGCCGAACCGGCGGGGAGCGACGGCGTGGATTGAGTCGGGCCGCGTCCTCCGGTGGCGGTTTCGGGGGAGCCGGTAGCCGGCCACCGCTCGGCGGGAAATAGACTCGGCCGGACGTTCGGACGCAGGTACGGAGGATACGGATGGCCGCCATCTCCCGCGAGGAGGTCGCGCACCTGGCGCGCCTGTCGCGGCTCGCCGTCACGGAAGAGGAACTGGCGACCTTCGCCGGCCAACTCGACGTGATCCTGCAGTCGGTCGCCCGGGTGGGGGAGGTCGCCGCCGCGGACATCCCGCCCACGTCGCACTCGGTGCCGCTGACGAACGTGCTGCGCGAGGACGTGGTGGTGCCCGGACTGAGCCCCGAGGAGGCCCTGTCCGGTGCGCCGGACGCCGAGGAGCAGCGGTTCCGGGTCCCCCGGATCCTCGACGAGGAGGCAGCCTCATGAGTGAGCTGATTCGCATGACGGCGACCGAGATCGCCGAGCGGGTCGCCGCCGGCGAGGTGTCGGCGACCGAGGTGACCCGGGCCCACCTGGACCGGATCGCCGCCGTCGACGACCAGGTGCATGCCTTCCTGCACGTCGACGTCGACGGCGCGCTGGCCGCCGCCCGTTCCGTGGACGAGCGCCGGACCGCCGGTGAGCCACTCGGCCCACTGGCCGGCGTGCCGGTCGCGGTCAAGGACGTGCTCGCCACCAGAGGCGTGCCCACCACGGTCGGCTCGAAGATCCTGGAGGGTTGGCGCCCGCCCTACGACTCGACGATCGTGCGGCGGCTGCGCGCCGCCGGCACGGTGATGCTCGGCAAGACCAACATGGACGAGTTCGCAATGGGCTCGTCGACCGAGTACTCCGCCTACGGCCCGACCCGCAACCCGTGGGACCTGACCCGGATCCCGGGCGGCTCCGGCGGCGGCAGTTCGGCCGCGCTGGCCGCGTACGAGGCTCCGCTGGCCATCGGTTCGGACACCGGCGGATCCATCCGCCAGCCGGGCGCGGTCACCGGCACCGTGGGGGTCAAGCCCACGTACGGCGGCACCTCCCGGTACGGCCTGGTGGCGTTCTCCTCGTCGCTGGACACTCCGGGCCCGTGCGCCCGGACGGTGCTGGACGCGGCGCTGCTGCACGCGGCGATCGGCGGGCACGACCCGCGCGACTCCACCTCCATCCCGCGGCCGGTGCCAGACGTGGTGGCCGCCGTCCGGGCCGGCGCCGGCGGGGACCTGACCGGTGTCCGGCTGGGCCTGGTCCGGGAGTTTTCCGGCGAGGGCGCGGAGCCGGGTGTGCTGGCCGCCTTCCGGGACGCCGTGGCCGCGCTCACCAAGCTGGGCGCCGAGGTGGTCGAGGTGTCCTGCCCACACTTCGAGTACGCGCTGCCGGCGTACTACCTGATCAACCCGAGCGAGTGCTCGTCCAACCTGGCCCGGTTCGACGGGGTGCGTTTCGGTCTGCGGGTCGGCGACGACGGCAACCGGTCGCTGGAGGAGGTCATGTCGCTGACCCGGGAGGCCGGCTTCGGCCCCGAGGTGAAGCGGCGGATCATGCTCGGCACGTACGCCCTCTCGTCCGGCTACTACGACGCCTACTACGGCCAGGCGCAGAAGGTGCGGACGCTTATCACGCGGGACTTCACCGCCGCGTTCGAGCAGGTGGACGTGCTGATCTCGCCGACCACGCCGTTCGTGGCGTTCCCGTTCGGCTCCCGTACCGCCGACCCGTACCAGATGTATCTGGCCGACCTGTTCACCATCCCGACCAACCTGTACGGCGGGCCGGGAATCTCGGTGCCGTGCGGCCTGTCCGAGGGGTTGCCGGTCGGTCTCCAGGTCATGGCGCCGACCATGGCCGACGACCGGATGTACCGGGTCGCCGCGGCGCTGGAATCCGCGGTCGGCACCCTCACCCCACCGGCACTGTGAGGCAGGAGCACCGATGACCACGACACTGCCCGCGTACGACGAGGTTGTCGCGCGGTACGAGCCGGTGATCGGCCTGGAGACGCACGTCGAGCTGGGCACGAACACCAAGATGTTCTGCGGCTGCCCGACCGACTTCGGTGGCGAGCCGAACACCCGGGTCTGCCCGGTCTGCCTCGGCCTGCCCGGCTCGCTGCCGGTGGCCAACAAGGCGGCCATCGAGGCGACGATCCGGATCGGACTCGCGCTGAACTGCACCATCGCCGAATGGTGTCGGTTCGCCCGGAAGAACTACTTCTACCCGGACATGCCGAAGAACTTCCAGATCAGCCAGTACGACGAGCCGCTCTGCGTGGACGGGTACCTGGACGTCGATGTCGACGGGGAGACCGTGCGGATCGGCATCGAGCGGGTGCACCTGGAGGAGGACACCGGCAAGACGCTGCACGTCGGCGGGGCCACCGGCCGGATCCACGGCGCCACCGAGTCGCTCGTCGACTACAACCGGGCCGGTATCCCGCTGGTGGAGATCGTCACCAAGCCGATTCCCGGCACCGGCGCGCTCGCGCCACACGTGGCCAGGGCCTACGTCACGGAGCTGCGGGACGTTCTCCGGTCGCTCGGCGTCTCCGACGTCCGGATGGAGGAGGGCTCGCTGCGCTGCGACGTGAACACGTCGCTGAACCTGCCGGGCGCCGACTGGGGCACCCGGACCGAGACCAAGAACGTCAACTCGCTGCGTTCGGTGGAGCGGGCGGTCCGTTCCGAGATGTTGCGTCAGGCGTCGGTGCTGGACAACGGTGGTCGGATCACCCAGGAGACCCGGCACTTCCACGAGGACACCGGCGACACCACCCCGGGCCGGTCCAAGGAGACGGCGACCGACTACCGGTACTTCCCGGAGCCCGACCTGGTGCCCCTGGCCCCGGACCCGGCCTGGGTGGCCGAGCTGAAGGCCGCCCTGCCCGAGCTGCCGCGGCTGCGCCGCCAGCGCATCCAGCGCGACTGGGGGCTCTCCGACCTCGACATGCAGTCGGTGCTGAACGCCGGCGCCGTGGAGCTGATTGAGCAGACGGTGGCCGCCGGCGCCACGCCGGCCGGGGCCCGCAAGTGGTGGCTCGGCGAGCTGTCCCGGCGGGCCAACGAGGCCGGTGTCGAGCTGGCCGACGCGGGCGCCACCCCGGCCCAGGTGGCGGAGCTGCAACGGCTGGTCGACGAGGGGAAGCTCAACGACAAGCTGGCCCGGACGGTGCTGGAGGGCGTGGTGGCCGGCGAGGGGACGCCGACCGACATCATGCGCAACCGGGGTCTTGAGGTGGTCTCCGACACCGGCGCGCTGACCGCCGCCGTGGACGAGGCGATCGCCGCGAACCCGGCCATCGCCGACAAGGTCCGCAGCGGCAAGGTGGCCGCCGCCGGCGCCCTGGTGGGCGCGGTCATGAAGGCCACCCGGGGGCAGGCCGACGCCAAGTCGGTACGCGAGCTGGTGCTGGCCCGCCTCGGCGTCGAGGGCTGAACCGAGCCGTCCCTGCCGCCGGACCGGACGGCCGTCCGGTCCGGTATCTTGTCCTGTATGGCAGGAGCGAAGGTCCAAAACGCGAGCACGTACCGGCCGAGGAACTCGACGGCGGACCGGGCCTTGGACATCCTGTTGATGTTCGACGACGCTCATCTCGCGCTCTCCGCGGCCCAGGTGAGCGAGCATATCGGGGTTGCGCGGTCGTCGACGTACCGATATCTGCAGAGCCTCGTGTCGATGGGATTCATCGAGGAAACTGAATCGGCCACGTACCGTCTCGGGCCGCGGGTGCTGGACCTGGCACGGCTGGCGCGTAGGGGTTTCGGCCTGTCGGAACTCGCCCGACCGATCATGGCTCGGTTGGCCGGCGAGGTGGGCGAGACCGTCCTGCTCACCCGCCGCTCAGGTACCGCCGTGGTCTGCGTGGAGCGGGAGGAATCCCGGTCCGGTCCGGTGCGGTTGTCGTACGAGCGCGGGCACATCCTGCCGAGCAACGCGGGGGCGGCGGCCCACGTACTGCTTGCCTGGGCGGCGCCGGATGAGGTGGCGGCGGTGCTGGATGCCAGCGAGCTGACCCGGTTCACCGATCGGACGATCACCACAAGGCGGGACCTGACGGCGCGCCTCGCCGAGATCCGCCAGGCCGGGTACGCGATATCCCGGGGCGAGGTGGACCCGGACGTGCTCGGCGTGGCGGCTCCGGTCAGGGACGACCGCGACCGGGTGGTCGCCGCGATCAGCGTGGCGGCGTTGTCCCGCCGGGTTGACGACTCCCGGCTGCCGGACGTCATCGCGTCGGTGCGCGAGGCCGCCGACGAGCTCAGCGGTCTCCTCGGGTTGGCACGGGCGTAACTACCACCCGTTCTGAAACCATCACCCGTCCCGATCGGCGAGCCGGAATCGGCTGATCGGACCAGTTGACGGGCGGGCTTCCGCGCGACTAGCGTCTGCCGAAATACAGGACTGGTGTCGCGAAAAACAGGAACAGGGGTGGTTGTCGTGGGGGTCGTCGAGCTGGGGCACACCGGATTCTGGGTGGAGGACCTGGAGCGAATGACCGACTTCTACACCCGGATGGTGGGGCTGACCGTCACGGACCGGGACGAGGACCTCGGCATCGTCTTCCTCAGCTCCCGTCCGGCGCAGGAGCACCACGAACTGGTCCTGCAGCGGGGCCGCACCGCACCACCCGGCTCGAAGCTGACCCATCAGGTGTCGTGGCGGGTGGACTCGCTGGACGGACTGTTGGAGTTTCACCGACGCTTCCGCGACGCGGGGGTGCCGGTGCAGCAGGAGGTCACCCACGGCAACGCGTTCGGCATCTACTTCTTCGATCCCGAGGACAACCGCAACGAGGTCTACCTGCGTCTCGATCGCGACGTGCGGCAGCCGTTCCGCCGGACGCTGAACCTGGACCAGTCACCGGAGCAGATCTACGCGGAGGCGGAGCGGCTGCTCGGCGATTCCGGGCCCGCCTACCAGCCGGTTCAGTGACGTGTCGACGGACACCGACGTGGTGATCGTAGGCGCCGGGCCGACGGGACTGACGGCGGCCAATCTGCTCGGCGCCTACGGCGTACGCACCATGCTGGTGGAGCGCAACGCGACGACCAGCGACCAGGCGAAGGCGATCAGCATCGACGACGAGTCGCTGCGTACCCTGCAGATGGCCGGCTGGGACGAGCCGGCGTACGACATCCTGCTCCCTGGAACCGGCACCCGGTACTTCGGGGCGAACGGCCGGATGCTGACGCATGCCCGGGGGGCGGCACCGTACCGGCTCGGTCACCCGTTCAAGAACCCGTTCGCCCAGCCGGACCTGGAGCGGGTGCTTCACGAAGGGCTGGCCAGGTTCGACCACGTGGACGCCCGGTTCGACACTGAGCTGATCGCCGTCGACCCGGACCACGACGGAATGGCGGTGACCCTGTCCGGGACCGACGGTGAACGCCAGGTCCGCACGCGGTACGTCCTCGGCTGCGACGGCGGGCAGAGCACGCTGCGCGAGTTGCTCGCCATTCCGATGCTCGGCCGCTCCTTCGACCAGGTGTGGCTGGTGGTGGACGCTCTGGAGGATCGACACGACCAGCGTTTCGGGATGCACCACGGCGACCCCCGCCGGCCCCACGTGATCGTGCCGGGAAGAAACGGGCGATGTCGGTACGAGTTCCTGTTGCGTCCGGGCGAGGGACGGGCCGGGGAGGCGCCGTCGTTCGAGCTGATCCAGCGTCTGGTCGCCCCGTACCGGGACATCCGACCCGAGCAGGTGGAGCGGGCCGTGACCTACCGGTTCCATGCCCTGGTCGCGGCGACCTGGCGGCAGAACCGATGCCTGCTACTCGGCGACGCGGCGCACATGATGCCGCCCTTCGCCGGTCAGGGACTGAATTCCGGCTTCCGGGACGCCGCCAACCTGTGCTGGAAGGTGGCCGCCGTGGTCTCGGGGCGGGCCGGTGACCATCTGCTCGACACGTACGAGATCGAGCGTCGGCCACACGCCGAGGCGGTCGTCGCCCTGTCGGTCCGGCTGGGCGAGATCGTCATGACCACCAGCCGATCCCGGGCCCGACTGCGGGACCTCCTGGTGAAGGCCGCGTTGCGGGTACCGGCGGGACGTCGCTACCTGGAAGAGATGCGGTACCGGCCGACGACGAGATATCGGAAGGGCTACCTCGTCGCTTGCCGTGACGGACCGGGGCGGAACGTCGTCGGAACGGCGATACCGCAGCCCGACGTGATGATGGCCGGAAGCCATCGGCGCGTCCGCCTCGACGACGTGCTCGGTACCGGCGTGGCCCTGGTCGGGGTGGGCGTGCCCGCCGACGCCTGGGCGGCCGTCGGTGCCGTCCCGATAGCCGTCGACAACGCCCAGACATCCGCCGGCGTGGGCCGTGAAATCTCCTGGACGGAGCTGAGAAAAGTGGATTTCATGCTGGATGACAGACAGCCGCGGGCAGATGACGGTCGGTTGGCGGTGGCCGATATCGACGGCTCGCTGCAAACCTTCTGCCAGCCATTGCGCGGCCATTTCCTCCTCCTCAGGCCGGATCGGGTTGTCGCCGCGGTCACGGCACCACACGAGGCGGCGGCGGTCTTCGCCGCACTGGGCCGCCGCTGGGCGAACCGGGAGCAGGCGGTCCCGCCATCCCCCGCCGGGAGCCGACGATGAGATTGGCGACCCTGCGCACCCACACCGGAACCCGTGCCGCGCGAGTCGAAAATGACACCGCCGTCCTGTTACCACACGCCGACCTCAACGAACTGCTCGGCGAGCCGGACTGGACGACGTCAGCGGGTGGGAACGGCCCGCGGCTACCGCTGACCGATTGCCGCTTCGCGCCCGTGGTGCCACGCCCGAACAAGATCGTGTGTCTGGGTCTGAACTACCGCTCGCACATCCTGGAGATGGGCCGTGACGTGCCCCGGTACCCGACGCTGTTCGCCAAGTTCGATGGCGCGTTGATCGGGGCGTACGACCCCATCGAACTGCCGGCGGTCAGCGACCAGGTGGACTGGGAGGCCGAGCTCGGCGTGGTGATCGGTCGGCCCGCCCGTCGGGTCGGCGAGGCGGAGGCGCTTTCGTACGTCGCCGGCTACACCATCGTCAACGATGTGACGGTCCGGGACTGGCAGCACCGGACCCGGGAGTTCCTGTCCGGCAAGACGTTCGAGGCCACTACGCCGGTCGGTCCCGTCCTGGTGACCCGGGACGAGTTTCCGGACGGGCTGCCGGACCTGGCGCTGGAATGCACCGTTGACGGCGAGGTGACGCAGCGGGCGCGTACCGGCGACATGGTCTTCGACGTCGCCCAGATCGTGGCCTACGTCAGCGAGATCATCACTCTGCTGCCCGGTGACCTCATCGCGACGGGAACCCCGGGTGGGGTCGGTGCCGGTCGGAAACCGCCGGTCTTCCTCCGACCCGATCAGATCCTGGGCACCTCCGTCGAAGGGCTCGGCGCACAGCGGAACCGCTGTGTCACGGCTTCGTCCTGACGCCGGTGTCCGTCGCCGCGGCTCCGGATCACGCCATCTTCCAGCACAAACTCATTGACGCGACTAGCGCCGCCGCGTAGCGTCCTGCAAAACAGTTCTACTCTCCCAATAAACAGGACATCGACCGGCAGCGCCGATAGGGGGTCCACGTGACACACACCGTGGGATCAGCGGTCGACACCGCTGCCATGACGGCACTCGACTCGGCACATGTCATCCACCCGCACCGCCTCGCCCGTCACTCCGAGACGATCGTCATGGTGCGCGGCGAGGGCTCGCGGGTCTGGGACACCGAGGGCCGGGAGTACCTTGATGGCACCGCAGGGCTCGCACTCACCCAGGTTGGCCACGGTCGGCCAGAACTCGCGGCCGCCGCTGAGCGCCAGATGCGGCAATTAGACTATTATCCGTCCTTTTGGGAGTACTCGAACCCGAGAGCGATCGAGCTGGCCACCCGGCTGATCGAGCTCGCTCCCGGGGACCTCACCAAGGTCTTCTTCACCAGCGGCGGGTCCGACGGTGTCGAGGCGGCCATCCGGATGGCGCGGCTCTACCACTACCAGCGAGGCGCGACCGGCCGGACCGTGATCCTCTCTCGACGCGGCGCCTACCACGGCGTCGGCTACGGCTCCGGCTCCCTCACCGGCTTCGCGGACTACCACGTCGGGTTCTCGCCGATGCTTCCGGACGTCCAGCATCTGACGCCGCCGTGGGCGTACCGGCGGGAGTTGTTCGACGGCCATGACCCGACCGACTTCTGCCTCCGGGAACTGGAGCGAACGATCGAGGAGATCGGACCGGGACGAATCGCCGCATTCGTCGGTGAGCCTGTCATGGGGGTGGCTGGCATGGTCACACCGCCCGATGACTACTGGTCACGGGCCGAGGCCCTGCTCAGGGCCCACGGCATTCTCCTCGTCGCGGACGAGGTGATCTGCGGATACGGGCGCACCGGTCACTGGTTCGCCAGCGAACGGTACGACATCACCCCCGACATCATGGTCACCGCCAAGGGGCTCACCAGCGGATACTTCCCGCTCGGCGCGGTCCTGGTGTCCGGTGCCGTGGCCGAGCAGTTGGACCTCGGACCGGACGGCTTCCCGATCGGCTACACGTACACGGGTCACCCCACGGGCTGCGCGGTCGCACTGGCGAACCTTGACGTGATCGAGCGGGAGAACCTGGTGCGGCGGGCGGCGGAGCTGGGCCGGTCGCTGCTGGCCGCGCTGGCCCCGCTGGCGGACCTGCCGGTTGTGGGCGAGGTACGCGGTGCGGGGCTGATGATCGCCCTCGAACTTGTCCGCGACACCGCCGCCGGGACGGCTGTCGGCGCGAACATCGCCCGATACGTCCGGGAGGAGCATGGCATCATCGTCCGCCCGCACGAGACGGTGGTGTCGATCTCGCCACCGCTGGTGCTCACCGACGCGGAGGCCGACCGTCTCGTCGCCGCCCTCCGAGACGCGCTGACCCGGGTGGGACCCGACGGAACGGTCCGGCGGTGACCAGCCGGGACCGGTTGCTCGCGGGCGTCCGCTGGGAGCTCGGCGCATACCTGAAGGACTGGACTCCGGCCGGCGGCGCCAAGATCGATGTGACGGAGCCTGCGACCGGCGCCACGCTCGGCAGCTTCGCCGCCGCGACCGCCGACGTCGTGGCCCAGGCCGCCACCGTCGCCGCCGCCGGGCAACCGCACTGGCAGGACACCCATCCGGCGGATCGCGCCCGGATCCTGAACCAGGCCGGTGACATCCTCGAACGCCACTCGGACGAGGTGGTGGAGCGGATCGTCCGCGAGTCGGGTTCCGCGGTCCCGAAGGCCGTGGGCGAGCTGGCCGCGACCGTGGCGGAACTCCGCTCCGCCGCGGCGTTGAGCACGCAGCCGGCGGGCCGCGTGCTGCCTGCCGAACGCCCCGGCCAGGTCAGCGTCGCGTCCCGCGTCCCGATCGGCGTCATCGGCGTCATCACCCCCTGGAACGTGCCCCTACTGCTCGCCGCCCGTAGCGTCGCGCCGGCGCTGGCGCTCGGCAACGCCGTCGTGCTGAAGCCCGACCCCCACACGCCGGCCTGCGGCGGCGTGCTGCTCGTCGAGGCCCTCCGCGCGGCCGGGCTGCCCGAGGGCGTGCTCACGCTCGTCCTCGGGGGCGCGGAGACCGGCGAGGCCGTGGTGACCGACCCACGGGTACGAATGATCTCCTTCACTGGCTCCACCACGGCCGGTCGTCTGATCGCCCGACTCGCCGGGGAGCGACTGAAGAAGGTCGCCCTGGAACTTGGTGGGAACAGCCCGCTCATCGTGCTCGACGATGCGGACCTCGACCGCGCCAGTTCCGCCGGCGCCTGGGGTTCCTTCCAGCACCAGGGTCAGGTCTGCATGGCCACCTCCCGGCACCTGGTTCACGAGAAGGTGGCCGACGAGTACCTCGACCGGCTGTCCCGCCGTGCCGAGCGGTTGCGGATCGGCGACCCCGCCAGCGATCCCGACGTCCACCTCGGTCCGCTGATCAACCAGCGGCAGCTCGACCGGGTGGACCGTATCGTTTCCGCCAGTGTCACCGCCGGGGCCACCGCCCTTACCGGCGGCAGACACGACGGGCTGTTCTACCGACCCACGGTGCTCGCGGGCGTCACACCGGCAATGCCCGCGTACACCGAGGAGATCTTCGGGCCGGTCGCGCCGGTCACCGTGTTCTGCGACGACGAGGAAGCGCTTCACCTCGCCTCGATGACCGAGTACGGCCTCGCCGCCGCCATCCACTCCACGTCTCAGGACCGCGCGCTGCGGCTCGCCGCCCGGATTCCGGCCGGAATGGTGCACGTCAACGACCAGACGGTCAACGACAACCCGTACGCGCCGTTCGGCGGTCGCGGCGCGTCCGGTAACGGAAGCCGGTTCGGCGGCGAGGCGAACTGGGAGGCGTTCACCCAATGGCAATGGCTGACGGTCGCCAGCCAGCCACCGATCTTCCCGTTCTAGGACGGGTCAGCCCCGAGAGGCGGATCCCATGGTTCAGACCGGTACCTCCACCCAACCCCGAACAGCGACGCGGTCCACCACCCTGAAACCGAACACCGTCGGTACGGCCGGCATCGTGTTCTTCGTCGTCGCGGCCGCCGCACCGCTGGCCGCGACCCTCGGGGCGTCCCCCCTGGTCTTCGGCGCGAACGGGATCGGCGCACCCGGCGCCTACCTGGCGGCGACCGTGGTGCTGTTGCTGTTCGCAGTCGGCTACGCCGCGATGAGCCGCCACGTCACCGGCGCGGGTGGCTTCGCCACGTACATCTCCGACGGGCTCGGCGGCCCCGCCGGCCATGCCGCCGCGTTCGTCGCGCTGCTGGCGTACAACTGCATGCTGGCCGGCATCTTCGGTCAGCTCGGCGCGTTCGCCCAGTCCATCTTCGCGGGGTACGGGTTGGACCTGCCGTGGCAGGCATGGGTGGCGGTCGGCCTCGCCGTGGTGGCTGTGCTCGGCTACCGGGACGTGCTGATCAGCGCGCGGGTGCTCGGCGTGCTGCTCGTCGCGGAGGTGCTCGTGCTGCTGGTGCTCGACATCGCCGTGATCGGCAGCGGTGGCGCCGACGGAGTGTCCGCCGCCTCGTTCAACCCGGCCAACGTGTTCGGCGGTGCGAGCGGAATCGCGATCATGTTCGCCTTCTCGTGTTTCATCGGCTTCGAGGCCACTACCATCTACGGCGAAGAGGCCCGTGATCCGAAACGCACCGTGCCCCGCGCGACCTACATCGCGATCCTGGTGATCGGGCTGTTCTACACGATGACCATGTGGGCGATCGGTCTCGGTTACGGCGCCAATGACGTGGCGGAGCAGGCGAGGGCGAACCCGGTCGGGTTCGTGCTGGACCTCAACACCCGCTACCTCGGCTCGACGTCCACCGAGGTGGTGAACCTGCTCGTGCTCACCAGCCTGCTCGCAGTGGTGCTGGCGTTCCACCACACGCTCGCCCGCTACCTCTACTCGCTGGGTCGGGCGGGGGCGCTGCCAGCGGCGCTGAGCCGGACCCGCCGCGGTGACCAGGCCCCGCACGTCGCGAGCATCACCCAGGTCGCCATCACGGCCGTCATCATCGCGACGTTCTCGGTGTTCGGCGCGGATCCGTTCCTGCACCTGTTCGCGTGGCTGGTCGGAGTGGGCACGCTTGGCGTGCTGGTGCTGCAGGCCGCCGCATCGGTCGCCGTGCTCGCTTTCTTCCGGCGCACCCGTAGCGACACGCGACCCTGGCCGACGCTTATCGCCCCGACACTCGCGCTTGCTGGTCTCCTCGTCGCGATCTACCTGGTGCTGCGCAACTTCGAGGTACTCACCGGGGCGACGTCGCGGGTGATCCTGTACCTGCCGTGGCTGGTGCCGATCGCTGCCCTTGTCGGGCTTGCCATGTGGACGCGAAGCCGACGGACTCGGATCTGACCGGCGGAGGCGCCTTTCGACGTCGACGGGGCACCGGTCCCCGATCAAACGAATGGCTGGGGACCGGTCAGCTCGGTGGAGCGGTGGGGGAGGTGGGCGTGCCGGCCGGGGCCGTCCCGCTCGGCGTGGCCGTCGGAGTCGGGCCCCGGGTCGGGGTCGGCGTCGGCGAGGCGTCCGGGGCCACGGCGCCCGGGTCCGGGATGATGTGCCGCTCCAGGCTGACCTGGGACTGCCCGGTACCGCCGACGGTGATGTTGTCGTACGCCTGGAGCTTCTTCGCCGGATCGAAGTAGAGCACCGTCATGTTCAACGGCGTGGGGTCGTCGTACTCCAGTCCGCGCAGTCCGGCGCCGCCGGTGGACCCTTCGACGAAGAGCTGCGTCGGCTGCTCGCCGGGCACCTGCGGCAGCTTGAGCACCTCCCGCTTGTGGGTGTGACCGGCGAGCACCAGGGGCACCGTCCCGGACAGCGGTCCGGCCGACGCGGGGTCATGGACCAGGGCGATATCCACCCGCTGCGGCAGCGCCGACCGGATTGTCGCGGCCAGCCGTTCCCCAGTAGTGATCAACTGGTCGGCGTCGGAGGTGGTGAGTCCGGCTCCGGCCGCCGAGGTGTCCTTGTCCGGGGTGAATCGAGGATCGCGTGCGCCGGCGATTGTCAGACCGGCCACCTGGGTCAGCGACTGGTCCAGCACGATCGCGTTCGGCTGCGCGGCGACGGCCGCCGCCGTGGCGGCGGAGTCGTGGTTTCCCCGAATGTAGACGTACGGCTTCTTCAACTGGGCGATCGAGCCCACGAACGAGGTCTCCGGCTCGCTGCCCCAGTCGTTGATGTCGCCCGTGTCGATCACGACGTCGATGTTGAACTGCTCGACGACGGTTCGGATCAGCTGCCACGAGGACGGGTTGAGGTGCATGTCCGAGATGTGCAGCACCCTGGTGGTGCCGGGGCTCGGCTCGTACACCGGCAGTGCGGACACCGTGGTGTACAGCTTGCTGACGTTGCCCACCAGGCGCTGGAGCTGGTCGGCGTACTTGCCGTAGTTCGTGGCGATCGACCGGGCGTCACCGATGATGGCCGGAGCGTTGACAAGCAGACCCTCGTAGCGGGGCTCCTCGATGGCGCGGGGATGCACGGTCAACCCGGCCAGTCCGAGCGTGCCGACGGTCAGCCCCAGGGAGAGCAGGCCGGACCAGGCGACCCTGCGCACGTCGCGGAAGACCAGCGCCGCGAGCAGCATCGCGCCGAGCACGGCCACCGCGACGGTACGCAGGCCGAGCCGGATCACGCCCTCGGTCACGTCCTCGACGGCGAGCTGGCTGATCCGGTCCAGGTTGCGCGGGTCGCGGATGAGGGCCTCGGTCCGCTCCTGGTCGAGCGCGCCGAGCTGCACGCTGAATCGGGCGGGTCCATCGTGGGTGTCGAAGGCCAGCGCGCCCAGCGGCGGGATGCGAACGTCCGTCTCGCCGGTCACCGCGGGGGTGACCGCGAGTTGAGCGCGGAACGGGCCGATGTCGGTCTCCACCCGCGCGCCGAGCAGCGTGCCGAGCAGCGTGCCGATGAGGCTCACCAGGACGAGCGCGGTACCCAGCGCGACCCGGCGACCCCACAGCGAGTTCAGTGCCGCGCGGGTGCGCCGGCCGGTCTCGCCGAACGCCCGTCCGGTTGACCCCAACACCCGGCCGGCGGCCCCGCGGGCGCGTCCAGCCGCATTACGGGTACGGCGCTCCGGGGTCCGCTCGGTTCCGGCGCCGTCGTTGTCTCTCGCCTGCCCGTCCATCACAGAATCATGACCTGCCCCGCCCAAGATCTGGGGAAACCCGGGAGGAGGGAGTGGTCAACTCTTTCCGGCGGAGCCATCGGAGAAGACCAGGCGGATGATCCGGTCGTCGTCGGCCCCGGGCTTGCCGCGCGCGTCGTGGTTGGACGTCGCGATCCACAGCGACCCGTCCGGCGCGGTAACGGCCGTGCGGAGCCGGCCGTAGGCGTTGGTCAGGATGGCCCGGGGCTGGCCCAGAACCGCGCCCGAGGCGGTCAACTCGACGAGCCACAGCCGTTGGCCGCGCAGGCAGGCGGCGGCGAGCAGCCGGCCCACCACCGCCGCGCCGGAGCAGGATGCCTCCGAGGTCCGCCACTGCACCAGCGGCTGGGTGAATTCGCTCCGGGCGCTCTCCTTGCCTTCCACTTCCGGCCAGCCGTAGTTCTTCCCAGGTTCGATGAGGTTGATCTCGTCCCAGGTGTTCTGGCCGAACTCGGTGGCGTACAGGCGCTTGTTGTCGTCCCAGGCGATGCCCTGCACGTTGCGGTGTCCCAGGCTCCATACCGGCGAACCGGCGGTGGGGTTGCCCGGGGCCGGCTTGCCGTCCGGCGTGATCCGGAGGATCTTGCCGCCCAGGCTCTTCGGATCCTGGGACAGACCGCGTTGCGAGGCATCGCCGGTGGTCGCGTACAGGAAGCCGTCCGGGCCGAACGCCAGCCGGCCGCCGTTGTGGATGCCGGACAACGGGATGCCGGTCAGGATCGGGGTGGGTGGGGCACCGAGGGTGAGCCGGGCGATCCGGTTGTCCTCGCGGGTGGAGTAGTAGATGAAGATCGACTTGTCCCGCTCGTAGTCGGGGGAGACCGCGAGGCCCAACAGACCGCCCTCGCCGCCGCCGTCGACCTCGTCGACCGTCTGCACCGTACGCACCGTGAGGCCCTTCGGCCCCGACTCCGGACCGACCTGGAGGATCTTGGCGCTGTCCCGCTCGGCCACCAGCGCCGAGCCGTCGGGCAGGAAACCGATGCCCCACGGGACCCGGAGGCCCTTCGCCAGCACGGTCGCCGCGACCTGCTGGTCGAGTCCACCGCCCCCGGTGGGGCTGGAGGCGGACGCCGACGGCGTCGGAAAGCGGGGCGGCTCGCCGGCCGGGTCGGGTTCCGGCTCGCCGAACGAACACCCACTGACCGTCAGGACGGCCACCGCGAAGGCGGCGGCCAGCGCGCGGGTCCGGGCTTTCCACTGGTACGCGGTCACCGATCCAGCGTAGCGGTGCCCTCCCGGCCCCTTCCCGCGCTCAGGATCTGGGTGGTCATGACGTCAGGGGTGACCTCGGCGGAGCGGGCTGATGATCCACCCGAGACGCGGCATGTCGTGGGGTTGAGCGACTCCCGTGACCCCGGTATGCCGCACATCGAGTCGATCATGGTGTGGCGGCTGCGGCTGCGGCTGCGGCTGCGGATGCGGGTGCGGTGCGGGCCTGGGGGCCGGCAGCGGTGCGGGTGCCGGCGCTGGCAGCGGTGCCGGTGCCGGCAGCGGTGCGGTGCTGGCGCGGGTGTCGGCGCGGACGCCGGTGCCATTTGACCGGTGGATTGTGGTAGACGCAATGCGTGCAACGGTGTAATCATGTAATCATTCTGGTCAGCGGAGGTAATCATGCGAGACAGGAGATGGGACGGGGGCGGGCGGTTCGGTGGCTCCCGTGGCGAGCCGCCGGCTGCCGACGACGCTTCGGCCTGGATCATCGGGGCGATTCCGGACGGTTTGTTCTCCGAGCCGCCGCGCATCGCGATCGACCGCGAGGAGATCGCGATCATCGGTCGGCTGCCCGAACCGGAGCTGCCCGCGGACGCCAGCCCGGCCGACCGGGCGGCGGCCGAGGCCGGCCGCATAAACCAGCACCGGGAGGAGACCAGGGAACGGCGCATAAAGATCGCCCAGCAGGTGGAGCACCGGTACCGCCGGAAGGTCGCCTGGGGAGCCGTCTGCGGTGGCACCGAGGAGTTGTTCACGAACCTGTCCGCGCCGGTGATGACCCGGCTGCGGCAGCCGGAGCGCCAGGTCCTCGACACCCTGGTGGACGCCGGAGTGGCCCGGTCCCGCTCGGAGGCGCTGGCCTGGTGCGTCCGGCTGGTCGGTGAACACGCCGAGCAATGGCTCGGTGAGCTGCGTACCGCGATGGGGTCGGTCGACGAACTCCGCCGCCGCGGCCCCGACCTGACCTGACCTGACCCCCACCCCCTTTCCTCGTCGATCTAGGGCAGATGGTCGTGATTGGAGATCGACTCACAACCATCTGCCCTAGATCGACGGGGGGATCGACGGGGGGAGATCGAGGAGAGGGAGGGGTGCGGGCGGGGTATCGTCGGCCAGCGTGAAGGTGTGGATCCCGCACGAGCAGGGCCGGCCCCTCATGGGCGAGCTGCCGGCGACGGTGATGGTCGAGGTGGCGACCGACCTCGCCGCCGCCCCGGACGACCCGGGCGGTGTGGAGTTCTGGGTGCCCCCGTTCCTCGCCCAGGACGAGGCCGTGAAGATGGCGGCTCGGTTGCCCGACCTGCGGGTCATCCAACTGCTCTCCGCCGGGGCGGATGCCTGGGTGGGTCGAACCCCGGACGGGGTTACCTTGTGCGACGCCCGAGGGGTTCACGACTCCAGCACCGCGGAGTGGGTGCTCGCCGCGATCCTGGCGCACGTTCGCGCCTTTCCGCAGTTCGCCAGGGCTCAGGCCCGGCACGAGTGGAGCTACGCCGCGGCGACGCCCACCGACGAGCTGGCCGGCAAGCGGGTGCTCATCGTGGGCGCCGGATCGATCGGGGCGGCGATCGCCGCGCGGCTCGAACCGTTCGAGGTCGAGATCACCCGGGTGGCCCGCACCGGTCGCCCCGCCGAGGGCGTACACGGCGTGTCGGAACTGCCCGCCCTGCTGCCTTCGGCGGACGTCGTCGTGGTGGTGGTGCCGCTCACCGACCAGACCCGCGGCCTGGTCGACGCCGACTTCCTGGCCGCGCTGCCGGACGACGCGTTGCTGGTCAATGCCGCCCGAGGCCCGGTCGCCGACACAGACGCGTTGGTCGCCGCCCTGGGCACCGGTCGGCTGCGGGCCGCGCTCGACGTCACCGAGCCGGAGCCGCTGCCCGCCGGGCATCCGCTGTGGGACATGCCGAACGTGCTGCTCACCCCACATGTGGCGGGCTCGGTACGCGGACTGCTGCCGCGCGCCTACCGGCTGGCCGGGGAGCAGGTGCGGCGTCTGGCCGACGGGCGGCCCCTGGTCAACGAGGTGGTCGACGGCTACTGAGCGGGAGCGTCGAGCCCTCGTCCGCTGGCGGCCACCAGCCGCGGCAGGTCGGCGACCCGTACGCCAGGCAGCGGAGCGACGCGGCCGTCCGCGAGGCGGGCCTGTGCCCGCCCCCGCTCGTCGCCGCTCAGCTCGACGACCTCCGACCAGGGGATGCGCCGGTTGCCCACGAGCCCGCGCAGACGCAGGCCGGTCCGGTCGGCGTCGGTACCGGCCCGCCATCCCCAGATCACCACGGTCAGCGGGATCAGGAGCAGGGGCGCCAGAAACCACCGGGAGCCGGCCAGCGGGAGGGCGCCGAACAGGGCAATCACGCCGGCCACCCAGATCACCTGGCTGTGCCGGAACCGGACCGTGTCGGGGCTGCTCACCCGCTGATTTTCGCATCCCGGCGGCGACCAACCGCCGCCGGGAGCGAACGAGTGGAGATCGACAGCGCAACCGCCGCGATCGCGAGCCGGATGAAACCGGCCGCTGGAGGGAACGGGTTGACCATGCCGCCGGTGTCACCGACCCGACCGGCCGCTGGAGGGACGGACCAGCGTGGCCAGCGCCGATCGACCGGCTCCGCCGGAGCGACGGACGGGGTGAGCGAGCACCGACCGGCCGGCGCCGCCGGAGCGAGCACCGACCGGCCGGGGCCGCCGGAGCGACGGACCGGCCGGTCGGCGGTACGTCAGTTCACGGCGTACCCGGGCATCGGGTAGCCGGCCAGCAGGTCGCTGACCTCACCGGCGATCCGCTCGATTGTCGACTCGTCGTCCTTCGCGGCGGCCGCGACGGCCTCGTCCATCCAGGACGCCACCTGGGGCATCTGCTCCTCGCCGAGGCCACGGGTGGTGAGTGCCGCCGTTCCCAGCCGGATGCCGGACGGGTCGAACGGCTTGCGGGGGTCGAACGGCACGGTGTTGTAGTTCAGCTCGATGCCGGCCCGGTCCAGTGCCTGCGCCGCCGGCTTGCCGCCGATTCCCTTGCCAGTTAGATCGGCGAGGATCAGGTGGTTGTCGGTGCCACCGGAGATCAGCTCGAAGCCGCGCTCCAGCAGGGCCGCGGCCAGCGCCTTCGAGTTGGCGACGATCTGCGCCGCGTACGACCGGAAGTCCGGGGTGGCGGCCTCGCGCAACGCTGTGGCGATGCCCGCGGTGGTGTGATTGTGTGGGCCGCCCTGGAGGCCGGGGAAGACCGCCTTGTCGATCGCGGCGGCGTGCTGTGCCGTCGTCATGATCATCGCGCCTCGCGGGCCACGCAGGGTCTTGTGCGTGGTGGTCGTGATGACGTCCGCGTGCCCGACGGGGGACGGGTGCGCGCCCCCCGCCACCAGTCCGGCGATGTGTGCGATGTCGGCCACCAGGACGGCGTCGACCTCGCGGGCGATCTCGGCGAAGCCGGGGAAGTCGATGACGCGCGGAACGGCCGTGCCACCGCAGAAGATCACCTTCGGCCGTTCCCGGCGGGCCAGGTCGCGAACCTCGTCGAGGTCGATCCGCCCGGTCTCCCGGGAGACGCCGTAGCGGACCGGGTTGAACCACTTGCCGGTGGCGGAGACCGACCAGCCGTGGGTGAGGTGGCCGCCCATCGGCAGCGACATCCCGAGCACCGTGTCACCGGGGGACAGGAACGCCAGGTAGGCGGCCAGGTTGGCCGGCGATCCCGAGTACGGCTGGACGTTGGCATGCTCGACGCCGAAGACCTCCTTGGCCCGCTCGATGGCCAACGTCTCGATCGGGTCGACGAACTGCTGGCCCTCGTAGTAGCGACGGCCGGCGTAACCCTCCGAGTACTTGTTCGTCAGCACCGTGCCGGAGGCCTCCAGGACCGCGGTCGACACGTAGTTCTCCGACGCGATCATCCGGAGCTTGTCGTGCTGTCGTTTGGCCTCGCCCTCGACGAGGGCGGCCAACTGCGGGTCCGCGGCGGTCAGGCTGGTGATCGATGGTACGTGCACGAGCGCCTCCTGGCGGTTGTCGTGGCACCCAGGCGCGCGGTGCACGTGCCGGTCGCTCCCCGGTGGTCGATTCCACCAAGGGCCCATCCGGAACGGCGGGCCCTGCTGCGCCAGTCGCGAGTCCCTCCGGATGCTATCGGGTCCGGCAACCGGTCACCCGAACCACCACGCGCCGGCCGGCAGCCGTTGCCGGGTCACCGTCATCCGGTGCGGCGTGGCGGCGCGGTGCTACCCCGGGGAGTGAGGTGGGCGGGCTCGTCCTGGTACGCACCGACCTGCTCACCCGCGATCACGGCCAGCAACTGCCGGGCGGCGTTCGCCCCGTTCGCTGGGATGTCGCGACCGAGTGCGGTGAGCGGCGGGTGCGTGAGCCGGCACAGTGGCGAGTCGTCCCAGGCCACCAGGGAGAGGTCGGTCGGCACCGAGAGCCCCATCTCCTGGGCGACCGCGAGGCCGGCGATGGCCATCACGTCGTTGTCGTAGACGATGGCGGTCGGCCGGTCGGTCGAGCTGAGTAGCCGCCGGGTCGCCCGTGCCCCGTCCTCCCCGGTGTAGTCCGACGACACGGTGACCGCCCGGTCGATGCCGGCGCGCCGGCACACCGCCTCGAAAGCCGTCGACCGGATCTCGGTGTGCAGCAACCCGGGCAGACCGCCGACCCGGGCGATCCGCCGGTGGCCCAGGGCGACCAGGTAGCGCACGGCCTCGTCGACCGCCGCCGCGTCGTCCGACCAGATGTTGGCCAACCGGCCGGTGTGGCCGGGGCCGCCGATCACCACGGCGGGAAGTCCCAGCTCCTCCAGGGTCGGCACCCGGCGGTCGTCGACCCGCAGATCGCACAGGAAAACGCCGTCCACCCGGCGTTCCCCCCACCACCGGCGGTACACCGCGATCTCGGCGTCCGGATCGGCGACCACCTGGAGGGTGAGGGCGTAGCCCCGGGCGGACAACTCCCCTTCCACGCCGCTTATCAGTTCCATGAAGAACGGCTCGACCCCGAGGATCCTGGCCGGCCGGCAGAGCGCCAGGCCGACCGCGTGGGCGCTCGCGCCGGACAGCGCCCGAGCCGCGCTGTTGGGGCTGAAGCCGAGTTCGGCGGCCACGTCGAGGATGCGGCGCCGGGTGGCTTCGGAGACGCCGGGCAGGCCGTTCAACGCGTACGAGACGGCGCCCTTGGAGACGCCCGCCCGGCGGGCCACGTCCGCCATCGTCGGCCGCTTCACCGGCGCTCCTTCACCTCGGCTTCCTGCACCCTACGTCGCCCACCTCCCGTCTGAAGGAAGGGCCCCTTCTTATCGCTTCACGCGTCGGAAGGGGCCTGTTGTCGACCTCAGCCGGCCCAGGCTCGGGCGACCGAGAGGCTGTCCTCGTAGATGTGGTGGCGGTTGACCAGGCCCTCGCCGTCGACCGTCAGGTGTAGCGCGAAGTGGGCCCGGTAGTCGCGGCCGGTCCGCCGGACCCGGTTGACGATCGTGCCGAGGACGACGGCGTCGGGCCCGTCGACGAGGATCCGCTCGATCTCCGCCGCCGCCCGTTCCTGCTCGTGGTGGCTCGCGATGCTCCGGAAGTGGTCGGCCACCTCGGCGCGGGTGGACCGTGGCCGGATCCACGGCACCTCGCCGCCGTGCTCCTCCGCCGGCCAGTCGAGCCGCCAGTCCACCCGTTCGGCGTACGCCTCGGCGATCCGATCCGGGTCGCCCTCGCCGATCCGCCCCAACAGGTCCTGTACCACCTCGCGGGTGTCCACGCCGATCCTCCTCGTTGTCGTCGGTGAGGTGATCAGCTTGGTCCGCGCCGCCGCCGGTGTCGATTACCTCCCGGGTCATCGGCCGGCGGTGCTCAAGGTCGAAGAAGGGCCCTCGTCAACGCTTGGAGTACGCCACTGTCGGGAACTCGGGAGTCATGGGGATGGTAGCTTACTTAGCACGGTTGCACGGATACCGTGAAAGCAGGCTACTGCCTGGTGAGGAGATGGATCTTGATCGCCTCGTTCGGCGACCGGGCGACCGAGGCCCTGTTCCACGGACGATCGGGCCGTGCCCGACGCATCCCAGCCGACATACGCGCTACGTCGCTTCGGAAGCTGGACATGGTCAACGCGGCCCGCGAGCTTCGCGACCTGAGGGTGCCGCCGGGAAACCGATTGGAGGCGTTGAAGGGGGACCGCGAGGGAGAGCACAGCATCCGCGTGAACGACAAGTGGCGCATCGTCTTCCGTTGGGAAGGCGGAGATGCGCACGAGGTCTCGATCGTCGATTACCACTGAGGAGGACAGATGCTGCCAGAGAATCGGATCCCGACCCACCCCGGCGAGATCCTGAGCGAGGAGTTCCTTAAGCCGCTCGGCCTGACCCAGGTGGCGTTGGCCGACCACCTGGGCGTACCGGTTCAGCGAATCAATGAGCTTGTCCGTGGCAAGCGAGGCATTACGCCGGAGACCGCCTGGCTCCTGGCGGGCGCCTTCGGGACGACCCCTGACTTCTGGGCCAGTCTTCAGACCACCCACGACCTGGCCGCCACCAGACCGACGCAGGCCGTCCCACGGCTCCCGAGGGCGGCTTGACCACGGCACTGCGCCATTGCGGAGCGAGACCCGTGGCCACACCGCCTTTCCTCACTCCGGGACGCGGCGGTAGGCGCCGTCGCTGGCCGAGGTCGCCATCGAGGCGTAGGCGCGGAGCGCCGCGGAGACCGGCCGGTCCCGGTCCACCGGCGTGTACGGACGGTCCCGCTTCTCCTGGGCGACGCGCCGGGCGTCCAGCACGTCGGCCGGCACGGTCAGCTCGATGCTCCGGGCCGGGATGTCGATGACGATCTCGTCGCCCTCCTCGACCAGCGCGATCAGGCCGCCGGACGCCGCCTCGGGAGAGACGTGCCCGATGGACAGTCCGGAGGTCCCGCCGGAGAACCGGCCGTCGGTGAGCAGCGCGCAGGACCGACCCAGTCCGCGTCCCTTGAGGAACGACGTGGGATAGAGCATCTCCTGCATGCCAGGACCACCCTTCGGGCCCTCGTACCGGATCACCACCACGTCCCCGGCGACCACCCGCCGGCCGAGGATGGCCTCGACCGCCGCGTCCTGCGACTCGAACACCCGGGCCGGCCCGCGGAAGGTGAGGCACTCCTCGGGCACCCCGGCCGTCTTGACCACGCAGCCGTCCGGGGCCAGGTTGCCGCGCAGGATCGCCAGCCCACCGTCGGCGGAGTACGCGTGCGCCCGGTCCCGGATACAGCCACCGGCCGCGTCGGTGTCCAGACTGGACCAGCGGTTGGCGGTGGAGAACGGCTCGGTGGTGCGCACCCCGCCCGGCGCCGCGCCGAACAGCTCGATGGCGGCCGGGATCGCGTTCCCGCCCCGGATGTCCCAGTCCCGCAGCCAGTCGTCCAGGTTGTCGGTGTGCACCGCGCGGACGTCCCGACGCAGCAGCCCGGCGCGATCCAGTTCGCCGAGGATGGCCGGGATGCCGCCGGCCCGGTGCACGTCCTCCATGTGATAGACGGGCGAGTTCGGCGCCACCTTGGCGAGGCATGGCACCCGCCGGGAGATGACGTCGATGTCGGACACGCCGAAGTCGAGTTCCGCCTCCCGGGCGGCGGCGAGCAGGTGCAGCACCGTGTTGGTGGAGCCGCCCATCGCCACGTCCAGCGCCACGGCGTTCTCGAACGCCGCCCGGTTGGCGATGGACCGGGGCAGCACCGAGGCGTCGTCGGCGTCGTACCACCGCTTGGCGATCTCCACGACGGTGCGGCCGGCCTCGACGAAGAGCGACCGGCGCGCCGCGTGGGTGGCCAGGGTGGACCCGTTGCCCGGCAGGGCCAGCCCGATCGCCTCGGTGAGGCAGTTCATCGAGTTCGCGGTGAACATGCCGGAGCAGGAGCCACAGGTGGGGCAGGCGGAGCGCTCGACGGCGCCGAGCCGGTCGTCGGTGACCGCGTCGTCGGATGACGCGATCATGGCGTCGATCAGGTCGATCGAGCGTACCGTCGACTCGCCGGCGGGTCGGACGATGCCGTCCAGCACCGCCGCGTCGATCTTGCCGGCCTCCATCGGCCCGCCAGAGACGAAGACGGTCGGGATGTTCAGCCGGAGCGCAGCGAGCAGCATTCCCGGTGTGATCTTGTCGCAGTTCGAGATGCAGACCAGGGCGTCCGCGCAGTGCGCGTTGACCATGTATTCGACCGCGTCGGCGATCAACTCCCGGCTGGGCAGGGAGTAGAGCATGCCGCCGTGCCCCATGGCGATGCCGTCGTCGACCGCGATCGTGTTGAACTCCCGCCCGACGCCACCCGCCTCGGCCACCGCGTCGGCCACCAGGCCGCCGAGGTCCTTGAGGTGGACATGTCCGGGTACGAACTGGGTGAAACTGTTGGCGATGGCGACGATCGGCTTCCCGAAGTCGTCCTCGGTCATCCCGGTGGCCCGCCACAGCGCCCGGGCACCGGCCATGGTCCGTCCGTGCGTGGAGGTCTTCGACCGCAGGTCAGGCATGGCCCCAGTCTGGCACCGACGGTCGGGTACGGGCGACCGCCCGGCCCCACCCGTCCACGACGCGGGACGGCGCGGCGCGCCGATATCGTCGGCGCGCCCAGCGGGGCAGATACCGACACGGGAACAACGGGTCTATCTCGACCCCCGCCGATGGCATTGATCCGGCAGAGTGAGGGCGTGCACCTGCTGCCGGTCGTGGTCGCCGTCGCGGTCGGTGGCGGTCTGATCGCAGCGGCCGCCACCGTCTCGCTGATCGGCGCCGCGCGGCGGGCCGCCGGTGCCACCCGAGCCACCGGGAGCCCGTCCGCGTCCCCCGCCGGGGGTGATTCCACCGCATCCGCCGACCGGGCGGCGTACCGGTGGTTGGCGATCGGCGCCGTCGCGGCGACCGGTGTCCTCGTCGTCGGCCTGGTCGGCATGGTCGTACTGCACGCCGACTGGTCCGGCCAGCGGCACGCCCGGATGATGTTGGCGACCGTGGTCGCCCTCGGGATGACGCTGGCCAGCGTGGCGTTCTGCCTGGCGCTGCTCCGGCTGCCCAGCGTGGTGCGTGGCGCCGCCGCGGCCGGTCGGTTGGCCCTGGACGGCGTGGTCACCGCGGCCGGGCTGTGGTTCGCCGGCTGGGTGCTGATGGTCGAACCGACCCGGCTGCTCGGGGGCGCCACGCCGACGGGTTGCCCCGCCATCCTGCTGTCCAGCGTGACGGCCGCCGGCACGGTCGGGCTGTCCGGCATCGTGCTGCTCCGGGCGCCGCGACCCCGGCACCGGACGGTGCTGGCGGCCGCTGGCGTGGGTCCGATCGCCATCGGCGGGCTGCTGCTCGCGGCCGGCGTCTGCCAGTCGGGCCCGGCGGTCACCCTGGTCGCCGCGGTGCTGCTCTGCGCGGGGCTGGTCGTCGTGGCGCTGGCGAGCCGGGGCTCCAGCCCGGGCGGCGAGGACGGCCCGGACGTCATCCGGCGGGGCTCGGGGTACGCGTTCGTGCCGATGCTGCTGCTGGCGACGGCGTCGATCTACCACCTGGCCCGCGGCGGGACCGTCACCCCGAACGGCATGATCGCCTATCTGGTGGAGGGGTTCGCGCTGGTCGCCCGGCAGTCGCTGGCGCTGCGGGAGGTGCGGGGCTACGCCCACCGGCTGATCGAGCGGGAGGCGCACTTCCGCGAGCTGGCACACACCGATCCGCTGACCGGGCTGGCCAACCGGCGTGGCCTGCTGCGCGCCCTGCACGCCGAGGACCCCGACCGGCCCCGGGTCCTGCTCGGTCTGGACCTGGACGGTTTCAAGATCGTCAACGACATGCGCGGACACGATGTGGGCGACGCGGTGCTGGTCGAGGTGGGTCGCCGGCTGCGGGCGAATCTGCGGCCCGGTGACGTCGCGGCCCGGCTCGGCGGGGACGAGTTCGCCGTGTTGACCAGGGCCAACGCCGCCGCGGCGGAGCGGGTGGCGGAACGGCTGCTGGGCGTGCTCAACCGGCCGTACGAGGCGGTGGAGGGGCGGGTCTACCTCTCGGTAAGCATCGGCCTGGCCGCGTTGCCGGCCACCGCCGCGGTGGAGGATCTGCTCCGGCACGCCGATCTCGCGCTGCGGTACGCCAAGCAGCGCGGCAAGAACCGGATCGAGCGGTACGACGTCGCCTATGACCACCTGCTGCGCCGGCGGACCATCCTGGAGCACGAGCTGCGCGGGGCGGTCGAGCGGGACGAGTTGCGGCTGCATTTCCAGCCGGTGGTGGCGGTGCCCTCGGTCCGGCCGGTCGGGGCCGAGGCACTACTGCGGTGGGACCATCCGGAGCTGGGGGCGGTCGGCCCGGACGAGTTCATCCCGCTCGCCGAGGAGTGCGGCATGATCGTGGAGTTGGGTGCCTGGGTGTTGCACCAGGCATGTCACCAGCTCTCCCTGTGGCTGGCCGCAGGGCACGACGTGTGGGTGTCGGTGAACGTGTCGCCACGCGAACTGCACGCGCCGGAGTACGTCGTCCAGGTGGCCGAGGCGCTACGGTCGCACCAGGTGCCGCCGCAACGGCTCGTGCTGGAGGTCACCGAGCACGCGGTGGCCACCGACCTCGACGAGCTGATCAAGCGACTTGCCGCGTTGCGGATGACCGGCGTACGCATCGCCCTGGACGATTTCGGTGCCGGCTATTCCTCGCTGGGCCAGCTGCGCCGGCTGCCGTTGGACATCCTCAAGATCGACCACAGCCTGGTCGCCGAACCGGAGCCGGGGGAGGGTCCGATAGTGGCGACCGGGACACTGCCCGCTCCGATGGTGGACGTGGTGATGCGGTTGGGCCACCGGCTGGGGCTGGAGGTGATCGCGGAGGGGGTCACCACCCCGGCCGAGCTGGCGGCGGTCGTGGCGGCCGGATGCCGCTTCGGCCAGGGGCGCCTGTTCGGCTGGGGAGTGCCGGCGGACCACCTGACGGCGCAGCTGGAGTCGGCGAGCGCGTGGGCGGGCGGGCGGTCTCCGGTGCCACACCAACGGCCCGGGCCGGTGGATCAGGCCGGCGCCACGGCCGCCCTCCCCGGCGCCCCGGCCGCGGTCTCCGGCGGGGCGGCCACGGTTCCGGGCGCGGCGGCCACCGCCTCCGGCGCCACGCCGGCCGGCGGACCGGCGGAGCCCGCTACCGCGACATCTTCTGCCCAAGATGTGAGATCTGTTGACTCAGCGCGTGAGATGCGTCAGGCTTAGGCGCATGTCGAGCATTATCTCGCGAGTACTTCCCTGAGCGCACTCTCCCGCCGAGAGTGCGCTGGCCCCGTGCATCTGCACGTGGGCCATTTTTGTTGGCACTGATCACCGTACGACTGTCCGGGCCGGAGGCCCGGGCGAGGTGGTCGTCCGGACCGAACGCTCGCCCGGGCGCCGCTCACCGATCCACCCATGGCGCTGACGTCCATCCGTAGCGCTGACACAGGTCCCGACCCGAAGGCTGAACTGCCATGACGAGACCCCCCACGCCAGAGGCCCTCGCCCACCGGCCGACTCCCGGCCGCCCGGCGACCGCCGCGCCGACACCTGCCACTCTCGCCTCCGCCGCCGCGGTACGGGCCTCCGCCCCTATCCAGGTCAGCGGGGCCGGGTCGCTCGTGAAGTCGCTGGAGGCGCTCGACGTCGAGGTGGTGTTCGGCATTCCGGGTGGGGCGATCCTGCCGGCGTACGATCCGCTCTACGACTCGGCCGTGCGGCACATCCTGGTCCGGCACGAGCAGGGCGCCGGGCACGCGGCGACCGGCTACGCCCAGGCCACCGGCCGGGTTGGCGTCTGCATCGCCACGTCCGGTCCGGGCGCCACCAACCTGGTCACGCCGATCGCCGACGCGTACATGGATTCGGTGCCGATCGTGGCGATCACCGGGCAGGTGGCGCGGCCCTCGATCGGATCGGATGCCTTCCAGGAGGCTGACATCCAGGGCATCACGCTACCGATCACGAAGCACAACTTCCTGGTCCAGTCCGCCGAGGAGATCCCGCAGACCCTGGCCGAGGCGTTCCACCTGGCCGCGACCGGGCGTCCCGGGCCGGTCCTGGTCGACCTGCCCAAGGACGTGCTCCAGGCACAGACCACCTTCCGCTGGCCGCCCACGCTGGACCTGCCGGGATACCGGCCGACCCTGCACCCGCACGGCAAGCAGATCCGGGAGGCGGCCCGGCTGATGGCGGCCGCCCGCCGGCCGGTGCTCTACGTCGGCGGCGGGGTGCTCAAGGGGCGGGCCACCGAGGGTCTGCGCCGGCTGGCCGAACTGACCGGTATCCCCGTGGTGACCACCCTGATGGCTCGCGGCGCCTTCCCCGACTCGCATCCGCAACACCTCGGCATGCCGGGCATGCACGGCACGGTCGCGGCGGTGTACGCGCTTCAGAAGGCGGACCTGATCGTGGCGCTGGGGGCGCGGTTCGACGACCGGGTCACCGGTCGGCTGGACTCCTTCGCGCCGGGCGCGGCGGTCGTGCACGCCGACATCGACCCGGCCGAGATCGGCAAGAACCGGCACGCGGACGTGCCGATCGTCGGCGATGTCAGGCACGTCATCGACGACCTGGTGGCCGCCATCGGCGGCGGCGACGGGCCCCGCGGCGCGGATCGCACCGAGTGGTGGGCGCAGCTCGACGACCTGCGCGGCCGCTACCCGCTCGGCTACGACGAGCCGGCCGACGGCACGCTTGCCCCGCAGTACGTGATCGAGCGACTGGGCGAGCTGGTCGGTTCGGACGCCGTGTATGTGGCCGGCGTCGGCCAGCACCAGATGTGGGCTTCCCAGTTCATCCGTTACGAGAAGCCGCAGACCTGGTTGAACTCCGGTGGGCTCGGCACCATGGGGTACGCCGTCCCGGCGGCGATGGGTGCCAAGGTGGGCCAGCCGGACACGACCGTCTGGGCGATCGACGGCGACGGGTGCTTCCAGATGACCAACCAGGAGTTGGCCACCTGTGCCCTGGAGGGCATCCCGATCAAGGTGGCTGTGATCAACAACGGTAATCTGGGGATGGTGCGTCAGTGGCAGACGCTGTTCTACGGCGAGCGCTACTCCAACACCGAACTGGGCACCCACAAGCACCGCATCCCCGACTTCGTGAAGTTGGCCGAGGCTCTCGGCTGCGTCGGGCTGCGGTGCGAGACCGCCGCCGACGTGGACAAGACGATCAAGGCCGCCATGGCGATCAACGACGTTCCCGTCGTTATCGACTTCGTGGTGGGCAAGGACGCGATGGTGTGGCCGATGGTGGCCGCCGGCACCAGCAATGACGAGATCATGTTTGCTCGGGACGTGCGCCCGGACTTCGACGAGGACGAACTGTAATGAGCATGCACACCCTGTCCGTGCTGGTGGAGAACAAGCCGGGCGTCCTGGCCAGGGTCTCCGGGCTCTTCTCCCGTCGCGGCTTCAACATCGACTCGCTGGCGGTGGGGGAGACGGAGAACCCGGACGTGTCGCGGATGACCATTGTGGTCAACGCCGATTCCTCGCCGCTGGAGCAGGTCACGAAGCAGCTCAACAAGCTGGTGAACGTGCTGAAGATCGTCGAGCTGGACCAGTCGGTCTCGGTCGCCCGCGAACTGCTGCTGGTGAAGGTGCGGGCGGACCGGGCCGCCCGGGCGCAGGTCCTCGAGACGGTCAACCTGTTCCGGGCCCGGGTGATCGACGTCGCTCCGGAAACCCTCACCATCGAGGCGACCGGCACCCCGGACAAGCTGGACGCGCTGCTGCGCGACCTGGAGCCGTTCGGCATCAAGGAGATGGTGCAGTCCGGGCTTGTCGCCATCGGGCGTGGATCCCGGTCCATCACCGCCGGCCCCGCACTGCGGGCGGCCTGACCCGCCGGTCCCGCGTCGCGGGCGGCCTGATCCGGTGGCGGACGCCACCGTACGAAAGGGAAGAGTCACATGACCGCTGAGGTGTACTACGACGACGACGCCGATCTGGCTCTCATCCAGGGCAAGCGGGTCGCGGTGCTCGGCTACGGCAGCCAGGGGCACGCGCACGCCTTGTCGCTGCGGGACTCCGGCGTCGACGTGGTGGTCGGCCTGCCCGAGGGCTCGAAAAGCCGGGCAAAGGCGGAGGAGCAGGGGCTGGCGGTGCGTACGCCGGCGGAGGCCGCCGCGGCCGCGGACGTCATCATGGTGCTGGCGCCGGACACCGTGCAGCGTTCGCTGTACGCCGAGGCCATCGCGCCGAACCTGACCGCCGGCAAGGCGCTGTTCTTCGGGCACGGCTTCAACATCCGGTACGGCTTCATCACCGCACCGTCCGACGTGGACGTGGCGATGGTGGCTCCCAAGGGGCCGGGGCACCTGGTGCGCCGCCAGTACGTCGACGGCAAGGGCGTGCCCTGCCTGGTCGCCGTCGAGCAGGACGCCACCGGCGGTGCGCTGGCGCTGGCTTTGGCGTACGCGAAGGCGATCGGCGGCACCCGGGCCGGCGTGATCCGGACCAGCTTCTCCGAGGAGACCGAGACCGACCTGTTCGGCGAGCAGGCGGTGCTCTGCGGCGGCGCGGCCGCGCTGGTACAGACCGGGTTCGAGGTGCTCACCGAGGCCGGCTACGCCCCGGAGATCGCCTACTTCGAGTGCCTGCACGAGCTGAAGCTGATCGTCGACCTGATGTACGAGGGCGGCATCGCGCGGATGCGGTACAGCGTCTCGGACACCGCCGAGTACGGCGACTACTCGCGCGGCCCCCGGGTGGTGGACGCCCGGGTCAAGGAGGAGATGAAGCGCATCCTCGCCGAGATCCGATCGGGCGAGTTCGCCCGGGAGTGGATCGCCGAGGACGACGCCGGTCGGCCCAACTTCACGAAGTGGCGGGCCGAAGGGGCGGCGCATCCGATCGAGGAGACCGGCCAGCAACTGCGCGGCATGATGAGCTGGGTGGACCGGCCGATCACCGAAACCGCCTGACACCGTTCCCTCCCCACCCCCCTGCCCCGGCGTTCCCACCCCTCCCTCGCGATCTTGCACTTCGGGCTCGACTATGGGTTGTAGATCCCTTATACCCGGGCCAAAGATCGCGGGAGCGCCGGGGCGGGGGCAGGGATGGGCGTCCCTCCGGTGACGGGGTCGATGTCGTGCCGGCGGAGGCTGCGCCGGCCGATGTTCTTCGCCACCTCGCCGAGCGCCCCGACGAGCATGGCGGAGCTGCCGACCAGGAACAGGTAGCGGCCGACCTGGGTGACGTCCAGCACATACAGCACGCTGCCGCTGAAGAACATGACATGGCCGATCAGCCCGATGATCAAGTGGGCGAGCGGATACCGCTGGACGAACGCCAGGAGTTTGCGCCACCGTCCGCTCATCGAAGCGTGCTGTGACATCCCGACATCCGGCTGCTCCTGCGCGTGCTGGAACGGGCTGGACACCCGTGACCGGCATTTGTGTGGCAGACATGGGTGGTACCCGCGCTGAGGACAGGGGAAACAGGATGGGCGTTGCGTCCCCATGGCGGGCGGTTAGGTGACGTTTGTGAGGCCACTCACGGTGGATGCCGTGCCTGCTGGTATCGGTGGCGGCCTACGATCGCGGGTAGGCGTGCCGGCCAGGAGTCGACCGCCGCATGGCACGGATCAGCGTGGGGCGCAGAGCGGCGCCCCGCGGCCCCGAGAACCTCCTGACGACGCTTACGAGGACCGATGACTCCTGTCGTACTGATCGCCGAAGAACTCGCCCCCGCCGCCATCGACGTGCTCGCCCACGACTTCGACGTCCGCCATGTCGACGGCACCGACCGCCCGGCGCTGCTGGCGGCGCTCGCCACCGCGGACGCGGTCATCGTGCGCAGCGCCACCCAGATCGACGCCGAGGCCGTCGCCGCGGCGCCGCAGCTCACAGTCGTCGCCCGGGCCGGGGTCGGGCTGGACAACGTCGACGTGCCGGCGGCCACCGCCCGCGGCGTGATGGTGGTCAACGCCCCCACCTCCAACATCGTCTCGGCGGCCGAGCAGGCGGTCGCCCTGTTGCTGGCGGTGGCTCGCAACACGGCGAGCGCCAGCGCGGCGCTGAAGGCGGGGGAGTGGAAGCGGTCCAAGTACACCGGCGTCGAACTCCAGGGCAAGACCGTGGGCGTGGTCGGTCTGGGCCGCATCGGCGTCCTCTTCGCCCAGCGCATCGCCGCCTTCGGCACCCGGCTCATCGCGTACGACCCGTACATCCAGCCCGCCCGGGCGGCCCAGCTCGGGGTGCGCCTCGTCGGTCTCGAGGAACTGCTGCGGGAGAGCGACTTCATCTCGATCCATCTGCCCAAGACCCCGGAGACGGTGGGCCTCATCGGCGAGAAGGAACTCGCGATCGTGAAGCCGGGCGTCCGGATCGTCAACGCCGCCCGCGGTGGTCTGGTCGACGAGCAGGCGCTCGCCGACGCGATCGCGGAAGGTCGGGTCGGTGGCGCCGGCATCGACGTGTACGCCAAGGAGCCGTGCACCTCCTCGCCGCTGTTCGCGTTCGACAACGTGGTGGCGACCCCGCACCTGGGCGCGTCCACGGCGGAGGCGCAGGACAAGGCCGGGCTCGCGGTGGCCCGCAGCGTCAAGCTGGCCCTGCAGGGCGAGTTCGTCCCGGACGCGGTGAACGTGCAGGCCGGCGGCGTGGTCGCCGAGGACGTCCGGCCACTGCTGCCGCTCGCGGAGAAGCTCGGCAAGGTGTTCACCGCCGTCGCCGGTCAGGTCGCGGCGAGCGTCACGGTCGAGGTACGCGGCGAGATCGTGACAAACGACGTGACGGTGCTCCGGCTGGCCGCCACGAAGGGCCTGTTCGCCTCCGTGGTCGAGGAGCAGGTGACGTACGTGAACGCGCCGCACCTGGCCGCCGACCGCGGGGTCGAGGTCGCGCTGGCGACGTTCGGCGAGGCCGGCGAGCTGCCCAACCTGGTCACCGTCCGGGGAGCCCTGCCGGACGGGCGCATGGTCACCGTCTCCGGTGCTCTGGTCAGCGCCGGAACCAGGGACGTCGGCAAGCTCACCGAGGTCGACGGCTTCGACCTCGAACTGGCGGCCGAGGGCATCCTGCTCTTCTTCCGGTACGCGGACCGGCCCGGTGTCGTCGGCGCGGTCGGCTCGATCCTCGGCGAGGCGGGCGTGAACATCGCCGCTATGCAGGTGGCCCGCCGGGAGGCCGGTGGTGAGGCGCTGATGACGCTCACCGTCGATTCGGCGGTGGGGGTGGACCTGCTCGACTCGGCCGCCGCCTCGGTCGGCGCCACCTCGGCGAGCGCCGTCGACCTGCGGGAGGACTGAGCACGGTCGAGGCCCGGCCGGAGGGGTCCGCCGCGTGCCGAACCCCTCCGGCACCCGCCGCCGCGACAGTCGGTCCGGTGGCTCAGCCGACGTCGGGGACCGGCTGCGGCGGTGGCGGTCCGACGTACCGGGCACTCGGACGGATGATCTTGCTGTCGGCGGCCTGTTCCAGGATGTTCGCGCACCAGCCGATGACCCGGCTGCTGGCGAACGTCGGGGTGAACATGTCCCGGGGCAGGCCGCACAGCTCCATCACCACGCCGGCGTAGAACTCCACGTTGGTGTGCAACTCGCGACCCGGCTTCAACTCGGCGAGCAGTTCGAGGACGCGGCGCTCGACCCGGGTGGCGAGGTCGACCAGGTCGCCGCCGAGGGATTCGGCGAGGCCGCGCAGCATCCGGGAGCGCGGGTCCTCGGTGCGGTAGACGGGATGGCCGAAGCCCATGATCCGCTCGCCGGCGAGCACCCGGTCGCGGATCCACCCGTCGACGCGGTCCGGGGCGCCGATCGCGTCGAGGCTGTCCAGCGCGCGACTCGGTGCGCCGCCGTGCAGCGGTCCGGACAGTGCGCCGACGGCACCGCACAGGCAGGCGATCAGGTCGGCTCCCGTGGAGGCGATCACCCGGGCGGTGAACGTCGAAGCGTTGAAACCATGGTCGATTGTCGAGATCAGGTACTGCTCGATGGCCCGGGCGTGCGCTGGATCCGGCTCGCTGCCGGTCAACATGTAGAGGTAGTTCGCCGCGTAGCCGAGGTCGTCCCGCGGTTCGACCGGCGCCAGGCCGGCCCGCACCCGGTGCAGGGCGGTGAGCAACGTCGGCGTGAGCGCACAGGCGTACAGCGCGTCGGCCCGGCGGGCGGCCGGATCGAGGTCCATCAGCGGCCGTACGCCGCGCGCCGAACCGGCAAGCGAAAGCGCGGTACGCAGCCCGTCCAACGGTCGTGACCGGGCGTCCCGGGCGATCGAGGTGAGCATCGGCCGCAGGGCGTCCGGGATCCGGCGTAGTGGCGCGATCTCGGCGGCGAACGCGCGGCCACGGGCGGCGTCCGGCAGCTCCCCGTCGATCATCAGGTGCCAGACGTCCTCGATGCTCCGGCGCTCGGCGAGATCGATCGCCGAGTACTGCCGGTAGTGGTAGAAGCCCTCCCGACCGCGGACGTCGCCGATCTCGGTCTCGGTGACCACCACCCCGCTGAGGCCGCGCGGCACGTCGATGGGCCGGTCGTCCCGGCGGGGAGCCGGGACGCCCCGGTTCCGCTCGGCGCTGCCAGGGTCGGTGGGGGCGGGCTCGGCGCTCCGGTCGGGAGCGGAGGTGTTCACCGGGTGCGGCATGGATTCCCTCCTCGTCGTCCGGCGCGACTTTCGTTCACGTTGCATGAGTTGTCAACGTTGACCAATCAATGTGACGATTGGCGGATGGACCATCCCGACGAGCCGGAACGGCTCACCACCGAGCAGGTCGCGTGGCGGTTGGGCGTCAAACCGGAGACCGTGTACGCGTATGTGAGCCGTGGCGTACTGCACAGCGTTCGAGGATCGGACGGGCGGGGAAGCCTCTTCGACGCGGCGGAGGTGGACCGGCTCGTCGCCGGCGGCAAGCGGGGTCGGCGGACCGGCGGGCAGGGTCCGGTGATCCGCACCGCGCTGACGCTGATCAGTGGCGGCCGGCTCAGTTACCGAGGTCGGGACGCCACCGATTTGGCCCGGACGCACACCTTCGAGACCGTGGCGCACTGGCTGTGGACGGAACGGTTCGATCCGGAGGTCCGGTTCGCGGGCGCCGCCGACGTGGTCGGGTTGGCTCGCACGGCGATCGCCGCACTGCCTCCCGGGGTGCTGTCGGTCGACCGGCTGCGGTTGATCGCCGGCGTGGCGGCGTCGGTCGACCCCCTGCGGTTCACCACCGAGGCGGACGCCGTCGCCGCGACCGGCGCCAACCTGCTGGGCGTCCTCGTCGACGCGCTGCCGCTGGTCGGCATCGAGCCGCGCGACGATCCCGCCGGTCTGCGGCTGGCCGACCGGTTGTGGCCCCGGCTCACCGCCGAGCCGGCGCATCCGGCCGGGCTGGCCGCCCTCAACGGCGCGCTGGTGCTGCTCGCCGACCACGACCTGGCGGCGTCCACACTGGCCGCCCGGGTGGCAGCGTCGACCCGGGCCCACCCGTACGCCGTGGTGGCCGCGGGTCTCAGCGCATCCGAGGGCCCGTTGCACGGGCTGGCGGCCGGGTACGCGTACCGGCTGCTGGCGGACGCGATGACCACCGGCGACCCGATCGGGGTCTACTCGGAGGCGTTGCGAAGGCAGGGACACGTGACGGGCTTCGCGGGGCGACCACATCGGTTCTATCCCGACGGAGATCCCCGGGCGGCGGCCCTGCTGGATCTGATCACCCCCGTGCCGGCCGTGGACGGGGCTCGGGCGGCCATCGACGGCCTGCTCGAAGCGGCCCGGCGCCGGTCGCCGCAGTTACCCACCGTCGACTTCGCACTCGCCGCGCTCGCCCACACCTGCCGGATGTCCGCCGACGCCGGTGAGGCCATCTTCGCCATCGCGCGTACGGCGGGCTGGCTCGCCCACGCCATGGAGGAGTATCGGGAGCCGGGGCTGCGGTTCCGCTTCGTCGGCACCTACAGCGGCCATCCGCCACCGACCGCGGACCGCTGAGCGCGAGTTCACGTGCCATCTACTGTGGATATCTACGGGATGCCCGAGGGCGAGCGCTTGCGGCGAGTTGCGTCGATTCGATAGCGTATCGACGAGGTTACCCGGTGAGCTTCCCGACGCAGGGCTCGTCTTCGGGTGACGAGGCACGGCGTCTCAGCCGGGTGGCCGGCACCCCGACGTGCGCGAGCCACGCGTAGTCGTCGATGGTCGGCCCTCACGACCGTTGCCGAGGCGTGGGGGCCGACCGGGTGTCGATCCTCGGTCCCAGTGGAATCGCAGGTCGGCACGCCGAGGCGGGCACGGCGGAGCGGAACGGCCTATCGCGCGGTCGCTCAGCCCGGACCGGCGAACAGCGCCTGGTAGCCGTCGGAACTCGGGAACCAGTCGTAGCCCACCGGCCCGGCCGCGAACAGGGCGGTGGCGTATCCGTCGGCGACGGCGAGTTCGGGTCCCACGACGGTGGCGCTGGCGAGGTGGTGGACCGGCTCGCCGGTGTGTGGGTCGAAGACGTGGTTGCGCCGGCCCGCCACCCCGGACGTGCCGACCGCGCCCGCCGTCATCTCCAGCATCAGCGGTGACCGTCGGGGTCGGGTCGGGTGGTGCATCGCGATCCGCCACGGGCCGCCGTGCGGAGCCTGGCCGCGTACCACCAGGTCGGCCCCGCTGACCACGGCGTAGTCGGCGATGCCGGCGGCGCGCAGCCGGGTGGCGGCCCGCTCGACGGCCCAGCCGACCAGCAGGCCACCGGGATCGAACCCGCCCGGCATCGCCCAGGCGTCGAACCAGCCGTCGGTGGCCGCGCGCATCGCCGCGCATCGGGCGACGATGTCGGCCAACGGCGGGTATGCCTCGGCGGAGATCTCGCCCCGGCGGAGGCGGGACACCAGGCTCTCGGGGCGGAGTGGGCTGTACGTGACGTCGATAGCGCGTAGCTCGGCGACCGCGTCGGCGAGCGCCTCGCTGATGTCGCGCCGACCCAGGCCGCCGGGGGCGTTGAGGATCAGCAGGAACTCGGCGGTCGAGGTGTGGATGATGTGCCGGGCGACGATCCGGTCGGGCGGGGCGGTGCCGACCAGGTCAACCGCCCGACCGCTGACGATGCCCGTCCCGATGTGCAGGTCGGGCGTCCGGTCGTGGACGACCGGCGGCTCCAGCCCCGCCATCCGGCCCGCTCGGTGCAGCATCATGTTGCCCCCCTCCGGTGCATCACGCTAGGTGATGGAGGTGACCGTTCGGTGGATCGGCGCTGTGAAAGTCCTGTACGTTGGGTCACTGTTCATCCAGTGGGACGCGCGTACCGCTCATCGGGACGTTGGCCTAGGGTTCCCTGGACGGCGGAGGCGAGGAGTTCGACGTGGCGGTGGCGCGGATCGCGGTGGTGGCCGGGGACGGCATCGGCCCCGAGGTTGTCGAGCAGGCTCGCCTCGTTCTCGACGCCGTGCTACCCGGCGTGCAGGCCACCGAGTACGACCTCGGCGCCGCGCGGTACGCCCGGACCGGTGAGGTGTTGCCCGACAGCGTCCTGACCGAGTTGGCCGGGCACGACGCGATACTGCTCGGTGCCGTCGGCGACCCGTCGGTGCCGCCCGGCGTGCTGGAACGTGGTCTTCTGCTGCGTCTGCGGTTCGCCTTCGACCAGTACGTCAATCTGCGGCCGTCCCGGCTCTGGCCCGGCACCACCGGCCCGCTGGCGGACGTCAAGGCCGGCGACATCGACCTGCTCGTGGTGCGGGAGGGCACCGAGGGTCTGTACGCCGGAGCTGGCGGAGTGTTGCACCGGGACACCGCGGCCGAGATCGCCACCGAGGAGAGCCTGAACACCCGGCACGGCGTCGAACGGGTGATCCGCGATGCCTTCGCCAGGGCCGAGCGTCGTGAGCGGCGCACCGTGACCCTGGTGCACAAGTCCAACGTGCTCACCCACGCGGGCTCGCTCTGGACCCGGACCTTCGCGGCGGTGGCGGCCGACCATCCGACGGTACGCACGGACTACCAGCACGTGGACGCCGCGGCCATGTATCTGGTGACCAGGCCGCAGCAGTACGACGTCATGGTGACGGACAACCTGTTCGGCGACATCCTCACCGACATCGCCGCCGCGGTGACCGGCGGGATCGGGCTGGCCGCGAGTGGCTCCATCAACCCGGACCGGCGATACCCGTCGATGTTCGAGCCCGTGCACGGGTCCGCACCGGACATCGCCGGGCAGGGAGTGGCCGATCCGGTCGCGGCGATCCTGTCGGTGGGGCTGCTGCTCGATCACCTCGGGCACCCCGAGGCGGCGGCGCGCGTATCGGCGGCGGTCGCGGCGGAACTCGTCGACCGGGTGGCGGGTGCGCCGGTGCGTACCGCCGAGGTAGGCGAGCGGCTCGCGGCCGCTGTCGCCTGACGATCCCAGCGCGCCGCGCGCCGCGCGGCTCCAGCACACGCCCGCGTGTCCCGGTCGTCGACCGGTCCGGCGCGCCACGCGCCGGGCTCGCCGTCGCCGTCGGTCGAACCACGGGCTCCCCCTGAACGAACGTTCGGGGTAGTTTTCAGTTGCCGGTCAATCTGGCAGGGTGTCTCCCCAACCAGTTCTGCATGGAGGTCAACGCGATGAGCGGTGGTGACAAGCTCGACTTCGAGATCCGTCCGAATTCGGCTCCGGTATCCGCCGCCGAGCGCGCCGCCGTGCTGGCCGCGCCCGGATTCGGCCGAGTCATGACGGATCACATGGTGACGATCCGGTACGCCGACGGCAAGGGCTGGTACGACGCCCGGGTCGAGCCCTACGCGCCCATTCCGATGGATCCGGCGAGCGCCGTGTTCCACTACGCCCAGGAGATCTTCGAAGGGCTCAAGGCGTTCCGGACGGCCGACGGCACGATCACGATGTTCCGGCCGGAGGCCAACGCGGCCCGGTTCGTCACCTCGGCCAGGCGGATGGCGATGCCGCCGCTGCCGCCGGAGGTGTTCATGGACTCGCTGCACAGAATCATCGAAATCGATCGGGACTGGGTGCCCGAGGGTGACGAGGGCAGCCTCTACCTGCGTCCGTTCATGTTCGCCAGCGAGGCGTTCCTCGGCGTGCGGCCGGCAAGCGAGTACCTCTACCTGCTCATCGCCTCGCCGGCCGGGGCGTACTTCACGGGTGGGGTGAAACCGCTGTCGCTGTGGGTGTCTCCGGACTACACCCGGGCCGCTCCCGGCGGCACCGGTGCCGCCAAGTGCGGCGGGAACTACGCGACCTCGCTCGCCCCGCAGGCCGAGGCGATCGAGCACGGCTGCGACCAAGTGATCTTCCTCGACGCGGTCGAACGGCGGTACATCGACGAGTTGGGCGGCATGAACGTCTTCTTCGTCTACGACGACGGCACGCTTGTCACCCCGCCGCTGACCGGGACGATCCTGCCCGGGATCACCAGGGAATCGATCATCACGCTGGCCCGGGAGGCGGGGCACCCGGTCCACGAGCGGCTGGTCAGCCTCGACGAGTGGCGCAGCGACGCGGCCAGCGGGCGGCTCACCGAGGCCTTCGCCTGCGGCACCGCCGCCGTGATCACCCCGATCGGGACGGTCCGGTCACCGGAGGGTGAGTTCGCGACGAACGGCGGAGAGCCGGGGACGGTGACCATGTCGTTGCGGCAGACCCTGGAGGACATCCAGCGGGGTCGGATCGACGACCGGCACGGCTGGGTGCACCGGGTCCGCTGAGCACGCGTCCTCGTCCGCGCGCCGGGTCGTGGCGCGCGGACGGAGGCGCGAGGTGCGCTGGCGCGGGCGCGGGCGCGAGGAGCGCTGGCGTGCCGGTCGTGGCGCGCGACCGCTGGCGCGAGGTGTGCGGGCGGGGCGGCCGACGGCGTCAGTCGAGCAGGTGTCCGCGAAGGTCGTCGATCTGGCCCGCCGACAGACCCGTCGCGCGGACGTACCCTTCGACGCTGCCGTGCCGATGTCGAAGGCCGTCGAGGAACATGGCCATCGTCTCGGCCGGCGACGCCAGGAACGGCGGCGGCAGTTCGACGGCGTCCGGTTGGGCCGCGCGGGCCCAGTCCGTGTACCGCTGCGACGCGACGGTGCTGAGGGCGTAGTCGGCGGCGATCTCGGCCTCGTCGACGCCGAGCAGCGACAGGGTGAGCGCACAGACCACCCCGGTCCGGTCCTTGCCGGCGAAGCAGTGCACGACCGCCGGTGCGCTGTCGGCGTCGGCGATGACGCCGAGGGCGGCGCCGATGCCGGCGGTGCCGGTCTCGGCCAGGTCGAGATACCGGTCGGCCAGATAGCGGGCCAGGTCGTGCCGGTCGTCGTACGGCGTTTCCGACCACTCCCGGTGCTCGGGGTGGATGTGCCGGTAGGTCAGGCCGTCATGGTGCGGCACGCGACCGTCCCGCGTCACCTCGGTCGGCCGGCGCAGGTCGATCACCGTGCGGATACCGAGCGCGCGGAACGCGTCCCAGTCCGCCGACAACCGGTGCAGCGAATCGGACCGGTAGAGCCGACCGGTGCGCACGAGGCGGCCGTCCAGACCGGTGCGCCCGCCGACATCGCGGAAGTTGAAGCATTCGGTGAAGGACCCGGTGGTGGGAGCAGACTCGATAGTCACCCGATCACCGTACCGATGCCCTGCGACGCCTGGCCCGGCTCAGAGCGACGGCCGGCCCGGCTCCAGGGCGACGGCCGGCCCGGCCAAGAGCCATGGCCGGGCCGGAAACGGCAGGGTCAGGAGCGCGGCGGCAGCCCGGCGCCCGGCTCGTGGTAGGTGCCGCTGTAGTAGCCGCCCAGCCGGTCCCGGTAGGCCGGGTCGGAGTGGGCGCCCTCGTCGAGTTCCGGGGCGGCCTTGATCTGGTCCTTGGTCCGGTCGACGTAGACCTTCTGGTCGTCGTGGTTCACCCGATCCACCATGCCGGCCGGCACCATGACCTTCTTCCCGAAGATCCACGGACCGGTGTCGACCACCAGGTAGCTGGCGTCGACCTCCTGGCTGGCGCTGTCGACCTTGCCGATGCCGCCGTCGGTGGCCTCGACGTGGTAGCCGACCAGATCGGCGCCGGCCACCGTGGACTCGTCCCGGTAGCGCCACGCGTCGAACGTGTCCGGCGAGCCGCTCAGGGCCGGGTCGGTCACGCTCTCGGTGGTCTGCGGCTGCGTGTCGTACCTGTCCATCGCTGTACCACTCCCTAGCCGTTCGGTTGTCATCTAGCAAACAACTACCCCGTGGTCCGGATTCCTACACCCAGACCGGGGATGGCGCCGGCTGGACCGCGGAGCGCCCCCGCCAGGTCATCCCGCTATCTGGATTCTGCTTCCCGGCAGGCGGTCGGCATGGCAGAGTCCGGAACGTGCCGCTGTTCGTACCCGTCATTAGCAGCTAGCGCGCCGGCCACCCTCGCCGAGCGCGCAGACCTCCCGCGACCCGCGGGGGGTCTTTTTGTTTGGGCAATCTCCCGGGCCACGTCTCTGAGGAAGGTACGTCGATGGAATTCCAGGTCTACGACACCACGTTGCGCGACGGGGCGCAGCGCGAGGGGATCAGCTACTCGGTGGTGGACAAGCTGGCGGTGGCCCGGCTGCTCGACGACTTCGGCGTGGGCTTCATCGAGGGCGGCTGGCCGGGCGCGGTGCCCAAGGACACCGAGTTCTTCCGGCGCGCCCACACCGACCTGAACCTGCGGCACGCGCTGCTCGTCGCGTTCGGCGCCACCCGCAAGCCGGACCGGCCGGTCACCGACGACGCGCAGGTACGCGCGTTGCTCGACGCCGATACGCCGGCCGTCTGCCTGGTCGCCAAGTCCGACATCCGGCATGTCGAGCGGGCGTTGCGTACCCACGGCGCGGAGAACCTGGCGATGGTCCGGGACACCGTGGCCCACCTCGTCGGCCAGGGCCGGCGCGTCTTCCTCGACTGCGAACACTTCTTCGACGGCTACCAGCACGATCCGGCGTACACGGCGGCGGTGGTGGAGACCGCGCTGGCGGCCGGCGCCGAGGTCGTGGTGCTCTGCGACACCAACGGCGGGATGCTGCCGTCCCGGATCACCGCCGCGATCGGAGATCTGACCGACCGGCTCGGCGTGCGACCCGACCGGCTCGGCATCCACTGCCAGGACGACACTGGTTGTGCGGTGGCCAACACCGTGGCGGCGGTGGAGGCCGGCGTGCGACACGTGCAGGGAACGGCCAACGGGTACGGCGAACGCCCCGGCAACGCCGACATCTTCGCCGTGGTCGGCAACCTGCAACTCAAGCTGGGCATGCCCGTGTTACCCGCGGGGTGTCTGGAACAGATGGTGCGCGTCTCGCACGCCATCGCCGAGATCGCCAACATCGCCCCCGACACCCACCAGGCGTACGTCGGGGCCGCGGCCTTCGCCCACAAGGCGGGGCTGCACGCGAGCGCGATCAAAGTGGATCCCGTGCTCTACAACCATGTGGACCCGGCTGTGGTCGGGAATGACATGCGGATCCTGGTAACCGAGATGGCCGGCCGGGCCAGCATCGAGCTCAAGAGTCGTGAACTCGGGCTGGACCTGGCCGGCCGTCCGGAGACCGTGACTCAGGTGACAAACCGGGTCAAGGAACTGGAGGCGGGCGGCTGGTCGTTCGAGGCGGCGGACGCCTCGTTCGAGCTGCTGGTCCGCACCGAACTGGCCGACGACAGCGTGGCCCGGCCGTTCACCCTGGAGTCGTACAAGGTGCTGGTTGAGCATCGGGAGGACGGCGCGGTGGTGTCCGAGGCGACGGTCAAGGTACGGGTGCGTGGCGAACGCGTGATCGCCACCGCGGAGGGCAACGGGCCGGTGAACGCCCTCGACGAGGCGTTGCGGGCCGCCCTGGTCCGGCACCACCCGAGACTGCGTGACTTCGAGTTGGCCGACTACAAGGTACGCATTCTGGAGGGCAGCCACGGAACCGACGCCGTCACCCGGGTGCTCGTGGAGACGGCCGGCACGGGCGGGCGGGACTGGACCACGGTCGGCGTCCATCCCAACGTGGTGGAGGCGAGCTGGCGCGCGCTTGTCGACGCGCTGGTGTATGGGCTGTCGCCGACGGCCGTGCGGGCCTGAGGGGAATGCGTCTCTCATTCGCAAACCGCGAATGCGAATGCGAATGGTCGGCTTTTGGCGTCGGCGCGTCATTCATTGACCGTCGCATTACGCCGGTGTTACGTTCCGTCCTGGTTACGACATGGCCGGTGTGGACAGTTGAAGCCCGCCAGGATTCCGGTCTCGGGCTGGATCGGCGTGTGCCGCGACGTGCGCCGGATCCCCTTGTCTGATCAGGGTTTCCGTGCCTTCGACGGCGATCCTTCCGGGGCCGGAATTGTGACCGAGTGATCAGGAGAGGGGGTTCGAGGAAACCGCGTCGTCGTGACCGAAGGATCGTTGAGCAGGGCAATTCCCGTCCCTTTCAGGGCAAAGAAAAGAGAGATCCTCATGGTCAACATCTTCCGCCGTAAGGCGACCGCGTTGGCGCTCGGCGCGGTCGCGTTCGCCGTGCTCGGTGGCGGCATCGCCGTCGCGGCGCCAGACGACAGTCCGAGAGCCCAGCCAGGCGCCGGCAGTCGGGCCGGTGGCGGCCCCGTCAGCGAGGTGAAGGGTGGCGCCCAGCCGCCGGTCAGCAAGGCGGCCGCGGCGAAGGCGAGGAACGCCCTGGTGCCCGAGACCACCGCGGGGATGCCGCCGACCGCGCAGTCGTTCTTCGCGGTGGTGGACCCGGACGGCAGCCTGGTCCGGGGCTTCGAGGCCGTCTCGGCCCAGCGGTTCGGGCCCGGCGAGTACGAGGTCATCTTCAGCCACGACGTGACCGGCTCGGCGTTCGTCGGTACCGTGGCGCTCAACGACGACGAGTACATCCCGCCGCCCGGCGAGATCGCAGTGGCACCGCGTCTCGACACGCCCAACGGTGTGTACGTCGCGACGTACAACTCCGCGGGTCAGCCCGCCGACCGCGCCTTCCACCTGGCCGTCCTCTCCTGACGCTCGGCCGAACCACACATCGGCGGTCCCTTCCCGGTCGGGGAAGGGACCGCTTTTGTTGTCCGCCCAGGTGGCGTCGTGCTGGCGGTGGTCCGTGGTGGTCGCGTGCTGCCGGTCCGGTGGTCCGTGTTGGCTGCGTGCTGCCGGTCCGATGGTCCGTGGTGGTCGCGTGCTGCGGGAGCCGGGCCGGCCCCCGATCCGTCTCCCGGCCCGGCTGTCCCCGCGACCGTCCGCTCGACGGTCGCGCGCGAGAACGCTAGCAAGCGGTACCGACAGATTGGCGAAGATCATGTGAAGGTGGGGAGCGGGCAGAATGAGTGATTCTCGGGTTTAGTCGGGTCGGACGCGGGAAGCTTGCGTCGTGACGGACATGTCGGACACCATGGCTCAGGCGCCCAGTACGGTCGACACCTCGGTCGACGTGTCGGTCGCCACCGATCTCGAGCAGACATTGTTCGAGGTCAAACGGGTCATCGTGGGCCAGGACCGGCTCGTCGAGCGGCTGCTCACCGCGTTGCTTGCCGACGGGCACTGCCTGCTCGAAGGCGTACCGGGAGTTGCCAAGACACTCGCCGCGCAGAGCCTGGCGACGGCCGTGGGGGGCAGCTTCTCCCGCATCCAGTTCACCCCCGACCTGGTGCCCTCGGACATCGTCGGCACCCGGATCTACCGGGCCAGCCAGGAAACCTTCGACATCGAACTGGGCCCCGTGATGGCCAACCTGGTGTTGGCGGACGAGATCAACCGGGCACCGGCGAAGGTGCAGTCCGCGTTGCTGGAGGCGATGGCCGAACGCCAGGTTTCCATCGGCGGGCGCAGCTTCCCCGTACCGGCGCCCTTCCTGGTGTTGGCCACCCAGAACCCGATCGAATCCGAGGGCGTCTACCAACTGCCGGAAGCGCAGCGGGACCGGTTCCTCATGAAGGTCACCGTGGGCTACCCCTCGGACGCCGACGAACTGGCCATCCTCTACCGGATGAGCAGCGACCGACCCACCTCGCGGACGGTGCTCGACCCGGCGCGGCTACAGGCCTTGCAGGCGCGCGCCGGGCGGGTCTTCGTGCACCACGCCCTCGCCGAGTACGTGGTCCGATTGGTGCTGGCCACCCGGGACCCGGCCCGGTTCGGCCTGCCCGACGTGGCACCGTTGCTCGCGTACGGCGCGAGCCCGCGCGCCACCCTGGGCCTGGTCGCCGCCGCCCGGGCGCAGGCGCTGTTGCGCGGACGCGACTACGTGCTGCCGGAGGACATCCGGGAACTCGCCCCGGACGTGCTGGCACATCGGCTGGTGCTCTCCTTCGACGCGGTCGCCGACGGCGTGGCCGCGGAATGGGTGATCCACCGACTGGTGGACGCCGTACCCCCGCCTCGGGTCGCGCCGGCCCACGACTACCACGTCGATCTGGCGGTGGCGTGACCACCGCGACCCGGCGCGGGACCGGCGTGACCACCGCGACCCGGCGGGGGCCCGGCGTGGCAGTACCCACGGTTGCGGACGGAGGCAGGCGGTCCGTCATGGGCCGCACCCGGGCCGGCGGGTGGCCGGCATGACCGCGACCGCCGATCCGACCCTGCGGGACCTGACGCCGGAGGATCGGCTGCGCCGGCTTGAGCTGACCATCACCCGGCGGCTCGACGGCCTGCTGCACGGCCAGCACCTGGGCCTGCTGCCCGGACCCGGCAGTGAAGTCGCCGGCAGCCGGGAGTACCGCCCCGGGGAGGACGAGGTCCGCCGGATGGACTGGGCGGTCACGGCGCGGACCGCGGTGCCGCACGTCCGCGAGGTGGACGCTGATCGGGAACTGTCCACCTGGCTTCTCGTCGACGCCTCCCCGAGCATGGACTTCGGCACCGCCGACCTGGAGAAACGAGAGCTGGCGGTGGCCGCGGTGGCGGCGGTCGGCTTCCTCACCGTCGGTGTCGGCAACCGGCTCGGCGCGCATCTGCTCGGCGCCGACCAGGTCCGGCGGTTCCCGACCGGTGCCGGCCGGGCCCACCTACTCAGCCTGCTCCGGACGCTGCTGGCCGCACCGCGCTTCGGCCCACCGGGTACGCCGACCCGGCCGCTCGGCTCCAGACCGTCCGGCGGGTGTCCGCCGGCCACGCCGCGTACCGCTGGCAGGGTGCCGCCGGCCTCGGAGCGCATCGTCGGTGCGGCGTCACCGGCCTCGGGGCGTACCTCCGGTGGGGTGCCGTCGCTGGCCACGGCGCTCGACGGGCTGCACCGGGCCGCGCACCGGCGCGGCCTGGTCGTGGTCGTCTCGGACTTCCTCGACGGGCTGCCGGAGACCCCGTGGACCGCGCCGGCCTGGGAGCGACCGCTGCGCCGGCTCGCTGCCCGGCACCAGGTGCTCGCCGTCGACATCACCGACCCGCGGGAACTGGAACTTCCGGACGTCGGCCTGATCACGTTCACCGACCCGGAGACGGGCTGGCGGCGGGAGGTCGCCACCGGTGACCCGCTGCTGCGGGAACGCTTCGCCGCGGCCGCCGCAGAACAGCGCGAGCAGGTCGGCGCCGCACTCCGTCGGGCCGGCGCCCATCGCCTGGAACTGCGTACCGACCGGGACTGGGTGGCCGACATCGTCCGGCACGTCCATGTCCAGCGGCGGCTGGCCGGCGCGTGTCGGGCACCGGGCGGTGGCCGATGACCATCGAGTCGCCGCATCGGCTCTGGCTGCTGCTCGGGGTGGCCGCGCTGCTGCTCGCCTACCTGCGGATGCAGCGGCGGCGCAGCCGGTACGCCGTGCGGTTCACCAATCTGCGCCTGCTCGACCGGGTGGCGCCGCACCGACCGGCGTGGCGCCGGCACGTACCTGCCGGGCTGTTCCTGGCGATGCTGGCGTTGCTGGTGGTCGGCTTCTCCCGGCCGGCCGCGGACGTCGAGGTGCCCCGGGAGCGGGCGACGGTCATGATCGCGGTGGACGTCTCCACGTCGATGCTTGCCGACGACGTCGATCCGGACCGGCTCACCGCGGCGAAGGACGCGGCGGTCAAGTTCGCGGGAAAGCTGCCCGACGAGTTCAACGTCGGCCTGGTCGCCTTCGCCGGTAGCGCGGCGGTGATCGTTCCACCGGGTACCGATCGGGCGGCCCTGCGGGCCGGCATCCGACGGCTGGCCGAAGGCAGCACCGGCGTGCAGGGTACGGCGATCGGCGAGGCGATCGACACGTCGCTGGGCGCCATCAAGCAGCTCGACCCGCAGGCCAACGCGGATCCGCCGCCAGCCCGGATCGTGCTGCTCTCGGACGGCGCCAACACCTCGGGGCGTGATCCCGAGGCGGCCGGTGAGGAGGCGGTGGCGGCCAAGGTGCCGGTGCACACCATCGCGTTCGGTACGCCGACCGGCTCGGTCGACCGGGGTGGCCGGGCGATCCGGGTACCGGTGGACGGCGAAACCCTGCACGCCGTCGCGGAGCAGACCAGCGGCGGTTATCACGAGGCCGCGTCGAGCGCGGAACTCCGCGCGGTCTACGAGGACATCGGTACGTCCGTCGGCTACCAGACGAAGCGGATGGACATCTCGGCCCGCTTCATCGGATTGGGGCTGTTGCTGGCGCTGGGGGCGGCGATGGGCTCGATGGTGTGGTTCTCCCGCCTGCCGTGACGGTGGTTCTCGCGCCGCCCGGGACCGGCCGGCGCCCGACCGCAAGGAGTGAGCGATGGCAGTGCAGACCGGCCTCGGCGAACCCCGCGGCCCTCGGTTCGTATCGCCGAGTCTTGACCCGTACGGCGACGAGTGGCACGGCGTCCACGGCGACGGACCCGGACGGGGTCGGCGGTGGCGGCGGATCCTGGTCTTCGCCCTCGCGGTGATCGCGCTGTCGACGGTGTCCGGCGCACTGGCCGGCGGGTACGTGGCCACGCAGACCAACCAGCCGCCCGCCCCGGCGGCGTCGGCTGCCGCGGCGGTGCCACCGGACCTCATCGCGGCAGCCGACAAGGTGGTGCCCGGCGTGGTGTCGGTCATGGTCGACGGGCCCGGTGGCGCGACGGCGACCGGTTCGGGTTTCGCCATCGACAACCTGCAACACATTGTCACCAATGATCACATCGTGGCCCGGGGCGGCGGCCGCGGCTCCGAGGTGACGGTGGAGACGCCGGACGGCCGCCAGATGATGGCCAAGGTGGTCGGCCGAGACCCGGGCAGCGACATCGCCGTGCTCAGGGTGCCGCCGGACGCGCAGCTCAACCCGCTCGCGCTCGCCAAGCCGGGCGCCACGCGGGTCGGTGAGCCGGTGATCGCGGTGGGTTCCCCGCTCGGTCTCGCCGGAACGGTCACCGCCGGGATCGTGAGCGCCCTCGACCGGCCGGTGCGGCTGGGCGCCAACCGGCACAACGCGGTGCAGACCGACGCGTCGATCAACCCCGGCAATTCCGGCGGACCGCTGGTCAACGCCCGGGGCGAGGTGGTCGGCGTGAACACCGCGATCGCCACGATCGACGGCAACGGGTCGATCGGGATCGGGTTCGCCATCCCGATCGACCAGGCGCAGCAGGTGGCGGACGGCATCATCGCCAAGGGCGGCTGAGGCGCGCGTTGGTTCTCGCGGATCGTGGACAGTTTCCGTCGAGATACGACGGAAACTGTCCACGATCCGCTTACTCTGGCCGCCAACCCGCGGCGCGGAGGGCGTTCCGCACCGCCGTGACGACCCGGTCCGGGTGCGCCCGGACAAACCAGGCCGGGAAGCGCAGGATCCGATCACCCGCCGTCCACACGTCGTTCTGCCGCAGCATGTCGGCCGCCCACTGGCGTACGTCCATGTGGTGCGCTCCGTCGATCTCCACCTGCAGTCGCCATTCGTGCCAGTAGGCGTCCAGCCAGCGGGTCCGTCCGCCCGCGTCGGTCCGGTGTTTCTGGAGGTTCGGCCGGGGCAGGTGGTGTCGGCGACACAGCCGGATAAAGTCGATCTCCGATAGCGCCTGGGCGCCGCCGGCGATGTCGTCCACGGTTCGCCGGATGAGTGGGCGGCGGGGAGCGCGGGGAAGGACGCCGAGCATCTCGCGGATCTCGCCGGGCCGAACCTTGCCCTGCTGGCACGCCGAAGCCAGCAGAGCCTGCGCCTCGCGCGGCGTCCCCGCCCAACCCGCGCCGTCGATCAGTGCACGCGCCATGGTCGTGCGGGTTGGCCGAGCGGCCTGGAGATGCTGCTCGGGCAGCACCCGGGTGCGATGAATCACGACACCGGGCATATCGAGGGGGAGCCGGCGCAGGAGGCTCCGTCCCGGGCGTCGACTGGACGGCACGAGGACGTGCAGTGGCTCCCGGCGCAGGCCGCGTACGCCGCCTTCGGCGGCTGCCGTCGCCCCCGCGAGCACCGCTCCCGGTCCGGCGACCAGGACCGCAACCCACAGTTGCTGGTCGCGGGTGAGTTGGCCGTTTCCCGTCAGGAGGACGCCCCGGCAGATCGAGCGCCAGCGCCCGGTGCGGACACGACTGCGGACGATGCCCTCGTTCAGCAGGCGATATGCCTGACGGGTGGCGAGCACACCGTGCTGTTCGAACGCCAGCCAGTCGAGTTCGGATGCGTCGCGGGAGGGGAGGCGGGCGATCATCTCGACGAGTCTGGCCGGTCCCGACCTGACCTGCCGCCAGATCATGGACACGTTGCCGCGCCACCCTCCCGCCGTGCCGTTGCCACCCCTCTCGCCGTGCCGTTGCCACCCTCCCAACCGTGCGCCGCCGGCTCCGCCGGGTTGCCGCGGACGTGCTCCCGGCGGATCTTGGACAGTTTCCGTCATAATGGGACGGAAACTGTCCAAGATCCGCGACACGGACACGTCGATCGGCCTGCGATAGAGCTCGCATCTCAGGGGAGGCGTCGCCTGGGAACGCGGGGGCGGTTGATCACGGTGCCTACTAACCTGTGTTCATGGCCGACGAACTGCGCGTCAACGACCGGGTCTCCATCCCGGCCGGTGAGCTGAACTGGCGGTTCTCCCGGTCCAGCGGTCCGGGCGGTCAAGGGGTCAACACCGCAGACTCGCGGGCGGAACTCTCCTGGGACCTCGACAACTCCACCGTCCTGCCCGATCACCTCAAGGACCGGGCCCGCAAGAATCTGGCGAACCGGCTGGTGAATGGTGTGATCACCATCGCCGCTTCGGAGCACCGGGCGCAGTTGCGTAACCGGGAGGCCGCCGAGGAGCGGCTGGCGGCGCTGCTGGCCGAGGCCATCGCGCCGCCACCGCCGCCCCGCCGCCCTACCAAGCCCTCGCGGCGAGCCAAGGAACGCCGGATCACCGACAAGAAGCGGCGTGGCGAGGTCAAACGGTTGCGTCGTCCTGACGAGGACTGAGCGCGAGGAGGGTTCCCTGATCAACCCGTAGCGTCGACAAGGGGCCATTCCTTCACCCGGTCCGTCGTGCGCGGCGTCGCGATTGGCAAGAGGCCCAGCACGAGCAGCCCCGCGAGGCAGTACCCGACTCCCTGGACGGCGATCACCGGGACGATGCCGATCCGCTCGCCGAGGGTCCCGGCGAGCGTGGTGCCGGCCAACATCGCCGCCGATCTCAGCGCCATGGCGGCCCCGAACACCCGGCCGCGATGTGCGTCGCCGGTGGCCGTCTGGAAGATCGTCATGAGTCCGGCGACGGTGAGTGCGCCAGGCAGCCCGACCAGCACCATGATTACTACGGCGGGCCACAACGTCGCAGTGACCAGCGGGTAGAGGAACAGTACGAGGTCCAGGAGGCCGAAGACCAACGCGCCGCACCCAGCCAGCACCCGGGGGCTGAACCGGTGGCCGACAAGCGTCGTCACCAGGCCACCGAACAGCCCGCCGACCGCCTGCGCCGAGATGATCAGGCCGTACGCATCGGCGTCACCGCCCAGCACGTCCCGGACGAAGGGTGGCATCAGGGTCCCCATCGTTGCTTCGCCGACGCCGGCGAGGACGATGAACGCCAAGAAGACTCGCAGCGTACGGCTGGTCCAGGCGATGCGGACGCCCTCCGCCCAGTCCCGGACGACGCCGGACCGGGAAGCCGCCGTGCCGGCCGTGCCCGTGCCGGCCGTGCGCTGGGCGGACCGCCGGATGGCGAGCAGGATCGCGGACGCGACGGCGAACGTGGCCGCGTTGACGATCGCCAGCAGGCCGATCCCGCCAACGCCGGCGAGGACGCCGCCGAGCGCGGCGCCGACGAGCCGGGCGACGTCGCGGGTCTGTCCGTTCAGACCGTTCGCGGTGACCAGGTGCTTGGTGGGTACGAGCGTGGGCACGATTGCGGCCTCGGCGGCGACGAAGAACGGAGCGAGGCAACTGTGGACGGCCACGACGGCGTACACGATCCAGACGTGCGCCGCGTCCTGGACGGCGAGCAACGGCAGCAGCGTGCCGGCCATCAGCAGGTTGACGGCGACCATGGTACGGCGCCGATCCCAGCGGTCGGCGTACACCCCGGCGACCGAGCCGAGCGCGATCTGCGGCAACAGGGACGCCAGCAGTGTGCCGGTCATCGCGAGGGTGGAGCCGGTCAGCACGTACACCTGGTAGGCCAGGCCGGTCCGCAGGATCCAGTCGCCGAGTAGCGAGACGACGTTGGCGGAGAGCAGCAACCGGTAGTCGCGGTGGCCGACCAGCAGGTCCCGGAGCCGGCGCATCTCAGCCGCCGGACGGGGTGGGGGGCACCGGCGCGCAGACCAGCGTCACATCCACGGGTACGGCGTCCGCCGGGCGGGCGGCGGCATCGCCGATTCTCCGCCGGCGTACCAGCGGGTCGATCAGGTCTTCCCAGGCCCGCCGCAGATCTTCCATCTCGTCGATGGTCAGGTAAACCAGGTTCTGCGAGATGCCGGTGTGTTCGGCCCAGCGGGGGTCCGCCTCGGCGCGGCGCTGCTGCCAGTCGGTGAACTGGACGGTGACCCGGTCCAGGATGACCCGTTCCAGCACCTCGATCGAGTCCCATCCGTCCGGGTCGGACGGTGGCTCGTATCCGGTCGAGCTGTGGGTGGTCCGCCAGGGGCGTTCCCGGTTGTCCGGTGCCTCGGCCGGCTCGACGAAGCCGTACTTGGCGAGTTGGCGTAGGTGGTGGGAGGCGAGGGCCTGGCTGATGCCCAGTGCCCGGGCGGCCTCGGCCGCCGTGATGGTCCCCTCGCGGCCGACGAGGGCGTGCAGCTTGAGTCGGAGGGGGTGGGCCATCGCACGCATGGCGAGCGGGTCGCGAACCGTCCGTCGACCTTCGGATTCCAAAGACATGCTTGGAGTCTGGAATGAATATGCGTCGATGTCAAGCATTTGCTTGGAATGCTGTCGGGAATCCGGTAGGCCGCCGGATCGCACCCGATTAGCGTGGCGTCAGTCGTCCCACGAGGACCAGAGAAGATGTTTTGTACGGGTCGTACGGTCGGTTTCATCGGCAGCAACCGGCCGACGCCCCTGAATCCTCAGGAGTTCTCGCGTGGACCTGCCACGTAGCTACGCCATCCGGGTCGGCGACATGCGCATCCTCGGCCCGTACACGGCGGACAAGCTCGCCACGCTCGGGGCCGCCATTGACCTACGCGCCGGCCAGACGATGCTGGACCTGGCCAGCGGCCGGGGGGAGATGCTCTGCACCTGGGCCCGGGATCACGGCATCACCGGCACCGGGATGGACATCAGCACGGTGTCCACCGCGAAGGCCCGGAAGCGCGCCGTCGAACTCGGCGTCGCCGACCGGGTGACGTTCCTGCACGGCGACGCGACCGGGTACGTCGCCGAGGAACCGGTCGACGTGGCTGCGTTGATCGGCGTCACCCGGATCTTCCACGGTGTCCCGGGCACGCTCCGCCACCTGGAGCGCAGCCTGCGTCCGGGTGGTATGGCGCTGGTGGGGGAGTCGTACTGGCGGCTGGAACCACCCGACCAGGCGACCGTCGAGGCGTGTTACGCCCCGACCAGGGACCACTTCAAGAGCCTGCCGGACCTGGTCCGATTGTTCGGGGACGAGGGCTGGGACCTCGTCGAGATGGTGCTCACCGACCAGGACAGTTGGGACCGGTACGCCGCGGCCCACTGGCTCAACCGGCGCCGCTGGCTCGACGCCAACCCGGACGACGAACTGGCCGCGCAGATGCGCGAGGAGCTGACGACCGAGCCGCTCCGCTACGTGACGAACGCTCGGGAGTACGTCGGCTGGGGCATCTTCGCCCTCATGAAGCGTTGAGGCCCGGCAGGGTCTCCTGCCGAGGCTCACGTTCAGCCGTCCTCCGGTCGCGCGTCCGGATTGTCGACGGTTCCTACTATCGGTGGTCACCTATGTTGTCGAATCCCGCGAGGTGCCGGTGCCAGACCAGTCACGTTCGACCAGATCCTTGCGCTCGTTGCTGACCGTGGACTTCGTTCTCCGGGCGGCCGCGGTGGTGTTGGCGACTCTCATCGTGGTCCGGGTCCTGTTCACCGGAGGCTCCGGATTCCGGTCGATCGGCCTCGTCCTGCTCGCGTTCGTCGCCCTCTGGGGATTGGCCTGGTTCTACGGCCGACTTCGCGCCGTCTTCGCGCAGACCGAAACCGAGGCCGAGGACCCGCTGGCGACGTACCGCCTGGCGGGATTCGTGGCCGACCGCCCCCGTTCCCGGCTCGCCGCCGTACTCGCCCTGCTGATCCTGGTCGTCCACGCGGCGATCACCGGCTATGTGAGCGTCTGGACGATCCTGGTGGCGGTCGTCATGGCGACCATCGCCACGCTGCTGAGCCCCAACCTGCGACTGACCGCGTTGCTCGGCGGCATGGCCGTGGTCTTCGCGGCTGCCACCGTCTTCGTGTCCAACTTCTTCCGGGGCAGCACCGAGGCGCGCGCCCTCGCCATCTCCGTCGCCGCCATCGTCCTCCCGATGCTGGTGTCCGACAGGATCGGCAAGCTGGTAAGGCAACCGGAGCTGACCATCACGCACCACGCCATCCTCGTGGTGCTCACCCTCGTGCTGGGTTTCCTCGGCTGGACGCGGGCCGACTGGCTTCCCGGCGTGATGAACCGCTGTTACACCCTGCCCACCTCGACCGGGATCACCGTGCTGCGAGCGACGCCCGACGGCGATCGCTGTTACGGCCTGCTGGACACCGCCGACCCTGGCGTTTTCGCCACGCCGGTCTTCGGTAGGGACCCGGTCGCCGCAAGGCTGCAACACGAGATCCTGCGCAACAATCGGCCATTGCGCGATGGCGATCTCACCGTGGTGTGGCTGGGTGCCCTGTCCTGCGACGCGCTACCCGGCGACACCACCCGGTGTGCGGATGGCCGGGACTACCCGTCCGAACGCGACCAGTTGCGCGCGTTGCTGTTCGCGCAGACCCAGATCTCCGCCGCCGGTGACCACCGGCTGCATGTGGTCATCGCCGACGCCACCCAGGACGTCCGGCACGCCGACGACATCGCTCAGTTGATCATCGACCGGCGGGCGGCCCTGGGGCCTCGCGCGGTCGTCATCGGCGGAGGCGACAGCCGCGACCTCACCCAACGCGCGATCAACCGGCTGCTCGACGCCGGCATCCCGTTCATCGCTCCGAACCTGCTCGCCGATCTCGGTGCGCCGGGGCGGCCGTTCGTGGATCGGCCCGGTTACCTCCAGCTTGCCCCGTCCAACTTGGACTACGCGACGGACACGATCGACCGGCTGAGACACCGATATCCCGGGGGATTCCGGCTGGACATCTACCAGCAGCGAGACCCGACCGACCACTACACGACGTCCCTTGTCAACGACCTGCTGATCGCGGTGAAGCCGGCCGTGGGAGCTACCGCGAGGCACCTGCCGAGCCTGGAGCGGGTGGACGACACCGCCTGCGCGGCCAACGCCGACGGCCCGCCGACGGTGCTGTACTTCGCCGACCGGTGGACGCGGTTCGCCGACTTCGTCCAGCGGATCAACGAGGTTTGCGGACACTCCCGACCGCGGCTGGTCATCGCCGACGTCTCGGTCAGCCGGTTCATGGCCGACTACCGCCTGCGTGCCGTCAGTAACGCGGACTGGCCGATCGACTACTACGTCGGTGGGCCGGGATGCGCTGACCTGACGGCGGCGTCGTTCGAGACGCTCACCACGCAGGTGTCCGTCTCGCGGGACGTGCTGGGCATCCCCTCGGACGAGACCTTCGCCTGCGTGGACCGGGCCGCGGGCGCCCGGGACGGGGAGGTGCGGAACGCCTGCACCCTGGACGCCGCCGCGAAGCTCACGAGCCAGCCGTGCCGACCCAACGACCTGGGCACCTATCTGATCCCCATGTGGGATGCCGTGCTGCTGGCCGACGACCTGCTACCCGACCGGTCACCGCGGGGCAGGGACTACCTGACAAGTCTCGAGACGACCAGGACCACGCTCACCGGCACCCAGGCCACCGTCCGGGAGGGCCGCCTGGTCGAGCACACGATTCCGGTCCGGATGTGGCACGTCGATCCGCTCAACGATCCCAGCCGGCTCTGGGAGCGTCCGAGCCCTCGACTCCGCACGCCCGCCGAACCGACACCGAGCAGCCGCGTACCGGCGACCGGGCCATGACGTCGTGGTCAGCCGGCGGCGGCTGAGCCGGCCTCCCGCTCGACGCAGAACTCGTTGCCCTCGGGATCGCGCAGCGTGGCCCAACCGCGACCGCCGCCCTCGGCGCGATGGTCCTCGTGCAGCGTGGCGCCGAGCGCCATGAGCCGCTCCACCTCGCCGTCCCGGCCGCGTTCCGTCGGCTGCCAGTCGAGGTGGATCCGGTTCTTCACTGTCTTGCCCTCCGGCACCCGGACGAACAGCAGGCCCGGCACCGGGGCCGGTGCCTCGACCAGGACCTCGTCATCACCCGGTTTGTCCACATCAGACACTGTCCAGCCCGTCACACCGCTCCAGAAGGTGGCCAACTCGTACGGATCGGCGCAGTCGACGGTGATGTGACGCAGCATCATGGTGAGCCACCCTAGCCCCGCCGGTCGAGCGGGCGGGTCCCGCCCGGCCATGCCCGCCGATGGCCGTCGGCCCCGCCGATGGCCGATCCGGCGCCATCGACGCCTCGGCCCCGCCGACCGGTACGGTGTCCGGATGCTCTCCGCAGGAGTCGTGCTCAACGACCGCTACCGGCTCGACGACCGGATCGCGAGCGGCGGCATGGGAGATGTCTGGTCGGCCACCGACACCCTGCTGAAGCGCCGGATCGCGATCAAGGCACTGCTGCCGGCGCTGGTCTCCGACACCGAGTTCATCACCCGCTTCCGCACCGAGGCGCGGCTGCTGGCCGCGCTCCGGCACCCCGGCATCGTCGCCGTGTACGACTACGGCGAGGACACCGAGGTCGACGGTCACCGCATGGACTACCTCGTGATGGAGTACATCGACGGCACGTCGCTGTCACAGCGGATCAAGGATACCGGTCGGCTCGACGCCGCCGAGACTCTCTCCGTACTGGCCCAGGCCGGGCAGGCGCTGCACGTCGCCCATCTCGCCAACATCGTCCATCGGGACGTGAAGCCGGGGAACCTACTGGTCCAGCCGGATGGTTCCGTCGTGCTCGTGGACTTCGGGGTGGCCCGGTCGGCGAACGTGACAAGCATTACCGGCACCAACATCGTGCTGGGATCCGCGCACTACATGGCCCCGGAGCAGATCGCGGGTCGACCCCTCTCCGCGGCTACCGACGTCTATGCCCTGGCCGCGGTCGGGTACTGCTGCCTGCTCGGCCGTCCGCCGTTCATCGGTGAGAACGCGTTGCAGGTCGCGACCCAACATCTCCAGGACGAGCCGCCGGCCCTGCCAGCCGACGTACCGGCATCGGTGGTGCGGTTGCTGACCCGCGCGATGGCCAAGGACCCGGCCGACCGGTTCCCGAGCGCGGCGGCGTTCGTCCGGGCGGTGCGGATCGCGCAGGACGCCCTGGCGTCGGGGCCGACCACGGCCCTGCCGTCCCCACCACGGGCAGCGCCACCGCAGGCCGTGACGTGGCAAGCCGACGCGTCACCGCGGGCCACGGTTACACCGCGAGGAGGAGCGCCGGACGGGACCGGTCCGACTGTTCCCAGGCCGCCCGCAGCCGAGCCGTCGCCTGTCGCGCCGACCGCCAGCGGCCGGCGGCGCCGGATCGCCGCGTTGGCGGGTGTGGCGGCGGTTGTTGTCGCGGTGCTCGGCGGGACCGCGCTGGTGGGCGTGTGGCGCGGGGCGGACGAGAACCGAACGGATCCCTCGAACCAGGCGGAGGCGGGAACGTCGGCCAGCGCGGGCCTTGGTCCCCCGGCCGAGGGTTCCGGGCCGTCGGCCAGCCCGACGGCGACCGCCGGGGCGGACCCGGCGACCAGCACCCCCGGTCGGGGAGACCCCTCAGCGGCGCCGCCCCCGGGGCCGGCGGGCACCGGCAAGCCAGACCCGGAACCCACCACACCCGGAGCCGAGCCTCCCGAGAAGAACCCGCACACACCGGTCGAGGTATGCGGCAACGGGTACCAAGTGATCAACTCGAAGCCCCTGGTCAGTGCGAACGGGACGCCGCTCGCGCGGGTGTACCTGATGTACAACTCCGGCAACGGCAACAACTGCACCGTCGCCATGAAGACCAACTCGGTCGGCGTGCGTACCCAGATCTCGGCATACCTTGAGGTCAAGGGCCGCGACCGGCAGACCGACAGCGGTTCGTTCGAGTACTACGCCGGTCCGGTGCGGGCCCGAGCGGCCGGGGTCTGCGTCAGGTGGGGCGGATCGACCGGCGGAGCCAGCTACAACAGCCCATTCGAACACTGCGGCTGACCCAGGCGTTCCGTCCAGAACCGTTCGACCGGCGGGAACGCCCGGTCAACGACCGGGGTGGCCGTGCGTCGATGACGGCCACATGACAAGGTCTGGGGGTGCGGATGGACCGGCGACTGGCCGCCCTGGCGGCGGCCCACGGGGTGGCTACCTCGTACACCGACTGGCGGGGACGGCGGGTGCGGGTCCGCCCGGAGATCGTCGTGGAGGTGCTCGGACTGCTCGGCGTGGACGCGACCGGCCCGGCGGCGGTCCAGGACAGCCTCACCGCCGCTCGTGCGGTGGTCGACGGCGCCAGCCTGCCCGACACGGTGGTGCTCACCGCCGGCCGGACCCGGGCGTTGCCCGCTCCCGGCGAGGTGACCCTGGAAGACGGTGGCCGTCGCCCGGTTGGCGAGACGCTCCCCGCCGACCTGCCGCTGGGCTGGCACCGGCTGACCTGCGCCGGTCGCCAGGTCCCGCTCGTCGTCGTGCCCCGCCGGCTCCCCGTGCCGCCGACGGCCTGGGGCTGGATGCTCCAGCTCTACGCGCTGCGGTCGGACCGGTCGTGGGGGATGGGAGACCTGGGCGACCTGGCCGACTTCACCCGCTGGGCGGGTGCCGACACCGGCGCCGGACTGGTGCTGCTCAACCCGCTGCACGCGGTGGCCCCGACCCATCCGGTGCCCGCGTCGCCGTACTCGCCGTCCAGCCGCCGGTTCGCCAATCCCCTCTACCTCCGCGTCGCCGACATCGACGCGTACCAGGAGGCCGACGCCGACCTGCGCGGCCGGATCGACGCGCTGCGGCCCGACGCCGGTGACCTGATTGACTACGACGCCGTCTGGCGAGCCAAGCGGGCGGCCCTGGAGTTGCTCTTCCCGCTGGCCGGGCCGATCGATCTGGACGCGGATCCGGAGCTGACCGCCTTCGCCACGTACTGCGCTCTCGCCGAGCGGCACGGCAGCGACTGGCGGACCTGGCCCGAACCGCTGCGGACGCCGGCCGGACCGGCGGTGGCCGAGGCCCGCGCCGAGCTGGCCCCGCAGGTGGCCTTCCACGCCTGGTTGCAGCGGCTGTGCGGCGAACAGCTCGCGGCCGCTTCCGCCGCCGCGTCCGCGGCCGGGATGCCGGTCGGCATCGTGCACGACCTGGCAGTCGGCGTCGATCCGGGCGGCGCCGACGGGTGGCAACTCGCCGACGTGCTGGCCGCCGGAGTCCGGATCGGCGCTCCCCCGGACGACTTCAACCAACTCGGCCAGGACTGGGGACTCGCCGCATGGCGGCCGGACCGGTTGGCCGCCACCGGGTACGCCGCCTATCGCGACCTCTTGCGCCGAGCGCTCGCCCACGCCGGCGGGCTCCGTGTCGACCACGTCGCCGGCCTGTGGCGGCTGTGGTGGATCCCGCCGGGTGCCGGGCCCGGGGAGGGCACCTATGTGACGTACGACGCCGAGGCGATGCTCGGCATCCTCGCGCTGGAGGCGCACCGGGCCGGCGCCGTGGTGATCGGCGAGGACCTGGGCACCGTGCAACCGGTGGTGACCCGAGGACTGCGGGGTCGCAACATGCTCGGCTCCACCGTGCTGTGGTTCGCCCGCGACCACGAACGCCCGGACGCGCCGTTCCTCCCGCCGGCCCGCTGGCCCCGCAACGCGCTTGCCACCATCTCCACCCACGACCTGCCCACCGCGCCCGGCTTCCTGGTCGGCGAGCACGTGCGGGTCCGGGCCGAACTACGCCAACTGGCCGGCAGCGAGGCCGATGAGCGGTCCCGGGCCGCCGACGACCGGCACCAGCTGCTCGCCATGCTGCGTGCCGAGAACCTGCTGCCGGCCGGTTCCGGCGGCGACCCGTCCGACGACGACATAGTGGTGGGCATGCACGCCGCGCTGGCGGCCAGCCCGACCCGGCTGCTCGCCGTGTCGCTCTACGACGTGCTTGGCGAGATCCGCCAGCCCAATCTGCCGGGCACCGTGAACGAGTACCCGAACTGGCGCCTGCCGCTGCCAGCCACCCTCGAACAGCTCCGAGCCGACCCTCGCCCGGGTCGCGTTGCCGATTTGATGAAGACCGGGCGCGGCAACGGTGGTGCTAGCGGAGGGCGCCGGCGGGCCGTTCACAGCTGATCGCGGACAGGGTGTCGGCGCGCATGAAGCCGTAACCGGGCGCGTCGGCGGGGAGCCAAACCTTGACCCAGCCGTCGAACGGCGGTGGGATCTGACCCGGCTCCAGTACGATGCGGTCTCCTCCGCTCTTGTACTTCACCGGTGAAGCGGACGAGTCCGGATTCGTGTAGACCCCGGCCGAGTCCGACGTGACGGTCGCGCAGGTTCGTCCCGGCGGCCGAACGGACGCGGCGACGGGCGCGACGACACCGCTCTGCCCGGGCACGACAGGGGTCGTCCTGGCTGCCTCGATGCCACCGGAGTCCTCGGAGATCGTCCACCATGGTTGGACCTGGATGATGATTGCCAGCGCCGAGAAAGCCAAGGCGACGTAGGCGACGCGAATCGGAAGTCGTTGCCTGCGATCGGCGGCTTCCGGCTGCCCAGCGGTCGTCCCTCGGGAAGCTGTTCCGTTCCATAACGCCAGTCCGAGTAGAACCAGACCGGTCAGCGCATTTATCACGGTTGCCACCGCGCCGGCTGTGGGCAGGTTAACGGCGGCCATGACGATAAGGGCGACTCCGATGACGGCGAGGCCGGCCACCGTCAGTCGGCGAGAGGTAGGCATGGAGTCATCGTGCGGTGGCCAGCGTCGACGTGGTGGATCGCCACGCATAGCCATCGAGTCGTCACTTCTTGTTCATAGTTGGGGTCCGTCGGACCGACACCCTCGCCTGCCTCAGGCGTACAGCAGGATGGTCTTGCGGGTGTACTCGCCGTAACTGACGGTCCGGGTTCCGGTCCCGGCGGCCGGCGTCACCGCCACCGCGAAGCTGATCTGCGTGCCGGCCGTCAGTTGATGGTTCTCGTTGGCGCTGCTGACCAAGAAGATCCCACCGGTGCCGGCCGGGTCGACCGAGACGGTCTGCTGCGACAGGGTCTGGTGGTACGGGTCGGTGCGGCCCGGGAAGCGGTAGCTGGCGCGGATCCGGACGAGGTCGCCGAGGCGCAACCCGCGCAGGTCCAGTTTGGTCTGGTGGCTCACCACACCGGCGCCGGTGACCTGGTAGGCGACGTTTCCGTCTGACCAGGGGATGTCGTGATAGACGCCGTCCACCGGGACGGTGGCACTGCTGTTCCTGGTGACGATATGCGTGGTCTTCACGTCCGTTCCCCCTGGTGAGGTGGCGCCGATCATGACGGCGAAGGCGGTGAGGTCCCCCCGGAAGGCGTTCGCGTCGCAGGTGCGCTGCGCGCCGATCCGTGCGGTGCTGGTGTACTGCCAGATCAGGGGCAGCTTCGGCGGCGCCCCGTAGACCTGCCAGCCCGATCCGGTGTCCCCACCGGCCCTGGTGTACGCGGCGCGGAAGTCCTCGTCCCGGTTGTACGGGTAGCGGGCGTTCCAGCGCGGATACGGGCCGAGTTGGCTGTCGCCGTACTGGCCCCGGGACGCGTACAGGACAACCCGTTTGGTGGTTCGGGCCTCCAACTCGGCGCAGACCTGGACGCCGACGGTCGCCGCCACGTCGTCGTACGGCCACCGTTCGAGGTCCACCTGCCAGAAGAACTGCGGAGAGGTGGACCACCAGGGGGCGACCCTGGTCGCGTGCTCGATGAGCGTCTGCGCCTGAACCGCCGGAGACACGCCCGTGCGGACGACCACGTAGAGGCCGAGAAACGGGATGCCGGCGTCCCGGCCGGTGCCGAGGACCCAGCCGCCGGAGGTGTGCCGGACCACGCCGCCGGGGGAGTGCTCGGTGCCCTTGGCCGTCAGGAACTGGATGCCCAACCCGGCGGCCGCGCGGACCCGGTCCGGGGTCAGTCCCCGGCCGACGTCGTAATCACTTGTGTCCCAACCGAAGATCGTCATCAGCGTGCCTCCGCGTCGACCGAGGGGCCGTCGACGGGCAGCGCTGCCGGCCGAGGGGTGGAGCTGGTTGCCGGGGTCGCCACAGCCCGGCACTCCCGACCGTACGTCGCCGACCGATCCGGCAAAAGCCCAGCTCAGAGCGTTTTCATGGGCTGCGCAAACGACGTCCGTGCCATTGCCTGGAGCCGGTTGATCTGTTCACCGCCGACGGCGCGCGGCTCGGGGAACTCGGTTACAACCTGGGGTTCCAGACTGAGCCGCACTACGTCCGGCCCGTTTGGCCGACCGTTCCGGGGCAGCCGCGGATGTCCATGCACCTCGACATCGAGGTGGACGACCTGGCCCAGGCGGTGGCGTACGCCGTCGGCATCGGTGCCGAGGTCGCCGCGTACTAGCCGCAGGAGAACGTGCGGGTGCCGCTCGACCCGGCCGGGCACCCGTTCTGCCTCTACCTCGACCCGACCGGGTGACCGTCGTGTGGATCGTGGATTGTTGGTGCCCCGCCAGGGGCAGCGATAATCCACGATCAATCCCGATCTCCCACCACGATCATCCCCACCGGCGCCGCCTCGATCAGCGCTGCGCAGACCTCGATCAACCGGGCGCGTAGCCGGTCGGCACGGTGGGCGAAGTCGCGCTGCCGAGCCACGTACTCGGACTTGCCCTCCGGTGTCTCGATGGCCACCGCCGACTCCCCGTACGAGGAGAAGTCGTATGGAGATGCCCGCATGTCGAGCAGCCGGATGTCCCTCGCCAACTCGAAGCAGTCGAGCGCCAGGTCTCCCGGAACGGCTGGACCCAGCTTGGTCGCCCACTTGTGGCAGTCCATGGAGGCGTGCAGGCAGCCCGGTTGGTCGAGTTCCACCTGGCTCGCCCGGGTGGGTTGGAGCCGGTTGAGGCCGACCGCGTCCGGGGTGAAGAACCGGAACGCGTCGAAGTGCGTGCAACGGATCTGGTGGGACTCGACAACCGCGTCGGTGCCCTCCTGCCCGAGCCGCAGGGGTAGCGGATGCCGATGCTGACGTTGGCGGTACACCATCGCCCACTCGTGCAACCCGAAGCAGCCGGTGAAGGCCGGTCGCGAGGCGATCGCGGACAACAGTCGATGGATGAAGCGCACCGACTCGCCCCGGTCGGTGAGGAACGCCGCGACGTCGAGACCCACCACCCCGTTCGCGTCCTCGGCGTACCAGCGCCACTGTCGGTGTGGTGCGGAGCCGTGTGGTCCCGGCTCCAGGGAGATACCCACGCCGGGATGCCAACGTCGCAGCACGGACGGCCTGGTGCCGTAGTAGTCGTAGAGGAAATCGTCGATCGCGTGACGTTCCCCGGTGGCCTTGCGGGCACGGTGTCCGGCCGTGAGGGAGTCGGCGCGCCTCTCGTGGGCCGCCAGGGCGGCAAGCCAGCTCGCCGCGGGGATGTGCGTCACGGTCACCCGTTCAGGGTACGCAGCCGAACGGAGGCCGTCTCCGCTGGTCGCCCCCCAGGTCAGACGATTCCGTGCGAACATATGTTCGTGTCGGACGGTGCTGGGGAGGGTGGTGCCGGCGAGGACGGTGCCGGTGGGCGCGGTGCCGGTGGGCGCGGCGCCGCCACGATCCTGCACGCCGATCTTGACGCGTTCTACGCCTCGGTGGAGCAGCGGGACGATCCGCGACTGCGCGGTCGGCCCGTGATCGTCGGCGGCGGGGTGGTGCTGGCCGCCAGCTACGAGGCGAAAGCCCGGGGCGTCCGCAGCGCGATGGGCGGTGCGCAGGCGCGCCGGCTCTGTCCGGATGCCGTCGTCGTGCCGCCGCGGATGTCGGCGTACACCGCCGCCAGCCGGGCGGTGTTCGAGATCTTCCGGCGGACCACCCCGATCGTCGAGGGGCTCTCCATCGACGAGGCGTTCCTCGACGTGGGCGGTCTGCGCCGGCTCTGCGGGCCGCCGGCCGACATCGCGGGACGGTTGCGCGACGATGTGCGGGAGACCGTCGGCCTGCCGATCACCGTGGGAGTGGCCCGGACGAAGTTCCTCGCCAAGGTGGCGAGCGGGGTGGCCAAACCGGACGGTCTGCTGGTCGTGCCGCCCGCCGGGGAACTGGACTTCCTGCATCCGCTTCCGGTCGAGCGGCTGTGGGGGGTGGGTCCGGTCACCGCCGCGAAGCTGCGGGACCGGCGGATCCGTACGGTCGGGCAGGTGGCCCGGCTCGGTGAGGCCACCCTCGTCTCCCTGCTCGGGTCCGCCGCCGGTCGGCACCTGCACGCCCTGGCACACAACCGCGACCCTCGGCGGGTGGACGTCGGCCGCCGGCGCGGATCGATGGGTGCCCAGCACGCGCTCGGACGCGGGCCGCATCCACCCGCCGAACTCGACGCCATCCTGGCCGGCCTGGTCGACCGGGTGACCCGCCGGATGCGGGCGGCCGGTCGCGTCGGCCGGACGGTGACACTCCGGCTGAGATTCGCCGACTACGCACGGGCCACCCGATCACATACCGTGACCAAGGCGACCGCGCACACCGGCGCCGTCCTCGCCGCCGCGCGATCCCTGTTACACGCCGCCCAGCCGGAGATCGACCGGCGCGGCGTCACGCTTATCGGCATTTCGCTCGGCAACCTGCACAACGGGTACGTGCAGCCGGAGTTGCCCTTCGACGGAGACGACGGCTCCGGTCTGGACGCCGCGGTCGACGCCGTACGCGACCGGTTCGGCTCGTCGGCGCTCACCCGGGCCGTCCTGCTCGGTCGGGATCCCGGCCTGGAAATGCCCCTCCTGCCCGACTGACCCGGTACCGGCGGGACCGGTCGACCGACGGCACCGGACCGGGACCGGACTGGACCGCCGGACGTTCAGCTCAGGACGGATCGACCCGTACCCCGGCGGAGAAGACGGCGCTGCGGAGTTCGAACGTCGTCGGTGGGCTCGGGGTGGCCGCGAAGACCAACGGTGCCAGCCGTCGTTCGCCCGGCGGCACCGGTTCGGCGAAAAGGTCGTGCCCCCGGTTGGCACCACGGGTCGCCGCCTCGTCGACCGTCACCCAGTTGCCGTCCGCCAGGTAGGCCCGCTGCAACTCGGCGTACCAGCGCTGGCCACGGTCGGAGACGTTGCGGACGCCGACGGTGAGCGTGCACGGCCGGCCCGCTGGGCAGGCCGCCCGATACACGGTGAACTCGAAGGCGGACTCGCGTAGCGGCGTGCCGACCGGGCCTTCGGCGGTGGTGCCCACCCAGGCCCCGCCGGACGGTTGTTGCCGCGACTGCATGGCACCCACCCGATCGGTGGCCGCCCACAACGCGACCCCGGCCGACGCGCCGATGAGCAGCAGGGCCAGCCCGACCGCTGCCCACAGCGGAGGGCGGCGGCGGGGAGGCCGCACCACCCGGGGGGCAGCCGTGCGAGGTTTCGGATAGATGTTCGGTTCGCTGTGGGCGAGCACGTCGCGGGCCGCCTGCCGGGCGCTGGCGTCCCGGCGTCTTCGAGCCCGGAATCCGAGCCCGATGGCGCCGAGCAGCAGGGCCGCGCCGCCGGCCAGCCCGAGCACGCCGGGTTGTCGCCACGGCGGCTCGGAGCCGCCGATGAACTGGCGCGGCGGGCTCCAGGTGGCCGTCGCGCAGTCGTCCGGCACCAGGCCGTCACGGGTGAACGCGCAGGCCGGCGCGGTCAGCTCGGAGGCGTTCGCGCCGGCCCGTCGCAGGGTCGCGCTTACCGTTTCGGTACGCCCGGCGGGCACCCGGAGCTGCCAGCTCAGCTCGGTGCCCCCACCGGCGCCGCCGGAATCGTTCGCGTGGCCGCCGTGGCTGATCGCGATGGGGGACAGGCCGGGTGGGAGTTCCTGGCGGACCGTGGTCCGCACCGACGCCGCCGTGCCGTTTGTGACCTGGATCTCGTACGCCGGGGTGAGCTGGCCGAGCGGGGTGACCGCCAGGGTCACGGCGGGCACTGTGGCGATGGGTGGCGGCGCCGCGGTTGCCGGCAGTGGCGTTCCGGTGGGTGGTGCTGTGCCGCCGGGTGAGCCCGTGACGGTCGGCCGCGCCGTGCTCGTGGGCGGGGTCGGGGTTGTCGGTGTGACCGGTGCGGTGAGGACGGCCAGGGCGCCGGCGACGAGCGTGGCGAACACCCTCAGTTGACTTCTCGATACCACCATCAGATCGAGACCTCCCACGGCCGACGCTAGGCGCGGGTCCCCCCGTGGAGGTCGGAAAGGAGGGAACGACCACGGCGGCGCTGGGTCGGGGGTACCCTGCGGGCGTACTCTCCCGGGCCCTGTATGCCGGTACGCCCCGCCGCCGGGCTCGCGGACAGCGACTGCGGCTAGATTGGCCGGGTGCGTATCGCTCGTTTCGCCCATCCCAAGGGAATGTCGTTCGGCGCCGTCGAAGGTGAGCCGGACGCCGGCCCGCAGGCCCTGACGATTGCCCAGATCGACGGCCACCCGTTCGGCCAGATCACCTTCACCGGGCAGCGGTGGGCGGTGGCCGACGTCCGGCTGCTTTCCCCGATCCTGCCCAGCAAGGTGGTCTGCGTCGGCCGCAACTACGCGGAACATGCCGCCGAGCACGGTGCGGAGGTGCCGGCCGAGCCGCTGCTGTTCCTGAAGCCGTCCACCTCGGTGATCGGGCCACGGGACGCGATCCGGCTGCCGCCACAGTCCCGCCAGGTGGAGCACGAGGCCGAGCTGGCGGTGGTGATCGGTCCGCCCGGTGCCCGCCGTGCCGACCGGGCCGCCGCGCAGCGGGCAGTATTCGGCTACACCTGCGCCAACGACGTCACGGCGCGTGATCTGCAGCGTTCCGACGGTCAGTGGACGCGGGCGAAGGGGTTCGACTCGTTCTGCCCGCTGGGGCCGTGGATCGCGACCGGGCTGGACGTCGGCGACCTCGAAGTTCGGTGCGAGGTGGGGCGGTCGGCCGACGAGATGGAGGTGCGGCAGCTCGGCCGGACCCGGGACATGGTGTTCGACGTACCCGGCCTGGTGTCGTACGTCTCGCACGTCATGACACTGCTCCCCGGCGACGTGGTGCTGACCGGTACCCCCGCGGGGGTTTCCCCGCTGACCAGCGGGGATACGGTCAGCGTCCGGGTGGAGGGGATCGGCGAACTGGTCAACCCGGTCGTGGCGATGGACTGAGTCCGCCCGTGGGCTCAGGCGCCGGGGGCTCCGGACCGGACGCGGGGGTCGATTTGGCCCTGCCGGACAGGTCCGGTAAAGTTCTCTTCCGGCGCCGAAAGCGCCGATGGGGTATGGGGTAATTGGCAGCCCGACTGATTCTGGTTCAGTTAGTCTAGGTTCGAGTCCTGGTACCCCAGCCACTGATGCCCGCGAGGGCGTCGGTAGCTGGACTCTGATAGAGTCTGGCGGCGTTGGTCGCAAGGTCAACGACATGGAAGTTCTCGGCCCCGTCGTCTAGCGGCCTAGGACGCCGCCCTCTCAAGGCGGTAGCGCCGGTTCGAATCCGGTCGGGGCTACGTTCACGGCCCGCATCGCCTCTGGCGATGCGGGCCGTTTCATTGTGCCCACATCCAACGCCCCCCTGCGCCGTTTCCCGTGTTTCCCGCCGATCTAGGGCAGATGGCTGCTAGTTGATCTCCAATCACGACCATCTGCCCTAGATCGGCGGGGTGGGGCGGTGGGGGCAGGGGGGTGGGGGGTCAGAGGCCGCTGAGGCGTTGGCCGGCGCGGACGACGGCCATGGCGTGGCGGTCGCCTGGGCGGCGGCCAAGCCGTTCGATGGGGCCCGAGACGCTGACCGAGGCGATCACCCGTCCGGTCCGGTCGCGGATCGGGGCGGAGACGCTCGCCACTCCGGCCTCCCGTTCGGCAACGCTCTGCGCCCAGCCTCGGCGGCGGACCTCGGCCAGCGTGCGGCCGGTGAACTTGCACCTCGGCAGCAGCGGCATCACCGCCTCCGGTGGCTCCCAGGCGAGTAGCACCTGTGCCGCCGACCCCGCGGTCATCGGGAGGACCGCGCCGATGGGAACGGTGTCGCGGAGGCCGCTGGCTCGCTCGGCAGCGGCCACGCAGATGCGTTCGTCGGCTCGGCGCAGGTAGAGCTGGGCGCTTTCGCCGGTGGCGTCCCGCAGTGCGGTCAGCAGCGGCTCGGCGGCGGTGAGCAGGACATCGGGAGCGGCGTTCGCCAGTTCGCCCAGCCGGGGCCCCGGGCGCCAGCGGCCCTGGGTGTCCCGGACCAGCATGCGGTGGATCTCCAGGGCCTGAGCGAGCCGGTGCGCGGTGGCCCGGGGCAGCTTGGTGCGTTCGACGAGTTCGGCCAGGCTGGCGCCATCCACACAGGCGGCGAGGATCACCACCGCCTTGTCGAGGACGCCGACACCGCTCATACTGTGTCCCACAAGCCGAAACTTACCTCCCAGAATTTAGGATGTCCAGATGGTGGGAGACACTCCACAGCCGCCGGGTCCACAGACGCTGGCCGAGAAGGTCTGGGACGCCCACGTGGTGCGGTCCGCGGCCGGCGAACCCGACCTGCTCTACATCGACCTGCACCTGTTGCACGAGGTGACGAGCCCGCAGGCGTTCGACGGGCTGCGCGCCGCGCGGCGCCGGGTCCGTCGCCCCGACCTCACCCTCGCCACCGAGGACCACAACACCCCCACCGGGTACGCGGACCCGCAGGCGCACGGTCGCCGCGGTGACCTGAGCACGGTGACCGACCTGACCTCTCGGACCCAGCTCGCGACGCTGCGCCGCAACTGCGCCGAGTTCGGCGTCCGCCTGCATCAACTCGGCGACGAGCAGCAGGGCATCGTGCACGTGATAGGCCCACAACTCGGCCTCACCCAGCCGGGGATGACCGTGGTCTGCGGTGATTCGCACACCGCCACCCACGGCGCGTTCGGCGCACTGGCGTTCGGCATCGGCACCAGCGAGGTCGAGCACGTGCTGGCTACGCAGACCCTGCCGCAGCAGCGCCCCAGGACGATGGCGGTCACCGTGACCGGGCACCTCGCTCCCGGGGTCACCGCCAAGGACCTCGTCCTCGCGCTGATCGCCCAGGTAGGCACCGGCGGTGGTCGGGGACACGTGGTGGAGTACCGCGGCGAGGCGATCCGGGCGCTGTCCATGGAGGGCCGGATGACGGTGGCGAACATGTCCATCGAGTGGGGCGCCAAGGCCGGCATGATCGCACCGGACGAGACCACCTTCGGCTACCTGCGCGGTCGCCGGCACGCCCCTACGGGCGAGAGCTGGGACGCCGCCGTCGAGTACTGGCGCGGCCTGGCCACCGACCCGGACGCCCGGTTCGACGCCGAGGTACGGCTGGACGCCAGCCGGATCAGCCCGTTCGTCACCTGGGGCACCAACCCGGGCCAGGGTTCGGCGCTGGACGGCGCGGTGCCCGACCCCGCCGACTTCGACTCCGCCGAGGACCGGGCGGCCGCCCAGCGCGCCCTCGAGTACATGGACCTGCGTCCTGGTACGCCGCTGCGTTCGGTGCCGGTCGACGTGGTCTTCGTCGGCTCGTGCACCAATGGGCGGCTGGAGGACCTGCGGGCCGCGGCCGACGTGCTGCGTGGTCACCGGGTCGCCGACGGCGTACGGATGCTCGTGGTGCCCGGCTCGGCGGCGGTGCGCGAGGCCGCCGAGGCCGAGGGACTGGACAAGGTGTTCAGCGACGCCGGAGCCGAGTGGCGGTTCGCCGGCTGTTCCATGTGTCTGGGCATGAACCCGGACACGTTGCGGCCGGGGGAGCGGTCCGCGTCCACCTCCAACCGCAACTTCGAGGGTCGCCAGGGCCGGGGCGGCCGCACCCACCTGGTGTCGCCACCGGTCGCCGCGGCCACCGCCGTGGCTGGCCGGCTGGCCGCGCCGGCGGATCTGTAGCTCAAGACACCAGAAGGGCAGACATGGAAAGGCTCACCACCCACACCGGTACGGCGATGCCGCTTCGCCGATCCAATGTGGATACAGATCAGATAGTGCCGGCCGTCTATCTCAAGCGGGTCACCAGGACCGGGTTTGCCGACGCCCTGTTCGACTCCTGGCGGCAGGACCCGGAATTCGTGTTCAACGATCCCGCCCATTCCGGCGCGTCGATCCTGGTGGCCGGTCCCGACTTCGGCACCGGCTCGTCCCGGCAGCATGCCGTGTGGGCGCTACGGGACTGGGGATTCCGCGCGGTCCTGTCGCCGCGCTTCGGCGACATCTTCCGGGGAAACGCCCTCAAGGAAGGGCTGCTGCCGGTCGAACTGGAACTGCCCGCGATCGAGGACCTGTGGGCAATCGTGGAGCGCGAGCCGACCACCCCGATCACGGTCGACCTGGTCGAGCGGGAAGTCCGGGTGGCCGAGCTGACGTGGCCGTTCCCCATCGACGACTTCAACCGCTGGCGCCTCATGGAGGGGCTGGACGACATTGGACTCACACTTCGCCACGAGTCCTTGATCAGGAAGTTTGAGGACGTCCGACCGGCCATCCTGCCGACGGTTGGGTGACCGCGGACCCGGGCGTCGGGTGGTGTCCCCGTCCCGCTCGGGCCCGGATTCCCTGTGCTGTCACGCCTTCCGGGTGCCCTACGCCGAGCCGGTCGACGAAATCCGTTGCGACACAAGGGATTTTTTCGACCAGATGTTTGTGTCTGCGGGGCGCAGGGCATACGGTGCGCGCAGAATGGCTCGCGTTGAGTCCAGTTGCACATCGGGAGGAAGTCGTGAACAAGGCCGAGCTCATCGAGGCGTTGACTGATCGCCTCGGGGACCGGAAGACGGCGACGTCGGCGCTCGACGCGGTCCTGGCTGAGATTCAGGCGGCCGTGGCCAAGGGCGACCGGGTGGCGATCACCGGCTTCGGTGCCTTCGAAAAGCGGGTCCGTGGTGCGCGAACAGCGCGCAACCCGCGTACCGGGGAACCGGTGAAGGTCAAGAAGACGTCCGTCCCGGCCTTCAAGCCGGGTACGGGCTTCAAGGAGATGGTGGCCAGCGGCAAGGTGCCGAAGGCCACGGGGGCGGCGAAGAAGGCGTCCGGTGGCACCAAGTCCACCGGCACCAAGGCGACGAAGGCGGCGACCAAGACCACCGCCGCCAAGAAGGCCACCGCCAAGAAGACCACCGCGAAGAAGACCACCAGCAAGGCGACGGCGGCGAAGAAGACCACCAGCAAGGCGACCGGGGCCAAGAAGTCCGCGTCCGCGAAGAAGGCGCCGGCCAAGAAGGCCGCGCGCCGCTGAGTACGAGGAAGGGCCCTCCGCCGACGGGAACGCGTTGGCGGAGGGCCCTTCTCCGCGGTCCGGGTCCTCGGATCCAGCCGCCGTGCACCCAGCCCGGCGGTGGGACGAGCGGGTCAGTCCGGCGGTGGGATGAGCCGGTCAGCCCCGACCAGGCGGTCACCCGCGAACGCCAGCAGCCAACCGGTGCCCTTCGGGGTGCGGTGGTCGCCGGCCGCGCCCACCGGGGCGCCGACCGCCGCGAGCCGGTCCAATGCCGGCGGCAGCACTTTTCCCTGGCTGCACACCGTCACCGGTTGCCCGTCCAGTGCCAGCTCGATCAGCCGGGCGGTGGCCGCCCCGACCCGGTCGCCGGCATCCTGGCCGGGCCGGGGTTCGGCGAAGTCGGAGTCCACCTCGATCGGAAGGTCCAGCGACGCCGCCAGCGGCGCCAACGTCTGCACGCACCGCAGCGCGGCGGCCGACAGCAGCCGACGCGGTCCGCAGAGCGCCAGCAACGGCGCCAGGGCGGCGGCCTGCCGGCGTCCGTCGTCGTCCAGCGCCCGCGCGGTGTCCGGGCCGGTCCAGGTGCCCCGCCGGTACGCGCTGGCGTGCCGGGCCACGGTCACCTCGACGGTTACCGCGGGCAGCGCCGCGAAGGCACGCAGAACCTGGGCATCGTGCGGATAACTGACGAGCTCGCTGGCTTGGGCGACCGGCAGCCAGCGGAGCTGGTCCACCTCGACGTGCGGCTGGAACCCGCCCGAGCCGCCCGCCCGCATGGACCAGAAGTCGACCCGTTTCGGTCGGCCCTGACTGACGTACCGCACGGTAGGCAACCGGATCTGCGGTACGGCCCGTACGTCGGCCTCCTCGGCGACCTCCCGGACGGCGGCGAGGAGCGGATGTTCCCCCGGATCCAGCTTGCCCTTGGGTAACGACCAGTCGTCGTAGCGCGGGCGATGCACCAGACAGACCTCGGTGCCGCCGTTCACCGGCCGGTGCACGACACCGCCGGCCGCGCGGATCGGGTTCACCGCGGCAGCCTCGCGCACCGCGTCATGGGCGACCGCCCGTCCCCGAGGAGCGCGGCCACCCAGCCACGGAAATGCTCGCTGACCTGGTATGTCGGCTCCCTCGCCAGCATGTTTGGCTCAGCCTAGCCCTCAGGCGGTGGCCGGCTGGGCCGCCTCGCCCTCGATCCGCCGCAGCAGGAGTTCCTGCAGGTGCGCCAACGGCCGTTCGGGGGTGCTCGCGCGCCGGTGCCAGCGTCCGTCGGCGGCCAGGTCGAACGCCTCGACATCCTCGCCCATCGCGGTCGTCATCAGGTGGTCCAGTTCCGCCCGGGCTACCGGGTCGGTGACGTTTACCAGGGCCTCGACCCGGCGGTCCAGGTTGCGGTGCATCAGGTCGGCCGAGCCGATCCAACACTCGCCGGCGCCGTCGTTGCCGAACCGGAAGATCCGCGAGTGTTCGAGGAACCGGCCGAGGATCGAGCGGACCCGGATGTTCTCCGACAGCCCGGGCACCCCCGGGCGCAGCGCGCACATGCCCCGGATAAGCAGATCCACATGTACGCCGGCCCGGGACGCCCGGTAGAGTGCGTCGATCATCTCCTCGTCCACCAGTGCGTTGACCTTCATCTGGACCATGCCCCGCTGGCCAAGCCGGGTGTGCGCGACCTCCCGCTCGATCCGCTCGATCAGCCCGCTGCGGATGCCGTGCGGCGCCACCAACAGCCGGCGGTACGCGGTCTGCCTGCTGTACCCGGTGAGCACGTTGAACAGGTCGGTCAGGTCGGCGCCAACCGCCGGATCGGCGGTCAACATGCCGAAGTCCTCGTACAGCCGGGCGGTCTTGCTGTGGTAGTTGCCGGTGCCGATGTGGCAGTAGCGGCGGATCTGGTTGCCCTCCTGGCGCACCACCAGCGCCGTCTTGCAGTGCGTCTTCAGGCCGACGAGGCCGTAGACCACGTGGCAGCCGGCCTGTTCCAGCACTCGCGCCCAGCCGATGTTGGCCTGTTCGTCGAACCGTGCCTTGATCTCGACAAGCACCACCACCTGCTTGCCGGCGGCGGCCGCCTCGGTCAACGCGTCCACGATCGGGGAGTCGCCACTGGTCCGGTAGAGCGTCTGCTTGATCGCCAGCACCTGGGGGTCCGCGGCGGCCTGCTCGATGAAGCGCTGCACGCTTGTGGAGAACGAATGGTAAGGGTGGTGCACCAGCACGTCGCCGTCGCGCAGGGTGGCGAAGACGCTGCGCGGCACCTCGCCCTCGACCAGGCGCGGATGGGTCGCCGGGACGAACGGGCGGTCCTTGAGATCGGACCGGTCGCACGCCTCGTACACCTGCCATAGCGAGGCCAGGTCCAGCAGGCCGGGCACCCGCAACACGTCGTGGCTGTCCATGTCCAGCTCGCGGACCAGAAGTTCCAGCACATGGTCCGAGATCGAGGCGTCCACCTCGAGCCGGACCGGCGGCCCGAACCGCCGCTGCGCCAGTTCCCGCTCCAGCGCCTGCAGCAGGTCCTCGTCTCGGTCCTCGTCGACCTCCACCTCGGCGTTGCGGGTCACCCGGAACAGGTGGCACTCGACCACCCGCATGCCGGAGAACAGCTGGCTGAGGTGGGTGGCGATGAGGTCCTCCACCGGCAGGAAGCGATAGCCGGGAGCGTCCCGGTCCACCCGGACGAACCGGGGGACGTTGTTCGGCACCTTGACCCGGGCGAACAGCTCCGGCCCGCCGTCCGGGTCGCGGACCGTCACAGCCAGGCTGAGCGACCGCCCCGAGATGTACGGGAACGGGTGCGCCGGGTCCACCGCGAGCGGGGTGAGCACCGGGAAGATGTGTTCCCGGAAGTAGGTGCTCAGCCGTTCCCGCTCGACCGGTCCCAGGTCGCTCCAGCGCTGCAGGTGGATGTCCTCGGCGGCCAGCCGGGGCAGCACGTCATCGACGAAGCAGCGGGCGTGCCGGGCCACCAGATCGGCGGTCTGCTCGGCGATGCGTTCCAGTTGGGTCCGCAGCGGCAGCCGGTCGCCGCCACGCACCGGCAGCCCCGCCTGTAGCCGACGTTTCAACCCGGCCACCCGGACCATGTAGAACTCGTCCAGATTGCTGGCGAAGATGGCCAGGAACTTCGCCCGTTCCAGCAGCGGCGTGGTCTGGTCCTCGGCCAGGCAGAGCACCCGGGCGTTGAAGTCGAGCCAGGAAAGCTCGCGGTTGAGGAACCGGTCGTCGGGCAGCGGAGCGGGTGGCGGCGGCAGGTCGTCCCCGGACACCGGGCCGTCGTCGGGTGGCGGCGGCGGTAGCTCGTCCCCGGACACCGGGCCGTCGTCGGGCAGCGGCGGCAGGTCGTCCCCAGACACCGGACCGTCGTCGACCGCGGTAACCGGGCCGGTGGGAGCGGCCGGCTCGGGCCGCCGGAACCGACCGTCCGGTCCGCGCCGCCGGGCGCCGTTGCCACCGCCGTTCGCGCTGGCGTCGCCGTCGGTTTCCGCGCGGTCGAGAGGGTCCGGGCCGGAATGATCTGCGGGCGTGCTCACCGGCCCATCATGGCCCGATCCAGGTGAACGGAAAATGAACTCGACTCAGTTGATCAGTCGAACGTCGGGATGGCGATGCGGCTGACGGCGCCGTCCGGGCCGTACTCCACCCGGACCCGTTGTCCCAACCGCAGCAGCCGCAACCCCGAGGCGTCGAACGCCGCCGCCGGGAAGCTGACCTCGGAACCGTCGTCCAGCAGGAGAGTGCCAGACCTCGTCGACGGGGAGTAGGTCGCCACGGTGCCCTGCATGCGTTGCACCGTACACCGGTCAGCGGTGCGCCGCGGTGGCGGCGAACACCCGCCGGACCAGCGCGTTGGTGTGCCGCCCGAGGCCGAGCACCGCGGCCGCCGCCAGGTCGGCGGGGGTGTCGACGTCCCGTCGCAGGGTGGGCCAGGTGCCACGCAGCGGTTCGGCGCCGGATTCCTCGTGGGCCGTTGCCGAGCCGGCCCCGAAGCGGGGGTCCAGAGCGACGCCGGCCGGGGTGGTCAGGAGTACGGTGCCGGTGCCAGGGGTGTCGGCCACGAACCGGCGGCCGGAGGGCTCGGCCGCGGCGGCCCGCAGGGCGGCCGCCAGTTCCAGCGGGCGTAGCGCTGGCAGATCGGCCGGAAGCGCCGCAACCGGACAATCCCGGATTAACTCGGCGCCCTGCGTCACGGCGGCATTGAGGCCGCGCTCCCCGGCCTCGGGCACCACCCGGGCGCGCAGCGGCTCGAACGCCGCGGTCATCGACGCGTCGGCGACGACCAGCACCGCGGCGACCTCCGGGCAGGCCACCGCGGCCGCCACGGTGTCCTGCGCGAGGGCCAGGGCCAGCTGCTCGTGGGGCACCCCGTCGACCGCGCCACGCAACCGGGTCTTGGCCGCGTCGAGGCGCTTGACCGGCACCACCACCGTCCAGATCGGCTCAGTCACGCCTCAATCCTGCCAGCAGCCGCGATCATCCGCCGCGCCGCCGGACACCCCCTGACGGTCCAGGGTCGCCCCCGCACTGGCCGCATCCGGCGCGAGCAGGCATGATTTCGCTGCGGGCGTCGGCGGGGCGTCGCTGAAGCGGTACGACGAGGAGGCATGGTGGCGCGGCGCAGGCTGGGATTCTGGCGACGCTTCGTCGTGATGTTGATCAAGCCGCCGCTGTTCCTCTGGACCCGCCGGGAGTGGTCCGGCCGGGAGCACATCCCGCGTACCGGTGGTGTGATCATCGTCCCCAATCACATCTCCCACGCCGACCCCCTGATCTCCGCGCACTACATCTACGACGCCGGTCGTTGGCCGCAGTACCTCGGCAAGGCGAGCGTGTTCACGGTGCCGGTGGTGGGCTGGCTGCTGCACAAGGTGCGGCAGATCCCGGTGGAGCGCGGCACGATGAACGCCGCCAGGTCCCTCGACCGGCTGGTGGCGGCCGTCCGGTCCGGCGGCGCGGTGATCATCTACCCGGAGGGCACCACCACCAAGGAGCCCGACCTGTGGCCGATGCGCGGGAAGACCGGCGCCGCCCGGCTGGCCCTGGCGACCGGGGCGCCAGTGATCCCGATGGCGATGTGGGGCCCCGAGCAGATCTTCGATCCGCGGACGAAGAAGGTCGACCTCCGGCCCGGCCTGCGAATGCGGGTGACGGCGGGTCCACCGGTGGACCTGAGCCGCTGGGCGGGTGCGAACCCGACCAAGGCGACCCTCGACGAGATGACCGAGGAGATCATGCTACGCATCCGTGACCTCGTGGCCGAGGTGCGCGGCGGCACCCCACCCCCGCTGTGGTCCCGGGACGCCCGGTCGGAAACCGGCCGGCCGGCCGGCGGTGAGCAATGAGCCGGGCCGCCGTCCTCGGTGCCGGATCCTGGGGTACGGCGTTCGCCAAGCTGCTCGCGGACGCCGGCAGTGACGTGACGATCTGGGCCCGGCGGGCCCAGGTGGCGGCGATCATCCGGTCGACCGGCACGAACCCCGACTACCTCCCGGGGATCCGGCTCCCGGAGCAGGTGACCGCCACCGACGACGCCGCCAAGGCCATCAGCGGTGCCGATCTCGTGGTGCTCGCCGTGCCGTCCCAGACGCTGCGCGGCAACCTGGCGGAGTGGGCCGGCTTCCTCGAGCCCGACGCGACGCTGGTCTCCCTGATGAAGGGGATCGAACTCGGCACCACCCGGCGGATGAGCGAGGTGATCATGGAGACCGGCGCGGTGCCGGCCGACCGGGTGGCCGTGGTCTCCGGACCCAACCTGGCCCCCGAGATCGCCGCCGAGCAGCCGGCCGCAACCGTCGTGGCGTGCGTGGATCTGGCCCGCGCCACGCTGGTCCAGCGCGCCATCACGACGCCGTACTTCCGTCCGTACACCAACGACGACGTGATCGGGGCCGAACTGGGCGGCGCGGTCAAGAACGTCATCGCCCTGGCGTACGGGATGGCGACCGCGATGGGCCTGGGTCACAACACCCGCGCCATGCTGATCACCCGGGGACTCGCCGAGACGGCGCGACTCGGGGTGGCGCTCGGTGCCGACCCGCTGACGTTCGCCGGTCTGGCCGGAATGGGCGACCTCGTGGCGAGCTGCTCGTCACCGTCGGCGCGCAACCGCACCTTCGGCGAGCACCTGGGTCGGGGCGAGACGCTGGAGCAGGCGCAGGCCGCCACCCGGCAGACCGCCGAGGGGGTCAAGAGCTGCCTGTCCATCCGTGACCTGGCCCGCGCGCACGGGGTCGAGATGCCGATCACCGAGCAGGTGGAGTTGGTGTGCCACGAGGGAGTCTCGCCGAGGGTGGCGATGGCGGCGCTGATGGCGCGGTCGCCCAAACCGGAATGACCGGTCAACCGCCGGGGACGGTTGGGTGGGGTGACGGTACCCGGTGCGCGCACGCCGGTCTGCCGGAGCCGGTCCCCGGTCGGCCGTTCCTGCCGGGTCCGGTCCTCGCTGCGCCGTACCACCTCGATCCGGATCGGGGGCCGGACGCCACGCCGGATGGCTACGGGCGGCCGGACAACCCGACGCGTCGGTTGCTGGAGGCGGCAATCGGGGATCTGGAGGGCGGTGACTGCCTGGCCTTCGCCAGCGGGCAGGCCGCCGTCACCGGCCTGCTGCTGGCCGTGCTGCGTCCCGGCGACCGGGTGCTGCTGCCGGCGGACGGTTACTTCCCGGTCCGGGCGTTCGCCGCCGAGACACTGACCGAGCTGGGCGTACGGGTGACGCTGGTGCCGACCGCCGGACCGTACCCGGAACTGGCCGGCGTGCGCCTGGTGCTGCTGGAGACACCGGCGAACCCTGGCCTGGACGTCTGTGACGTGGCGGCGGTGGCCCGGCGGGCCCGCGCGGCCGGGGCGCTGCTCGCGGTCGACAACACCACGGCGACCCCGCTCGGGCAGCGCCCGCTGGACCTCGGAGCGGACCTGGTGGTCGCCTCCGGGACCAAGGCGCTCACCGGCCACTCGGACCTGCTCCTGGGCTACCTGGCCACCCGCGACGAGGCACTGGCGGCGCGGTTGCGCGCCTGGCGCACGATGACCGGGGCGGTCCCCGGCCCCGTCGAGGCGTGGCTGGCGCACCGCTCGATGGCCACTCTCGACCTGCGGTTGGCTCGCCAGAGCGCCAACGCGGCCGCCGTTGCCCGAACCCTCGCGGCACGATCCGATGTGGAAGGTGTCCGGTGGCCGGGCCTGCCGGGCGACCCGGCGTACCCGGTCGCCAGCGCGCAGCTACGGCGGATGCCGGGTGTCCTCGGCTTCGATCTCGGCTCGGCGGACCGGGTGGCACGGTTCCTGCGCGCCGCCCGGCTGGTGTTCGCCGCCACGTCGTTCGGCGGCGTGCACACCACGGCCGACCGCCGGGCGCAGTGGGGCGACGACACCACGCCGGGTTTCGTACGGCTCTCCTGTGGCGTCGAGGACACGGCGGATCTGGTCGCCGACCTCACCCGGGCTCTGGACGCGGCCGGGCCGGCCTGATCCGGCCGCCGGGCCGCGCTGATCCGGCCGTTGGGCCGCGCTGATCCGGCCGTTGGGCCGCGCTGATCCGGCCGTTGGGCCGGGCTGCCGCGAGCGGCAGCGCGATGCCGTCCGGCTCGCTACGATCTGGTGGCACGGGCTTGGCGACGACGGGAGTTCGGGCATGAGCGACGTGCGGCTGCCGGTGGTCGTCGGCCTGGACAACGGCGGCACCAGCAACAACGCCACGGTCCTCGACTCGGCGGGCCGGTTCCTGGTGGATGGACTCGTGGAGACGCCCAGCCGGGTGCACGACGGGCCGCCGGCCGCCGTCGAGGCGCTCGTCGCCGCCATGGACGCCGTGCTGACCGCCACCGGGGTGCCTCGCGACGCGGTGCTCGGGGTGGGTCTCGACTCGCCGGGACCGGCCAGTGCCACCGGGGTCATCTCCGCAAAGGGTTCGACAAACTTCTCCGAGCCGGCCTGGCGGGGGTTCGACTTCCGTGGCGCGCTGCAGGACCGGCTCGGACTGCCGGTCATCTATCACAACGACGGCAACGCCGCGGCGCTCTACGCCCACCACGTCCACTTCGGACAGGACGCGGCGGTCCGCTCGTCGGTCACCGTGGTGGTGGGGACGGGACTGGGGGGTGGGCTGATCGAACAGGGCCGGGTGGTTTCCGGTGCCGCCGGGATGGCCGGCGAGCTGGGGCATGTGCACCTGCCCCTGGACGGCCTGCTGGGGCCGGAGCAGCCGGTGCCGACGTGCGCCTGCGGGTTCGCCGGCGACGCCGAGAGCATCGCCTCGCTGACCGGCATCGCGCGGAACCTGTTGCCCTACTGGCTGACCCGGTTCGAGGGGCACCCGCTGGCCGCGGCCGGACCGCCGGCGGAGGCGGCGAAGCTGGTCCGCGGGTACGGCGTGCGTGGTGATCCGATGGCCCGCCTCATCTTCGACCAGCAGGCACGCGCGTTGGGCCGGTTGTTCACCCTGGCGGCCAACTTCACCGATCCGCACGCGTACTTTGTCGGCGGCGGTGTGGTGGAGGCTTCCCCCGACTTCGGCCGGTGGTTCCTGGAGATCGTTGAGTCGCATACCCGCCTGCGCCGGGAGCAGCGTGCGGTCGCCCAGTTCGCGCTGGTGCCCGACCTGGACCAGGCCGGCGCCCGGGGAGTGGCGATCGCCGCGATGGAGGCGTTGCGTCCCCGGTAGGCGTCCCGCTTCAACGGACATACCGCGGAGCCAGGTCGGTGGCTCCGCGGTATGTCGTTCCCGGCTACCAGGCCCGCCGCGGGGACACGACGCGGCAGCGGCCACCGGGGTCCGGTGCCGGACGCGCTACGCGTGCGCGGCCGGGGTCTGGGCGGGCGGCTCCGGCGGTCCCGCGGCGAAGGCGGCCCATGCGGCGGGGGAGAAGCGCAGGACGGGGCCGGTCACGTCCTTGGAGTCCCGGACCCCGATGTCCGGGCCGCCGAGCGCGACCTCCACGCAGGCGCCCTGATCACCGCTGCGGGTGCTCTTGCGCCACCCGGCCGGGTGGTCCGCGGTGGGCGGGTTTGTCGACACGTCAGGGTCCCTTCTGCAGGTGGATGATGCGGTCCCGGCTGGCGTCCGGGCTCAGCGCGACCGATCGCAGGTTCTCCATGACCCGCGTGCAGACGCGCAGATCGGCTGGCCGGTCCAGGGTGAGCTGGCCGGCCACCGTCTCTACGGAGGCGAGAATCGGGTCCTCCGGATCCGCGAACTCGAGGATGTGCAGGGAGCCGCCGGTGCCGCGGTGGTAGCCGGCGGACAGCGGCACCACCTGGATCGTGACGTTCGGCAGCTCGGAGGTCTTGACCAACTGGTTCAGTTGGGCAGCGAGCACACCGGTGCCACCCACGGGTCGGAGCAGGGCGGCCTCGTCGATGATCGCGTCGAAGATCGGGGGCTCGCTCCCGGTCAGCCGTTGTTGGCGGCTCAGCCGGGCCTGCACCCGCTGCTCGACCTCGCTGTCGGAGAGGGAGTTGGGCGCGCCGCGCATTACCGCCCGGATGTAGTCGGCGGTCTGCAACAGTCCCGGCACCACGCACGGTTCGAAATTCGCGACGACCGTCGCCTCGGATTCCAACGCGATGAAGTCCAATGTGCGTCGGTCGAGCACGTCCGAATAGGACTGCCACCAACCCGGCGTCCGGGCCTCCCGGGCAAGCCGTACCACGGCCGCCGTCTCCTCGTCGCTGACCCGGTAGAGGGCGAGAAGAGCCCGCACCGTGGCCGGGCTGACCAGGGTCAACGCGTTCTCGTACCGGGACAGGGTGCTGCGGGTGCTGTTGATCTCGTCGGCGGCCTCCTCCAGGGTCAACCCGGCGGCCTCGCGGTAGGACCGCAGGGCGAATCCGAGTCGGCGAGCGCGGGCGGTCTTCGGTGCCATGCATCGATGCTTACATATTTCTATGGGAAAGCCCGCATGAGAGAACAATGGTGAGAGTTGCATTCATGTTTTCCCATCCGCCAATCTATGCGCACATCCTCACTGCCGGTGGTCGAGTCGACGGTGGCGGTGAGTGACACCCCGGGGAGGGGGCGAGGAGCACGACGATCGGGCCTCTCCCGTACCCGATCGTCGTGTGCCCGATGCCGCGCACCTGGAGGATCGCCATGACCGTGCCCAGGGTCTGTCTTCTGGATCCCGGTGGCCCGGGGGGCCCGTGGTGCCCGGCGGGGCGCGCGTGGTACGCGGTGTGCTGCCCGGGCTGCGCGGCGGGGCGGCATGGACCACGCGGTGGCCGTGGGCCTGATGACCGGGGCGGCGCGCCATGGTGACGGCCAGGTATCTCGTCGTGCTCACCGACGTCCGGCCGCTGCCGACCGAAGGACGGGACGAGCGGAGCAGCCCGGAGCGGCGTCGACAGGTGGTGGGGGCGAGCGACCGGGCGGCGGCCGACCGGATCGCCGGGGCGTTCATGGCGCTGGGGATGGTCCGCGCCGGCCGGCAGCGGGTCAAGGTCATCGCGGTAGGTCGCGGAAACCGCGGAAACCGGCGCGATGATGACGAGCGGTCGAGCCGTCAATAACCCTAAGTAAGGGGTTTGTCGGCAGGATATGCGGATAAACGGGGTCGGTCCCGGGCGCGACCCCGTGCGTCCGCACGCAGAGTAGGGTCACCCGGAAGCCGCACCGGCGGCACCGAACGGCGCACTTTCCGGCGCTGGCGCGGTGCCGCCATCGCGAACGAGAGGTGACCCCGCGTGAGCAGCCCAGGCAAGACCCGCGTCGCCGTCGTCTTCGGCGGCCGCAGCCCCGAGCACGGTGTCTCCGCCGTCAGCGCCGGATCCGTCATCGCCGCTCTCGATCCAGACGAGTTCGAGGTGGTGCCGGTCGGCATCACCCGAGCCGGACAGTGGGTGCTGGCCAACGGAGATCCGGAGCGGCTGGCCATCACCGATCGACGGCTCCCGGAAATCACCGCCGACACCGGATCCGCCGTGGTGCTGCCCGCCGACCCCACCGGTAACGGCCTCATGGTGCTCGATCCGACCGACGGACCGCGCGTCCTGGCCGGCGTGGACGTGGTGTTCCCCGTGCTGCACGGCGCCTACGGCGAGGACGGCACCATTCAGGGGTTGCTGGAAATGGCCGGGGTGCCCTACGTGGGGGCGAACGTCTTCGCCTCCGCCGCCGCCATGGACAAGGAGTTCGCCAAGAAGCTCTGCACCGCCGAGGGCATTCCCAGCGGCCCGTACGCGGTGCTGCGTGCCGGGATGACGCTGTCCGACGTGGACCGAGACCGGCTGGGCCTGCCGGTCTTCGTCAAGCCGGCCCGAGCGGGGTCCTCGTTCGGGATCAGCAAGGTGACCGACTGGGCCGACCTGGACGCCGCCGTGGCGACCGCCCGCGAGATCGACCCGAAGGTCATCGTGGAGGCGGCCATCGTCGGCCGGGAGGTCGAGTGCGGCGTGCTGGAGGGCGAGACCGGCGGGGCCCCCGAGGCATCCCTTCTCGCCGAGGTGCGAATCGTGGCCGACCACGACTTCTACGACTTCGAGGCGAAGTACATCGACGACGCGTGCGAGTACGACATCCCGGCCGACCTGCCCGAGCACGTGACGGCGCGGATACGGGACTACGCGTGCCGGGCGTTCACCGCACTGGACGGTGCCGGGCTGGCCCGGGTCGACTTCTTCGTCACGCCGGAACTTGATGTCTATCTCAACGAGGTGAACACCATGCCGGGCTTCACCCCGACGTCCATGTTCCCGCGGATGTGGGCCGCCACCGGGCTGGAGTACCCCAAGTTGGTGAACCGGCTGATCCGGACGGCGTTACAGCGAGGCACCGGCCTGCATTGACCGGCGATACCACAGTGTCCTCGACATAGGACTGTCGCCTTCCTGACGCAACCGTCCCGCCCTCCCCAGGGTGTTCAATCGTCAGTCGCACGACAGTCGCGATCTACGGGGGAACGCATGTCCGCGCGTACCGCTGCGGGCGTGGCTTGGTCACCGGCCGGGCCGTCACCGCCACCGCCCCACCCACCTGGGCCCTTGCGCTGCTGGCGGCGGTCGCGGCAGGGGCGGTCGCGCAAGGCGGGTACTACCCGGTAGGCCGGCTCCTGGTCACGGCGTTGGTGACCGTCGCGGTCGGAACCCGGGGACCGCTCCCGCCGCGATCAGCCCCGGCACCTCCGCGGCGGATCAGCGATCGACCGGACGCTGGCCAGCGTGGCCTCCGCGAGCGGCGCCGTCCACTGCAACGCCTCCGGGTAAGCCCGAGGCACCGTCACCGCGATCGGCACCTCCCGGTCGACCGTGGTGAGCACCACGGCCTCCGGAGTCTGCTCCGGGAGCCAGCAGACGCCGTTGATGTTCCAGAGGTCATCGGTGCCGGAGGCGGTGACGGGCGGCACTCCGCAGCGCACCAGGAGAGCCGGATCTCCGTACGCGGCGTTCTGCTCCGGACCGGCCGTGACCGGCCGCTGCCGCAGATCCCGGACGGAACCCGGCAGCGTGGCGATCAACGCCCGGCAGACCACCTGAGCCCGGTCCGGCAACGCCGGCGCGGCCACCGTGACCGGGGCGGTGGACTGCGGGCCCGGTGCGGTCGCGGACGGCGCCGGTGGCTCGGGCCGGAGCTGGAAGAACGCGAACAATCCCACCAGCAGGGCGACCGGCAACGCCACCGCGGTAGCCCACCGGGCGGCCTGCCGGGCAGCGGGGTCGCGGGCCGGCGGCTGGTCGGGCACGGCGGGCCGCGAGGACGTGGTCCGCTCCACCTAGAGCCGCACCACCGAACAGGTAAGCGTACGGGTGATCCCGGGCACCAGTTGCACCTTACTGACGATCATCTTGCCCAACTCGTCGACCGTGTGCGCCTCCGTGAGCACCACCACGTCATACGGACCGGTGACGGCGTCCACGCGGACCACGCCGGGGATTTCGCCTATCTCCCCGGCCACGTCACGCGCGCGTCCGACCTCGGTCTGGATGAGGATGTACGCCTGGACCATGATCCGACTCCCGTCCCGCCGCCGAGCGGCTCGACGGAGAAAATACCGTACGGACCGGGACGGATCAGTACCGGTAGGCAACGGAGGCGACAGTGAGTGATCGGAGTGCGCTGCGACGGGGCGGGGCGGACGGCACCGTTGTCCCGGGTGCCGCTCCGGAGACGGTCTCGACGACGGGCGAGTTCGGGCTGATCGCCCGGATCACCGCCCGGCTCGATTCCGGCGCCGCCTGCCTGCTCGGGCCGGGTGACGACGCCGCGCTCGTCAGCGCGGCGGACGGGCGGGTGGTCGCGGCGACCGACGTGCTGGTGGACGGCCGGCACTTCCGGCGCGACTGGTCCAGCGCCGCGGACGTGGGACACCGGGCCGCGGCGGCGAACATGGCGGACATCGCCGCGATGGGTGCGGTGCCGACGGCCCTGCTGGTGACGCTCTGCGCCCCGTCCGACCTCCCGGTGGCCTGGGCGGAGGGTCTCGCCGACGGGCTGGCGGCCGAGGCGGCGAAGGTGGGCGCCGGCGTGGTGGGCGGCGACGTCTCGGGCAGCCCCACACTCACCGTGTCGGTCACCGCGCTCGGCGACCTCGCGGGGCGGCCGCCGGTGCGGCGCGCCGGCGCCCGAGTCGGCGACGTGGTGGCGCTGGCCGGGCGCACCGGACACGCGGCCGCCGGCCTGACCGTGCTCTCCCGTGGCTTCCGGACGCCGAAGCTGCTGGTCAGCGCGTACCGGCGACCCGAGGTGCCGTACGGGGCGGGACCGGCGGCCGCGCGTGCCGGGGCCACCGCCATGATCGACGTTTCGGACGGCCTGCTCGCCGACCTCGGGCACGTCGCGACGGCCAGCGGGGTCGGCGTCGACCTGCGCCGGGACGCCTTCCCGGTGCCCGGTCAGCTGCGCGACGCCGCACAGGCGCTGGGCGTCGACCCGTACACCTGGTTGCTGGGCGGCGGCGAGGACCATGCCCTGGCCGCGACCTTTCCCGCGGACGCGGCGCTGCCCGACGGTTGGCGGGCCGTGGGAGCCGTCACCCCGACCGCCGGCCAGGTCACCGTCGACGGCCGGCCGTTCACCGGCCCGGCCGGCTGGGATCACTTCCGCTGACCGGCGTCCCGGGTCGTAGGCTCTGCGGGTGCACGAGATCGAGATTCGAGCGGCGCGCTTCGACTCACCCGAGGCCACGCGGTTGGTCACGGCGGCGCTGGCTGACCTCGGTGCCCGCTACGGCGGGAACGGGGACGACACACCGGTGCGGGCGAGCGAGTTCGTGCCACCGACCGGCGACTTCCTGATCGCGCACCTGGCCGGCGAGGCGGTGGGATGCGGAGGCTGGCGCGGGCACGACGCGAGGGTCGCCGAACTGAAGCGGATGTTCGTGATGCCCACGGCGCGGGGGCGAGGAGTGGCCCGGGCACTGCTGGCCGCGGTGGAACGGTCCGCCCGGAACGCCGGGCGGGAGCGGATCATCCTCGAATGCGGCGACAAGCAGCCCGAGGCCATCGCGCTGTACGAGTCGAGCGGTTACCGGCGGATCGAGAACTTCGGCTACTACCGGGACTGGGACGGCTGCGTGTCCTTCGGGCGCGCCCTGACGTAGCTCGCGCTGCGCGGCGTGGATTGGTTCCGGGCCGGCGTGGGCCGTGCCCGCCCAGCGACGAGCGATGGCCTGCGGAGACGGACCCGGGAACACGGCTGACCGCCGGGTCGTGACGATCCGGCGGCCAGGGCGGTGCGGGTTCCGGTCGGGGTGCCGCCCGTGTCAGGCGCGGGTGACCTTGCCGGCCTTGATGCATGAGGTGCAGACCTGCAACTTCTTGGTGGTGCCGCCACCGGCCGGGGTACGCACCGACTGGATGTTCGGGTTCCAGCGGCGGTTGGTCCGCCGGTGCGAGTGGGACACGTTGTGGCCGAAGCCGGGCCCCTTGCCACAGACGTCGCACACGCTAGCCACGGGATACTCCTGAAGTCTGATCGTTCGTGAGGTCGCCACCAGGCGTCGCCCGGGCAACCTGGCCAGGTTACCCGATGCCCCGGCCGGCCGGCTAATCGGCATCCAGACCGCCGGCCGGCGTCCCGTTCCCGCGGAGCCAGCCCGTTCCGCCGGCCCCGGGGGGCCAGCCCGTGTCGCCCACCCGGGGGAGCCGGCCCGTGTCGCCGGCCCGTGGAAGCGGCCCGGCGGAAGGCGCTCGTCGGACCACGCAAGTAGGCTTCTCGCCGTGTTGGACACCCTGGACGCCGCGGCGGTGCGCCGATGGTGCTCGGGCGGGCTCGCGGCGCTTCGCCGCCACCAGGGCGAAATCGATGATCTCAACGTCTATCCGGTGCCGGACGGTGACACCGGGACAAATCTGGTGCTCACCCTCACCTCGGCCCAGCAGGCGCTGCTCGCCGGGCTGGAGACCGACCCCGGTCGGGAGACGACCCCGCACGGGCACGCGCTGCGGCTGATGGCCCGTGGCGCCCTCCTCGGCGCCCGGGGAAACTCCGGGGTGATCGTCTCGCAGATCCTGCGCGGGTTGGCCGACTCCCTGGCCCAGGTGCCCGCGGTGGGCGGTCGGGAGTTGGCGGCCGCGTTGCGGACGGCTGCCTCCGCCGCATACGCCGCGGTTGCCGAACCGGCGGAAGGCACCCTGCTCACCGTCGCCGCCGCGGCCGCCGCAGCGGCTGAGCGGTCGAACAGCGACGACCTACGGTCGGTGACCGGGGCGGCCGCCGCCGCGGCGGCCGACGCGCTGGCCCGTACCCCTGAGCAGTTGCCGGCGCTGGCTCGGGCCGGCGTGGTGGATGCCGGCGGTCGTGGTCTGTGCCTGTTGCTGGATGCCCTGGCCGAGACCGTCAGCGGCGCGGCGGCGACGTCCGCCGAACCGCACGCCCCGCCGGCCCGGCAGCCGGGCGATCCGGCTCCGCGGACGGCTGAGTTGGCGGGGCCGGCGGGCCAGCGGTCCGATCCGGCGCCGGGCGAGGCGTCCGGGTACGCCTACGAGGTGCAGTATCTGCTCGACGCCGAGCCGGCGGCGGTCGACCGGTTGCGCGCCGTGCTCGCCGGACTGGGTGACTCGCTGGTGGTGGTCGGGGACGGCCGGGTCGACGGACCGGCCACCTGGAACGTGCACGTGCACGTCGACGACGTGGGCGCGGCCATCGAGGCCGGGGTGGTGGCCGGCCGGCCGCACCGGATCACGGTGACCCGGTTCGCCGACCAGATGGCCGGCCTCGGCACCCGATCCGATCTCTGCGTCGCCGCCGCCCCGGCGGACGGCGGCGGGTCGCGGGTCACCGCCGGTCAAGACACCGCGGTCCAGTCGGCCGGTCCGGACCGGGCCGCCGTGGTGGTCGCCGCGGGCGACGGACTTGCCCAGTTGTTCGCCGGGGAGGGGGCCACCGTGGTGGCTGGGAACCCGTCGACCGCCGATCTGGTCGGGGCGATCAGCGGCACTCATGCCGCCCGTGTCGTGGTGCTGCCCAACGACCCCGACACGCAGGCGGTGGCGAACCTGGCGGTCGCGGAGGCCGCCCAGCGCGGGATCCGGGTCAGTGTGGTGCCGACCCGCTCGCCGGTCCAGGCGCTCGCCGCGCTCGCCGTGCGGGATCCCGAGCGGCGGTTCGACGACGATGTGATCGCGATGGCCGAGTCCGCCGGAGCCTGTCGGTACGGCGAGATCTGCCAGGCCAGCCGGGAGGCGCTCACCGTCGCTGGACGGTGCCGCCCGGGCGACGTTCTCGGACTGGTCGAGGGAGAGGTCAATCTGATCGGCACGGATCTGCTCGCAACCTGCCGGGACCTGATCGACCGGATGCTCGGCGGTGGCGGTGAGCTGGTCACGCTGCTGCTCGGGGCGGGTGCTCCGGCCGGGTTGGCCGATGCGCTGCGAGCGCACCTGGCAGCCCGCTGGCCGTTCGTCGAGACGCAGGTCCACGACGGCGGCCAACCCAACTATCCGCTTGTGGTGGGGGTGGAATGACGGCGACGATGGAGACGCCGCTGAAGAAGCTGGTGGGCGACAAGACCGCCAAGGCGCTCGCCGCCCACCTGGACCTGCACACCGCGGGTGACCTCGTTTACCACTTTCCGCGCCGCTACGACGAGCGGGGCGACCATACGGACATTCGATCTCTGGAGGTGGGCGAGCAGGTCACGGTGCTCGGCCAGGTGCGCCGCACGGCGGTACGCCCGATGCGCCAGCGTCGGGGCAACCTGCTCGAGGTGACCGTGGAGGACGGCTCGGGCGGCACGCTGACGCTCACCTTCTTCGGCAACCAGGTATGGCGCGAGCGGGATCTGAAGCCGGGTCGGTGGGGGCTGTTCGCCGGGAAGGTGACCGAGTTCCGGAGCAAGCGTCAGCTCAACGGCCCCGAATACGTACTGCTCGGCGAGGGAGCCGCCGGCGGCGAGGCGGCGGCTTCGGAGGAGATCGAGGAGTTCGCCGGCGCGCTCATCCCGGTGTATCCGGCGGCGGCCGCCGTGCCCACCTGGGTGATCGCCCGCTGCGTCCGGGTGGTGCTGGACACGCTGTCACCGCCACCGGATCCGCTGCCGGCGACGATCAGGGCCAGCCGCAACCTGATCGACCTGGCCCGGGCGCTGCGCGAGATTCATCGGCCGTCCACTAAGGACGACCTGTACCGGGCGCGCCGGCGGTTGAAATGGGACGAGGCGTTCGCCCTGCAGTTGACCCTCGTCCAGCGCAAGCATCGGGCGGCGTCGTGGCCGGCGCGACCCCGACCGCGCCGGGACGACGGGCTGCTGACGGCGTTCGACGCCCGGTTGCCGTACGAGCTGACCGACGGGCAACGCGACGTGGGCGAGGAGATCAGCGGCGACCTGGCCACCGCGCACCCCATGCACCGGCTGTTGCAGGGGGAGGTGGGCTCGGGCAAGACGGTCTGCGCGTTGCGCGCGATGCTCCAGGTGGTGGACGCGGGCGGGCAGGCCGCTCTGCTGGCTCCCACCGAGGTGCTCGCCGCCCAGCACTACCGGGGCGTCGCCGCCCTGCTCGGACCGCTCGGCCGGGCCGGTGAGCTGGACGGAGATCCGGACGGTACCCGGATCACGCTGGTCACCGGTTCGCTGGGAACGGCTGCCCGGCGCCGCGCCCTGGAGGAGGTGGCGACCGGCGAAGCCGGAATCGTCATCGGCACCCACGCCCTGCTGTACGAGGGGGTGGACTTCGCCGACCTGGGCCTCGTCGTGGTGGACGAGCAGCACCGGTTCGGCGTCGAGCAGCGGGACGCGCTGCGGGCCAAGGCCGAGCAACCGCCGCATGTGCTGGTGATGACCGCGACGCCGATCCCGCGCACGGTAGCCATGACCGTGTACGGGGACCTGGAGGTCTCGACGCTGTCCCAGTTGCCGCGCGGCCGCTCGCCGATCGCCTCGCACGTGGTGCCGGCCGCCGACAAACCGGCGTACCTCGACCGGGCCTGGCGCCGGCTGCGCGAGGAGGTGACCGCCGGCCATCAGGCGTACGTGGTGTGCCCGCGGATCGGCGAGGCCGGTGCCTCTGACGACGACGAGGAGGCGCCGCCGCCGACGGAGGAATCCGCCCGCCGGCCACCGTTGGCGGTGACCGAGGTGGCTCCGCTGCTGGCGGACGGGCCGCTGCACGGGTTGCGGATCGGTGTGCTGCACGGCCGGCTGCCGGCCGACGAGAAGGACGCTGTGATGCGCGCGTTCGCCGCCGGGAACCTTGACGTGCTGGTGGCCACCACGGTTGTCGAGGTGGGCGTCGACGTGCCGAACGCCACCGTGATGATCGTGCTGGACGCGGACCGGTTCGGCGTCTCCCAGTTGCACCAACTGCGGGGTCGGGTGGGTCGTGGTTCGGCGCCGGGCCTGTGCCTGCTGGTCACCGAGGCGGCCGAGGGGACCCCGGCGCGGGAACGGCTGGACGCGGTGGCCTCGACCACGGATGGCTTCCGGTTGGCTGAGCTGGACCTGGAGCAGCGCCGGGAGGGCGATGTGCTGGGGGCCACCCAGTCCGGCCGGCGCTCGCACCTGCGGCTACTGTCGCTACTGCGGGACACCGACCTGATCCGGGACGCCCGGCTGGAGGCGATCCCCCTGGTCGAGGAGGATCCGGAACTGGCCCGACATCCGGGACTGGCCGACTCGGTCGCCGCCCTGGTCGACGAGGAACGCGCCGAGTACCTGGAAAAGGGCTAACCCCCACCCCCACCCACCCCGCCGTTGATCTAGGGCAGATGGTCGTGAGTTGATCTCCAATCACGACCATCTGCCCTAGATCGACGGGAGACAGGCATCTGCCCTAGATCAACGAAGCCTGCGGGCGGGGCCGGCGGGCGGCGGGCGGGGGCGAGGGTGGGGCGAGGGGGGAATGACCGAGGGCGCGTCGACCGGTGGTCGACGCGCCCTCGGGCCGTCAGTCGCTCAGGTGATCGAGATCATCCTGACGCGGATCAGGCGGTGAAGCGGATCTTACGACGACGGTTCAGCACGAACAGGCCGGCACCGACGGCGACCAGGACGGCGGCGCCGCCCGCGATGCCGGTGGCCTGGGCGCCGGTCACCGGCAGGGTGGGGCCACCCTCCTCGTCACAGTTCTCCGGCTGGATCCAGGCGATCGGCTCGCCCTCGCCCATGCCCTCGGCCGAGGGGGTGACGGTCAGGCCCTCGAACGCGTCGAACTCGACGGTCCCGGTCTCGCCGGCCTTCACGACCAGCTGCTTGGCCTCACCCTTGTTCGGGGTCAGGGTGACCTCGATGGTCTCGCCGTCCTCCGGGTTGACGATCTGGAAGATCAGCTTGTCACAGGTCATCTTGATGCTGCCGGCCGGCTCACCCGGGGCGACGCAGTCCTCGGGCTTGGTCGGCGCCGCGTCGAGCAGCGGCTCCTTCTCGCCCTTGGCGGTGACCTTGATGTGCGTGGCGTACTTGGCCTCGACCTTGACCGTGGCGTCGGCGTCCGGCTTAACGGTCACCTTCTTGGGTTCGAAGCCGGTGCCCGCGGTCACCTCGAACTCGGCGTCGGCGGTGGCTTCCTTGCCGTTGACCAGCTTGACGTCGACGTTGCCGTCGCAGTCGGCGACCATGCTGGCGGAGGGCACGGCGGTCTTCGGCGGGGGCTGCTCATCCGGGGCGCACTTGCCGCCCAGGTCGATGGCGGCGGCGCGGATCTTGTCGTCCTGGTGGCCGTTGTCCCACTTGGCCTTCACCGCGAGCCGGGCCTTGGTGGTCTCGCCAGCCAGGCGGGTGGTGGCCTTGACCGGGGTGCCGACGCTGTGCGGGTACTCGTCACCCTTGGTGACCTCGATGCCCGGGATGGACAGGTCGCTGGCCTTCTCGCCGACCCAGCTCTTCGCGTCGACCTTGATGAACTTGTACGTCTTGACGGGGGCGTAGCTGTTGACGGTCCAGTCGACGACCCACTCGCCGGTCTTGGTGTCGCACTCGGCGGCCACCTTGACCTCACTGTGGTGCGCGCTCGCCGGGGCGGCTACCGCAACGGCCGCGGTGAGGCCGAGGAAGGCGGCCCCCAGCACGGCGAGCGGCCGCCGGAGCGACAGCTTGGGACGGATCACGCGTTACTCCTGAGAGGGTGGAAGCGTCAGGGCACGACGGGCGGGGGTGGCGTAGGAGGTCACTGCTGACGCGGCGCGACCTGCGACGGTGCCTCCCCCACGTCGCAACGCCGGCAAACGGGAGCCGGCACAGCGCCAGACCTTAGCGATTAGCGTGGAGCACGGATACCCTTCAGGACCCTCTAAGGATGATGTTATCCACCTGAGACGTTTGATCCACTCAGAGTCAGATGTGAGCCGGTTTCCGATTACCTTCTGTTATCTCACGCCACATCAGTCACTCCGGTACCGTCAGCACCGTCAGGAGGGCCGACCAGGATGACCCGGATCGTCGCCGGAACGTTGGGTGGCCGGCGGATCGCCGCGCCGCCGGGAGACCGCACCCGACCCACCGCGGACCGGGTCCGCGAGGCGCTGTTCAGCGCCTTGTCGGCAACGGTCGACCTGGACGGCGCCCGCTTCGCCGACCTGTACGCCGGCTCCGGCGCGGTGGGCCTGGAGGCCCTCTCCCGGGGTGCGGCACACGTGCTGCTGGTGGAGTCGGACCCCCGCGCCGCGCGGGTGATCCGCGACAACATCGCGACGTTGCGGGCGGGCGGCGGAGCCACCCTCGCCACGGGTGCCGTGGCCCAGGTGCTCGCGACCAGCCCGCTCGGCGGGCCGTACGACGTCGTTTTCGCCGATCCGCCATACGCGCTGCCGGACGCCGAACTCGCCGCGACGCTCACCGCCCTCGTCGCGTACGACTGGCTGGCGCCGGACGCCGTGGTGGTCGTCGAGCGGTCCACCCGCGGCGGCCCACCGACCTGGGTGCACGGCATCACCGGCGAGCGCAGTCGCCGGTATGGCGAGACCACGCTTTGGTACGGTCGCCGATCATGAGACGTGCGGTGTGCCCCGGCTCGTTCGACCCGGTCACCAACGGTCACCTGGACATCATCGGCCGGGCGAGCCGGCTGTTCGACGAGGTGATCGTCGTCGTGTCGATCAACCAGACGAAGAAGTCGTTGTTCGACGTCGACGAGCGGATGGCGATGCTGCGCGAGGTGACCGCGGCGTTCGGCAACGTCCGGGTGGAGTCGTTCCGTGGCCTCACGGTGGACTTCTGCCGCGCCCAGCAGGCCACGGTGCTGGTCAAGGGCCTGCGGGCGGTGAGTGACTTCGACTACGAGCTGCAGATGGCGCACATGAACATCGGCCTGGCCGGGGTGGAGACCCTGTTCATGCCCACCAACCCGCTCTATTCGTTCCTCTCCTCCAGCCTGGTCAAGGACGTGGCGAAGTGGGGCGGTGACGTGTCCGCGCACGTGCCGGAGTCGGTGGACCAGGCGTTGCGTCGCCGACTGGGGCCGCCGCCCTCCGCCGCTCCGCCGTCCTCCGCGGCCCCGCCGCCGGGTTGACGGGTTGACGGGTTGACGGGGACGCTTCGCGACGCTCGGTGCGGGGCTCCGGCGCGACGCGCCGGGCCAGCGGTGATCGGAGCACGACCCGCGCGGGGGCCCCATGATGGTGCCGGTGACCGCATCATGGTTGAGCGGCAACCGGCCCGGTACCCGCATCATGGAGGCCGGCCGTATCGAACGACAGGGGTGAGGTACCGGTGGACCCGCTCGACCGCATCGACGAGATCATCGCCATGGTGGAGACGGCCCGTTCTGTCCCGATGTCGCGCAACAGCTGCATGGTGGACCGGGGCGAGATGATTGCCGCCCTCGACGAGCTGCGCGCGGAGCTTCCCGCCGACCTGCGGCGCGCCGTTGCGTTGCTGGAGGAGCGGGACAAGATCATGGAGGCCGGCAAACGGGAGGCCGATCGCATCATCAGCGAGGGTGAGGCGGAACACTCCAGGCTCGTGTCGCGGAATGAGATCACCGTCTCCGCCGAGCACGAGGGGGCCCGGATCATCGCCGAGGCCCGGGCCGAGGCGCAGCGGCTCCGGGACGAGGTCGACGACTACGTCGACACCGCGCTGGCCAACTTCGAGCAGTTCCTCACCCGGGCCCTCGCCTCGATCGAGCGCGGCCGGGACAAGATGCACGCGCTTCGGGAGATCGGTACCTTCGGGGGTGACGAGGCCGAGCGCCCCCTGCCGTTCTAGCTGCGACACCCTGGCGAGCGGACGCGCCCCGGTTCGACGCTGGGGCGGCCCCTCGGGTAACCTTCTTCGTCGGCCTCTACCAGGCCGGAGTCTAACTATGCCCAAACATTTGCCTAACCCACTCGACCCCAGGTCGCCGCTGGTCCTCGACACGAGAGACCTGCCGCGTCGGCCTGGCGCGTTGCGTACGGTCAAGCGGGTGGTGCCGGCACCGGTGGACCTCGGCGTGGAGTTGATCCGCGTGCCGCAGGGCGCCGACCTGAGCCTCGACCTGCGGCTCGAGTCGGTGTCCGAGGGCGTGCTCGTTTCCGGGACGGTGAGCGGCCCGGTGACCGGCGAGTGCGGCCGTTGCCTACGGGAGATCAACGACTCGGTGACCGTGACGGTTCAGGAGCTGTACGCCTACGAGCACAGCACCACGGACGAAACGGCCGAAGAGGACGAGGTGGGCCGGATGCGGGGCGACCTGATCGACCTGGAGCCGGAGGTGCGGGACGCGGTGGTGCTCGCGCTGCCGACGAACCCGCTGTGCCGGGAGGACTGCCCGGGCCTGTGCCCCGACTGCGGGGTACACCTGGACGACCTGCCGGCCGACCACAACCATGAACAGCTCGACCCGCGCTGGGCGGGGCTGTCGCAAATGATCCGCAAAGAGGAGTAGCAACCGTGGCCGTTCCCAAGCGCAAGATGTCGCGCAGCAACACCCGGTCCCGCCGGGCGCAGTGGAAGGCCGCGGCGGTGACCACTGCCGCGTGCCCGCAGTGCAAGTCGCCGAAGCTGCCGCACGCCGCCTGCCCCGTCTGCGGCACCTACAACGGCCGCCAGGTCATCGAGGTCTGATTCTGGACACCGAGTGACGCCTCCGACCCCTGGTCGGGCGCGCCCGTCCCGGCGACTGCCCGGGGTACCGGCTCCGGTCAGCGGCGACCGCGACACCGTGGTCGCCGCGGCCCAGCCGGGCGCCGTGCGGATCGCCGTCGACCTCCTCGGCGGGGACCGAGCTCCCGCCGTCGTGGTTGACGGCGCTCTGCGAGCGCTGGACGCCGACGCCGACCTGACGCTACTGCTCGTCGGGCCACCCGAGGTGGCCGACGAGGTCGTCGCCGCGCTCTCGCCGGCGGACCGGCTCCGGGTGACGGTCCGTCCGGTCCGCGGCCTGGTCACCATGGCCGACGATCCGACGCTCGCGGTCCGCGCCGAAACCACAATCGGCGCCGCGGTCCACGCCGCGACGACCGGCGCGGCGGACGCCATCGTCTCCGCAGGGTCGACCGGCGCCACCGTCACCGCCGCCGTACTCGGCTTCGGCCGCTGGTCCGGGGTACGCCGACCGGCGCTTGCCGCCATCCTGCCCGCCATGTCCGGCCCGGTGGTGCTGCTCGACGTCGGCGGCTCGCTGGAGGCCCGGGCCGGCACCCTCGCCCGACACGCGGTGCTGGGCGCCGCGTACGCCGCGGTGGTGAACGGAACCTCCGCGCCCCGGGTGGGCCTGCTGTCCGTCGGTGTGGAGGGCGGCAAGGGCGACCGGCCCCGCCGTGCCGCGGATCCCGCCCTGGCCGCCGAGCCGCTGCCGGCCGGCGCCCGGTACGTCGGCCTGGTCGAGGGAAACGACGTCACTGCCGGCAACCGGGCCGACGTGGTGGTGACCGACGGCTTCACGGGAAATATCCTGCTCAAGGGCATCGAGGGCGCGTACGACCTGGCCGGCGGACCGCCTCGGCGTGGCGGTGCGCCACGCGCCGCCGCGCTGCTCGGGGTGGCCGGCACCGTGGTGGTCTGCCACGGCGCGGCCGGGGCCGCCGACCTCGCGTCCGGCATCGCACTCGCGGCCCGGTTGTGCCGTCAGGGCGCGTCCGCCGCCGTCCGCACGCTGTCCGCCGACCCGCAGCGGGACGTCCGGCCGAGCGACACCGAGGTGTCCGCATGACCAGTCCAGGGAGCGAACCGATGGTTCACGAGGTGGCACCATGAGCGCCAGTAACGGTAACGGCAAGCGCCGACGGGCGCCGATCGGTCACCTGGAGCAGGCCTTCGGTGTCACGTTGGATCCGGAGCTCCTGGAGCGGGCGCTGACGCACCGCTCGTACGCGTACGAGAACGGTGGGCTGCCCACCAACGAACGGCTGGAGTTTCTCGGCGACTCGGTGCTCGGCGTGGTCATCACCACCGCGCTCTTCCACAATCACCCGGATCTGCCGGAGGGGCAGCTGGCCAAGTTGCGGGCGAGCGTGGTGAACATGCGGGCCCTGGCCGACGTGGCGCGCCGGCTCGGGCCCTCCGGCCTCGGCCCGTACCTGCTGCTCGGCAAGGGCGAGGAGAGCACCGGCGGCCGGGACAAGGCAAGCATTCTCGCGGACACCCTGGAGGCTCTGCTCGGCGCCATCTACCTCCAGTACGGCCTGGAGATCGCCGCCAAGGTGATCCACCGGCTGTTCGATCCGCTGATGGCGGAGTCCGCCGGGCGGGGCGCCGGCCTCGACTGGAAGACCAGCCTCCAGGAACTCACCGCGGCACTGGGGCTCGGCGTGCCGGAGTACCGTATCGAGGACACCGGACCCGACCACGCGAAGACGTTCACCGCCTGGGTGGTGGTGGCCGGCGACCGGTACGGCGGTGCCGAGGGTCGTAGCAAGAAGGAAGCTGAGCAGCGAGCCGCCGAGACAGCCTGGCGCACCCTGTCGGAACAGGCGGCCGAACAGTCGGAGCCGCCGGCCCCGGTCGAGCCACCGAACGGACCCGGCGCGTCCACCGAGCCCGCGGGGCCGCGGCTGGACTCGCCGGCGCCAGCGCACAGCGCGGCGACCGGGTCCGCCGGCGTACCCGCGACGGAGGCCCCGCAGCCGCCGCCGGTGACGGACCCAGAGCCGCACGGCGGGTCGCGTGCCTGAACTGCCTGAGGTCGAGACGGTCCGGCGCGGGCTGGCCACCTGGGTCGTCGGCCGGCGGATCGCCAGCGTCGAGGTGCGGCATCCGCGCGCCGTGCGCCGCCATGTCCCCGGTCCGGAACACTTCGCCGCGGCCATCGCTGGTCGGACCGTGGTCGACGTCCGCCGCCGTGGCAAGTACCTCTGGCTGCCGCTGGACAGCGGCGACGCCGTGCTGGGTCACCTCGGCATGTCGGGACAGATGCTGCTCCAGCCGGCCGATGCCCCGGACGAGAAGCACCTGCGGGTCCGCTTCGGGTTCGCCGACGAAGGCCCCGAGCTGCGCTTCGTCGACCAGCGGACGTTCGGCGGGTTGGCCCTCTCCGAGGGTGGGGCCGACCTGCCCGCGGAGATCGCGCACATCGCCCGCGACCCGATGGACCCGGACTTCTCCGACACGGCGTTCGTCGCGGCTCTGCGGCGACGGCGTACCGAGATCAAACGAGCCCTGCTCGACCAGTCCCTCATCTCCGGCGTCGGCAACATCTACGCCGACGAGGCGCTCTGGCGGGCCCGGCTGCACGGCCTCCGGCCCACCGACGCCCTCACCCGGCCCGCGGTCGGCCGGCTGCTCGGCCATGTCCGCGACGTGCTTGCCGCCGCCACCGACGAGGGAGGCACCAGCTTCGACGCGCTCTACGTCAACGTGAACGGTGAGAGCGGCTACTTCGACCGCTCGTTGGCCGTGTACGGCCGGGAAGGGCTCCCGTGCCGGCGGTGCGCTGCTCCCATCCGGCGGGAACCGTTCATGAACCGGTCGTCGTTCAGTTGTCCGCGTTGCCAGCCGCGTCCCCGGGGAGCCGCTCGGGGTTGACCCCTCAGGACGGCTCGGGGTCATCCCGCGCCGCACTCCGGGTCGTCTCCGGAATGCCGTCGCCGACACGCCGTCGCCACTCCCTACGGGCGGTTCCGCGCTCCTGCGCGTACCACGCTCCTGCGTCAGATGTCCGGTTCGCCGCCGCCGGCCCCGTCACCGTCCGATCTGGATGATTACTCGGGGACAACCGCGGGGCGTTCCCCGATGCCCGGTACGCCCGTCCTCCCTAACGTCGGCTCGACGAGCGTCCACTCGTCGAGGCTGACACGAGGGGGAGCCGAGAACATGGGCAGCAGACCAGTGACCGTACGGGTGGCTCGGTGGAGCGCCGAGCATCCGTGGCGCGCCGTGGCGATGTGGATCGTCTTCGTGGCCGTGTGTTTCGTGGGGGGCAACACGGCCGGTCTCAACGAGGCGACAGATCGGGACTCGGCGATCGGTGAGGCCGGGCGCGCCGACATCATCGTCGCCGACGGGAACTTCGCCGACCCGGCGGTGGACAACGTCCTGATCAGTGCCCGGACCGGGACGCTCGACCCGACGGCCGCTCAGGCGGCGGCCACCGACGCGCGCGCCCGGCTCGGATCGGTGACCGGCGTGGCGTCGGTCGGCGAGCCGGTGCCGGCCCGGGACGGCACCGCGTTGCTGCTGCCGGTCACCCTCACCGGCGACCCGGAGACCGCGTCCGACCGGATCCAGCCGCTGCTGGACGCGACCGCGCGCGTCCAGGCCGATCATCCCGACCTGCGGGTCGAGCAGGTCGGCGGGCCATCCATCGGCAAGGCCATGGACGACACGCTCGGCAACGACTTCAAGCGTGCCGAACTGCTCAGCCTCCCGGTGACGCTGGCCATTCTGATCGTCGCGTTCGGCGCGTTGATCGCCGCCGGGGTGCCGGTGCTGCTCGCCCTTTCCTCGGTCGCCGCCGCGCTGGGGCTCTCGACGCTCGCCTCGCACCTGGTGCCGGCAACCGAGACCACGGCCAGCGTCATCCTGCTGATCGGCATGGCGGTGGGGGTCGACTACTCGCTGTTCTACGTCCGGCGGGAACGGGAGGAACGGGCCAAGGGTCGGGGGAGCCTCGACGCGGTGGAGATCGCGGCCGAGACCTCGGGGCACGCCGTGGTCGTCTCCGGCCTCGCCGTCATCATCTCGATGGCCGGGCTGTTCCTCGCCGGCGACGTGGTCTTCTCCTCGCTCGCCGTCGGCTCGATCCTGGTGGTCGCGGTGGCCGTGGCCGGTTCGCTCACCGTGCTGCCCGCGCTGCTGGCCAAGCTCGGACGTTGGGTGGACCGGCCCCGGGTGCCCGTCCTGTGGCGGCTCACCGCGCCGCGCCGGGGTCCCGACGGCACGCCGGCGCCGCCCCGCCTGTGGCCGGCGCTGCTGCGGCCCGCCCTGCGCCGTCCGGCCGTCACCCTGACCGTCTCGGTCGGTCTGCTGCTCGCGCTGGCCGCCCCGGCGCTCGGCATGCAGCTCAAGTTCCCCGGGATGGAGGACCTGCCCCGCGACACGCCGGTCATGCAGGCGTACGACCGGCTGACCGACGCGTTCCCGAGCACCGGGACCACCCACACCGTCGCGGTGCGGGCACCGGCCGGCGCGGCCGACGAGGTCCGGGTGGCGCTGACGGACCTGGCTCGCCGGGCGGCGGCCGACCCGTTGTTCGCCCCGATCGAGCAGGACGGTCCGGAGATCCGGGTGTCCGCTGACCGGCAGGTGTCGGTGCTGGAGGTGGCCACCCCGCACGCCAGTCGCACCGACGAGGCGAAACGATCGCTGGAGGTGCTGCGCGACAGGTTCGTCCCGGCCACCGTCGGTGCCGTTCCCGGCGCCGAGCACGCCGTCAGCGGTGCGGTGGCGTGGAGCGAGGACTACGCGGCACACGTACGGGACAAGCTGCCGTTGGTCATGGGGTTCGTCCTGGTGCTGACCTTTCTGGTGATGACCTTCACGTTCCGGTCGGTGGTGGTCGCCCTCACCTCGATCCTGCTCAACCTGCTGTCCGCCGGGGCCGCGTACGGGCTGCTGACGCTGGTGTTCCAGGGCGCCTGGGCGGAGGATCTGCTCGGCTTCACCTCGATGGGGGCGATCGTCTCCTGGCTGCCGCTGTTCCTGTTCGTGGTGCTGTTCGGATTGTCGATGGACTACCACGTCTTCGTGGTCAGCCGGATTCGCGAGGCGGTGCGTCGGGGGGTCCCCAACCGGGAGGCCGTCGCCTACGGGATCACCAGTTCGGCGGGCGTCGTGAGCAGCGCCGCGATCGTGATGGTCGGGGTGTTCTCGATCTTCGCGACGCTGAGCACGATCGACATGAAGCAGCTCGGGGTCGGACTCGCGGCGGCGATCCTGCTGGACGCCACGATCATCCGCGCGGTGGTACTGCCGTCGCTGATGACGCTGCTGGGGTCGGCCAACTGGTGGGCGCCGCGGTTCCTGCGCGGCCGTACCGCGGTCCCGGTGTCGCCGGCCGGACCGGTGCCGCCCGTGGAACCCGAACCCGAACTGGTGCTGACGCGCTGATCGGGACGTGGCCGGAGGGGGTGGCCGCGGAGGTGACGCCACCCTGCCCGTGGGCTTCCGGGCCGGAAGCCCACGGGCGCGGCCGGACGCGGTGGTCTGCCGGCGACCTACCCCGATGAGCAGGGCGACAGTCAGCGCAGGCACGGTTCGCGCCATACGCCAAGGGACCGGTCCTTGCGCATCGAGGCGAAGCCCAGCCCTCGGGAGGTCACACAGAAGTCGCCGGTGTCACCGGTGTACTCCACGTGGAACACGGGCTTGCCGGCCGCCACGAACGGCCGGAGCCGGTCGCACTGCCCCAGGCGTACGCACTCCTCGTTGATCGCGAAGTCGAAGTCCGGGGCCAGCGCCGTGACCTGTGGCAGGTTGTTCACCAGTCCGACGGTCAGGCCCAGCGAACGAGCCATCGCGGCGACCCGGCGGTTGGCCACGAGCTGGTCGTCGAAGCTGAGCGGGAAGCCGGACCGGTGCAGGTGCCCGTCCGCGTCCAGCGGGGCGACGGCCTCGAACCGCTTGCCGAGGCAGAGCCGGAACCGGTCCTCGACGATCGGCGCGAGGACGTCCCAGCGTCGGATGTCCAGCCAGCGCCGATCGCCGCCAGCGGGGGCACCGAGCACGTCCGCCGGGAATCGACTGGCGTCCGGTCGCCGGGGATCGTACGTGCCCACCTCGACCGAGCAGATCAGCCGGCGGTTCCGGGCCCGTAGCCGGTCGGTCACGTCGGCCGTCGTGGCGAACGGGTCCAGGACGAACACCTCGGCGTCCACGTCGACGTCCGGCGTGCCGGACAACTGCCACTGCCAGCTCGGCGCCGGGCCGCTGGCCCACGGGTGAGGCGGCGGCGCGGCCGGTTCCGCCGCGCAACTGGGCGGGGCGAACAGGGTCAGGGCGGCCAGCAGCGCCGACAGCCGGCCGCGGGTCCTGGGCATCGCGGCTCCCCGACCACAGGACGTCGGAGGTCACCGACGAGCGGTCGGGTCTGGTACGGGGTCGTGCTGCCCGTACCGACCGCACCGCCGTACGGATCAACGACCCGTACGGCGGTGCGGTGTCGGGCGGCTCAGCCGCCGAAGTTCTGCGTCCAGTAGAGCCGGCCGTCGCCCCCCGTGGCCACGCCCACCCCGATGTCCTTGAAGGCGCAGTTCAGGATGTTGGCGCGGTGACCGGAGCTGTTCATCCAGCCGTCCATCACGGCGGCGGGGGTCGGGTAACCGTACGCGACGTTCTCCGCCATCGTCCGCCCGTCGTAGCCGGCCCGCCGGATGCGCTGGTCGAAGCTGCTGCCGTCGCTGCCGGTGTGCGACATCTTGTTGTGCTCCGCCTGGTCCTGGCTGTGCAGCCGGGCAGAGGTCATCAGGTGTGACTCAGCGGCGACCGCACCGCAGCCGTTGGCCGACCGCTCCCGGTTGACGAGGTCGATCACCTGCTGCTCGGTGCTGCTGACCGAGCCGTTGCCGGATCCGCCGCTGCTGCCGCCCGACCGGCTGGCCGGGGCGGACTCGGTCCGCCGGGCCGGCGGGGCCGTCGAGCGGCGGGGCGCCGGGGTGGTGGCCGCCGGCTTGCTGGGACTGGCGCTCGGGGTCGGTGCGGCGCTCGTCGGGACGGGCTCGGTCGGGCTCTCCGTCGGGTCGCCGAAGGGGTCAGCCGCCTCGGTGGGCGCGGTTCCGCCGTCGGCGGTGGTCGTCGTGCGGGATGTCGGCTCCTGCGAGTCGGGCAGCACCATGGCGCCGACGCCGACCATCACGGCCAGGGTCGCGGCGGCGGCGGCTCCGGCGAGGACCAGCGGCCGGGGCAGCCGGCGAGCCGGCGGTTCCGAGGCCGTACCGGCGCGGTCCGCCGCGTCCCACTTGGCGGTGTGGTCGGGGTACGAGCCGCGCTCGTCGCCGGCGTTCGGCGGGTCGGCCCAGAAGCCACCGATCGGACGCTCGGGTCCGTCGCCGTGCGCGTCCCGGTCCATGCCATACCCAGGATGGCCCTGGTGGAACCCGCCCTGGTGGAACCCGCCCTGGTCGAACCCGCCCTGGTCGAACCCGCCCTGGTCGAACCCGCCCTGGTCGAACCCGCCCTGGTCGAGTCCGTCCCGATGTCCGGGGTAACCGGGTCCGTCGGCGTAGCCGGGTCCGTCGGCGTAGCCGTGCCCGCCGGCGAAGCCCGGGGCCTGGGTCGGGTAGTCGTCGCGGTCCGAGTCGTACGGCGGTCGTGCGTCGAACGCGGGCCGGTACTGGCCGTCCTCGCCGCCGGGGCCCGGATAGCCACCGACGGTCGGGTACGCGTCCGTGGCGCCCCGGTCCGGGTCGTACGGTTCGCCGCTGGCCGCGGCGTGGCCGGCGGCCTCCGTGCCGCCGTACGGATACCGCCCGTCGGGGTCGTACGAGTGGTGGAGGGCGTCGTACCACGGCTGCGGCGCCGGTTCGTCCGCCGTTCGCCGGTCGGCCCAGTTCGGGTCGCTCGGGTCGATCCGGTCGTTCCAACCCTGCACGCGCTCGCCTCCGTAAATTGCCAGTCGTGAAGCCCGGCCGAGGTTACGGTGTCACGTCGCGCGCCAGCAATCTGGCTAAGGAAGACATAAGGCTGAGGTAAAGACCGAAAACCGGGGTGCCGGAGGCGGCTCGACGGTACACTGTCATCGTCCGAACAGTGATCTTGTTCGTGCCAAGCGGCGGCCGGGTCTGGGCGACACCGGTCGACACGGAAGACTTCCGCGCGCCACGTAACTTGACGAAGCGAGCGTGTCGACACACTATAGAGGTGTCGCCAGTCGCGCCCAATCGTGCCCAATGTGTGCTCGAGGGCGCATGTTGCGAGCGATGGGGCGCGCGTTGGCCGGCCTACCGGCAGCGCATCAAAGGGAGACGATATGGCGAAGGCCCTCTACGGCCACGTGGGTGCGGCGCCTGACCGGCGCCTCCTCGACGAGGTCACGCGGTTGCGTGCCAGGGTCGAGGCGTTGGAGTTCGAGATCACGCGTCTGCGAGCGGAGAACGATCGGCTCGCCGCCGCGACGGCCGAGGCGGATAATCTGCTCCGGCTGACCGAACCGGCGCTGACCTGATCCGAGCGGTCATCCACCGCCCGGTAACGGCACAGTACAACTGAACACAGAACGCGCGCCGGCACATCCGTGACGGCGCGCGTTCTTGTGCCCGGCGACGCCGGTCCCGATCACGGAGCCGTGGTGGTGACCGGCGAACGGCACGGGCACGCCCGGTAAGCTGCGACGCGCGCCGCGGATCGGCCCGGCAGTGTGCGGGTTACGCTGCGAAGACCCGGTCGCGGAGGCGGCCGGTTCGCGAACGGCCCGGTTCGCGCCAGACGCTGGGGAGCCGATCCGGGATCGGCACCGGGCGCCGGGCCGGGGAGGCGACCGTCGGCCCCGACGGCGCGGCGGACGAGGATCGGGAACGTGTATCTCAAGACCCTGACGGTGAAGGGCTTCAAGTCCTTCGCCTCGGCGACCACGTTGAAGCTGGAGCCGGGCATCACCTGCGTGGTGGGCCCGAACGGCTCCGGCAAGTCCAACGTCGTCGACGCCATCGCCTGGGTGCTCGGCGAGCACAGCGCGAAGGCCCTGCGCGGCGGCAAGATGGAAGACGTGATCTTCGCCGGCACCGCCGGTCGGGCACCCCTGGGCCGCGCCGAGGTCACTCTCACCATCGACAACACCGACGGCGCGCTTCCGATCGACTACACCGAGGTGTCGATTACCCGCCGGATGTTCCGCTCGGGGGAGAGCGAATACGAGATCAACGGCAGCGGTTGCCGCCTGCTCGACATCCAGGAACTGCTCTCCGACTCCGGAATCGGCCGCGAGATGCACGTCATCGTCGGGCAGGGACAGCTCGACGCCGTCCTGCACGCCAAGCCGGAGGACCGCCGGGCCTTCATCGAGGAGGCCGCCGGCGTACTCAAGCACCGCAAGCGCAAGGAAAAGGCGCTGCGCAAGCTCGACGCGATGCAGACCAACCTGAACCGGCTGACCGACCTGACCACGGAACTCCGCCGGCAGCTCAAGCCGCTCGGCCGGCAGGCCGAGGTGGCCCGCCGGGCCGCGGTGATCCAGGCGAACCTCCGGGACGCCCGGCTGCGGCTGCTCGCCGACGACCTGTCCACCCTGCGCACCACCCTGGACAAGGAGATCGCCGACGAGACCGCCTTGCGGGACCGGCGGGAGCGGGTCGAAGCCGAACACGCCGAGGTGCAGTACCGGCTGGCGGAGCTGGAAGCGGCTCTGGCCGAGGACGCCCCGATGCTGGCGAACGCCCAGGACACCTGGTTCAAGCTGGCCGCGTTGCAGGAGCGGTTCCGGTCCACCGAGCAGTTGGCCCGGGAACGGCTGCGGCACATGAGTGCCACCCCGGACGACGAGCGGCCGGGTCGCGACCCCGACCAGCTCACGGCCGAGGCGGAACGGGTCCGCGAGCAGGAGGAGGAACTGCGCGCCGCGCTCACCGACGACCAGGTGCACCTCGCCGAGGCGGTGGAGCACCGGCAGGAGCTGGAACGGCAGCTCGCCGCCGCGGAACGGTCGCTGGTCACCGCCGCCAAAGCCATCGCCGACCGGCGCGAGGGCTTGGCGAAGCTGACCGGGCAAGTCAACTCCGCCCGGGCCCGGACCTCGTCGGCCGCCGAGGAGATCGCTCGGTTGGCCGCCGCGCACGCCGACGCGTTGGCCCGCGCCGAGCACGCGCAGGCCGAGCTGGACGTGGTGGCTGAACAATCCACCGAGGCCGACCGGGACAACGCCGAGCTGGACGCCCGGCACGCGCAGGCGCAGGCCGCCCAGGACCAGGCGGCGGCCCGGGTACGCGCGCTGTCCGACGCCGAGCGGGCCGCCGAGAAGGACGCGGCCTCCTGGAAGGCCCGCGAGGAGGCGCTGTCCATGGGGCTGCGCCGGGCGGACGGCGCCGGCGCCCTGCTCTCCCGGGCCAGCGAGGTTCCGGGCCTGCTCGGCGGTCTCGCCGGGCTGCTCACCGTGGCGCCCGGGCACGAGGCGGCGCTGGCCGCCGCGCTCGGCGCGCTCGCCGACGCCGTCGCCGTACGCGGGGTGGACGAGGCGGCCGAGGCGATGCGGCTGTTGAAGATCTCCGACGCCGGCCGGGCAAGTCTGCTGGTGGCCGGCGACGCCGGTCCCGGCATGATCGGCTCGCTGGACGCGCTGCGGCCGGAGCTGCCCGACGGCGCCCGGTGGGCACCGGACCTGGTTAGCTGCCCCGACGACATCCGCCCCGCGGTGCACCGGGCGCTGCGTGATGTCGCGCTCGTGCCTGACCTGGCGGCGGCCACCGCGCTGGTCTCAGCCAACGCCGAACTGCGCGCGGTCACTCCGGACGGGGACGTGGTCGGCGCGTACGCCGCCGCGGGCGGCTCGGCGAAGGCGCCGAGCTACATCGAGGTGCAGGCGGCGGTCGAGGAGGCCCGGGCCAACCGCACGACGGCCGAGCAGACAATCGCCGAACTGAACGAGCAGCTCGCCGAGGCGCGCGAGGAGGTCGTCACGCGCAAGGCCGAGACGGCAGCCGCCGCGGCGGTGAAGCGGGAAGCCGAGGGGCAGCGCAACGCCGCCGCCCGCCGGCTGGCCGAGTTGGGGGCGGCGGCCCGCTCCGCCAAGGCCGAAACGGATCGGCTCGCCGAATCCAGAGCGCGGGCCGAGGAGGCCCGGGAGCGGGACGTGACCGCCCTGGCCGAGCTGGAGGAACGGCTCCGGTTGGCGGAGGACACGCCGATCGACGAGGAGCCGTCCACCGACGAACGGGACGAACTGGCCAACTACCTGCCCTCGGCCCGGCAGAACGAGATGGAGGTCCGGCTCGCGGTGCGTACCGCCGAGGAGCGGGTCGCGGCCATCGCGGGTCGGGCCGACTCGCTGCTGCGTCAGGCCGCGGCCGAGCGGGCCGCCCGGGAACGGGCCGCCGCCCGCCGGGCCGCGCGGGCCCGTGGCGCGGCCATCGCCCGGGCCGTCGAGAACGGCGCCCGGGACGCCCTCACCCGGCTGGCGATCTCGCTGTCCACCGCCGAACGCAGCCGGGACGAGATCGCCGCGGCGCGGTCCGCCCGAGAGGCCGAGCTGCAGGAGGTGCGCGGCGCCGCCAAGCGGCTCGGGGCCGACCTGGAGCGGCTGACCAGCGCCGTGCACCGCGACGAGGTCGCCCGGGCCGAGCAGCGGATGCGGATCGAGCAGCTAGAGGCCAAGGCCGCCGAGGACTTCGCCCTGGACGTGGAGACGTTGCTCGCCGAGTACGGCCCGGAGAACCCGGTGCCACCCACGGACGCCGAGCTGGCCGCGGCCGAACGGGACGGGGTACGGGCGCCCGAGCCGGTCCCGTTCGAACGCGCGATGCAGGAGAAGCGGGCCGCCAAGGCGGAACGGGAGCTGGCCCTGCTCGGCAAGGTCAACCCGCTCGCGCTGGAGGAGTTCGCCGCGCTCGAGGAGCGGTTCAAGTTCCTCTCCGACCAGCTCGAGGACCTTAAGGCCACCCGGCGCGACCTGCTCACCGTGGTCAAGGACGTGGACGACCGCATCCTGGAGGTCTTCGCCAGCGCGTACGAGGACACGGCCCGCGAGTTCGAACAGGTCTTCGGTGTGCTCTTCCCGGGCGGTGAGGGTCGGCTGGTGCTCACCGACCCGGAGGACCTGCTCACCACCGGCGTCGAGGTGGAGGCCCGGCCACCGGGTAAGAAGATCAAGCGGTTGTCGCTGTTGTCCGGCGGGGAACGCTCGTTGACCGCGGTGGCGTTGCTGGTGGCCATCTTCCGGGCCCGGCCCAGCCCGTTCTACATCATGGACGAGGTGGAGGCGGCACTCGACGACGTCAACCTCGGCCGGTTGATCACGCTGCTGGCCCAGCTCCGGGAGAAGAGCCAGCTCATCGTCATCACCCACCAGAAGCGGACCATGGAGGTCGCCGACGCGCTGTACGGCGTCACCATGCGCAGCGGCGTCACCCAGGTGATCAGTCAGCGGATCAACACCGAGGAGGGCTGAATGGCGCGCGACCGCGCGACCGCGTTGCTTGTCGACATGGACGGCGTACTGCGTCGCTGGGATCCGGAGGTCATCGCGGGGGTGGAGCGGCGGTACGGGCTGCCGCACGACGCGCTGCTGGGCACCGCGATGCGCTGGGCGCTGCTGCAACCGGTGATCACCGGACAGGTCACCCACGCGGACTGGATGTCCACCGTGGTGGACGCCCTCGCGGTGGCGACCGGTGACCTGAACCGGGCGCGGGCGGCGGTCGCCGAGTGGGAGCGGTACCGGGGCGAGGTCGACCCGGACGTGCTGGCCTTCGTCCGCCAGGTGCGGGCTTCCGGCCTCCGGGTCGGGCTGGCCACCAACGCCACCGACCTGCTGGACGCGGACCTGGAGCGGCTGGGCCTGACCGGCGAACTCGACGCGGTCGTCAACTCGTCCGTCCTCGGCGTGCACAAGCCCAGCCGGGACTACTTCCAGCAGGCGTGCGCCGCCATCGGTGCGCCACCGAAGCGGGTGCTGTTCGTCGACGACTCGGACCGGGCGGTGGCCGGGGCCCGGGCGGCCGGCCTGTCAGCGTACCGGTGGAGCGGTCCGACGGACCTGCCGTACCTGCGGGCCGCGCTCGCGCTGTGAAGGCGCCGCCGCGCGAGGACGGACCTGTCAGTTGCCGGTGACGCCGTCGATGCGTTCCCGGATCAGGTCGGCGTGCCCGAGATGCTGGGCGTACTCCTCGATCATGTGGATGTAGACCCAGCGCAGACTCGTCTCGTTGACGCTGCCGTCGCGCCGGCGGAGCACGAACGTCTCGTCAAGCGACCGGCCGGCAACCGCCGCGCGGGCCGCGTCCAGCTCCGCGTGGAACAGGGCGAAGTCGGCCTCGGCGTCCGCCTCCGCGACGTCCTCGAAGTCGATGTCCCCCCGCTCCTCGGTCTCGAACAGGCGGGGCACGTCCTCCCCGGCGAACCGTTCGCGGAACCACACCCGCTCCACGTACGCCATGTGCCGGACCAGGCCGAGCAGGGTCAGGTTGGACGGCTCCACACTGGCGATCTTGAGCTGCTCGGCGGTCAGGCCGGCGCACTTGGCCAGCAGGCTGTGTCGGTGCCAGTCCAGGAAGTTGTCAAGCGTCGTCCGCTCGTCGCCGGCATAGATCCCGGCGGGCCGGGACACCTCGGGTGCGATCCACGTCATCCACCCATGATCAGTGACCGCCCCCACGCCCGCCACCCCCACCCCCCACTCCGTCGATCTAGGGCAGATGGTCGTGATTGGAGATCAACTGGCGACCATCTGCCCTAGACCGACGGAGTGGGGGGTGGGGGTCAGGGAGACGGCGGCGACGATGCGGAGGTCGCCCTCCTTGGTGGTGCCTTCGATGCTCACCTCGGCGGCGGGGCCGTCGTGGCACAGGGTGGTGACCGCGTTACCGAAGTACGGCCCGGCGGTCCGGCGCCAGCGCACCGACGGCGAACGTACCCCGGCCGTGGCGGCCAGCGCCCGGATCGCCGCGCTGGGCCCGGACCACCAGCCGAGCCGCATCAGCGGCCGCAGCACCGCGGGCACCTGGTTGTGGATCGGTGAACAGGTCAGCTGGTGTACCGGCGTGGTGGTCGGGGTACGGAACCGGGCCCGGGCCACGTACGAGTGGTGCACGTCGCCGGAGATCACGCTGATCGAGGCCGGCGCGGGGTACGCGGGCCCGGCGCCGACCCGGTCGCCCGGCCCTTCCCGGTCGCCGGTGCCGAGCCGGGCGAACAGCTCGGCCAATGCCTCGAACGACCGCGAGAAGGCGCCCCAGTGCTCCAGGTCCATGCCCCGGCGCAGCTTCTCGGCCGCCGCGGCGGCCCACCGTCGCCGGGAGCCGGTGAGCCGCTCGTTCCACGACTCCAGGTGGTGGATGCCCGGTGGCATGAGCCACGGCAGCGAGGAGCCGACGACCAGGTGGTCGTAGGAGCCGTGCGCCCGGTCGAGGAACCAGGCCCACTCCGCCGCCGGCAGCATGGACCGGGCGCCCTCGTCGAGCACCCGGTTGCACCGGTTGTCGAGCACGACGAGCCGGGTGCGGCCGACATCCAGCGCGTAGCTCCACTGGTAGCTGCGCGGTTTGTCGGTGCCAGCCTCCGCGTCCACCCGGGCGGCGAACTCGCGCAGCACCTCGGTGGCGTCCGGGACCGAGGTGACCGCCCGGTAGACCGGATCGGTGGCGATCTCGTCCGGGTGCAGGTTGCCGAGGTGCTGGTACACCCAGTACGAGGCCAACCCGCTGATGATCCGCTCGGTCCACCAGTCCTGCCGGCCGGCGTCCGCCCGCCAGGAGGCGGACGTGTTCCAGTCGTCGATGATCTCGTGGTCGTCGAAGATCATGACACTCGGCACGGTCGCCATCAGCCAGCGGATCTCCGGATCCCGCCACGATTCCAGGTAGAGCTTCGTGTACTCGTCGTAGGTGACCACCTGGGTGGCCGGTGCGCCCTCCGGCCGCCGCCGGCGCCGGCGCAGCAGGCGGCGGATCCGCGGCGAGGTGTGGTCCGCGTACACCTGGTCGCCCAGCAGCACCAGCAGGTCCGGTCCGGCGGCGCCAGCAGCCTCGTCGGCCATCATCCGGCGGGCGTACGCGTCGAGCGCGTCCGGGGGCAGCCGCCGGGTGGTCGAGTGCTGGGTCGTCTCCCGGCAGGACCCGAACAGCAGCCGCACCGGCTGGTCCGCGTCGTCGGCCGGCCGGGTGCGCAGCACGCTCGGCGGATACTCGTACGCGGGCGGGGGCCACACCTGCTCGTCGCCGAGAAACACCTGGTACGGCGTGGTGCTGTCCGGGGTCAGCCCCTCGACCACGACGATGGCGTAGTGATGCCCGTACGCGCTGAAGGTGGGCGCCTCGCCGGCGGCGCCGTCCGGGGTGGCGACCCGCACGAGCGTGGGGGCGCTCGTCTCCACCCAGATGGTGGCCCGGGTGTCGACCACCCGGCGCAGCACCGGCCCGATCCACAGCTCCGGCTTCACGGCAGTCTGCGGCTCGACGGGCGTGGCCCACGGACGTACGGCATGCGGGAACCTCCGGGTGGGTTGAGAGCCTCGCCGGCGGCGACCGCCGGCGCTGGGGTGCGGGTCCTGCATCGCTGGGCAGCAAGGCTACCCCCGCGCGCCGGGGTGGTGGCCCTCGACCAGCGCCGCGACCGGTCGGAGACGCCCGGCGATGACCCGACCGGGCCACGGGGCACGACCGGCCGGACACCCGGCGGAACCCGGACCGGCGGGCCGTGACCCGCCCGATGGGACGCGCCGCGGCGCATCTGTCAGGATTCCGGGCATGACGGAATACCTCGTCCTCGCTCTCGTCCTGCTCGGCGTGCTGGTCCTCGGCGCGCTCGGCCTGGTGGTGCCCAAGCTGCGCCGGCGCCCCGGGCCGTCGGAGGTCGACGTCCGGACCGAGGAGGACCTGGCCGGCCCGCCGGCGGAGGCCGCCGAGGCGGACCGGAGCGCCACGATCGTCCAGGAACCTCCGGTGCTGTACCCGCCGGAGACCGCCGAGCCGGCCGAAACCGCGCCGCCGGTGGAGCGTCCCGAGCCGACCGCCGGCCGGCTGGTCCGGCTGCGGGACCGGCTGTCCCGCTCGCAGAACGTCTTCGGCCGTGGGCTGCTCGGTCTGCTCAGCCGGGACCGGCTGGACGAGGACACCTGGGAGGAGATCGAGGACAGCCTGATCACCGCCGACGTGGGGGTGGACGCCACCCGGGAGATCGTGGACCGGCTCCGGGAGCGTACCCGGGTGTTGGGCACCCGAAGTGGCACCGAACTTCGCGCGCTGCTCGCCGCCGAGTTGGTGAACGCCCTCGGTCCGGAGCTGGACCGCTCGCTGAAGGCCACCGCGCACGACGGCGTACCGGGGGTGGTGCTGGTCGTCGGCGTCAACGGAGCCGGCAAGACCACCACCTGCGGCAAGATCGCCCGGGTGCTGGTGGCTGACGGCCGGTCCGTCGTCCTCGGCGCCGCCGACACGTTCCGGGCCGCCGCCGCCGACCAGCTCGCCACCTGGGCCGGCCGGGTCGGTGCGGAGGTGGTCCGTGGTGCCGAGCAGGCCGATCCGGCGAGCGTGGCATTCGATGCGGTACGCCGGGGTATCGACAGTGGGGTGGATACCGTCCTCATCGACACCGCGGGCCGCCTGCAGAACAAGGTCGGTCTCATGGACGAGTTGGGCAAGGTCAAGCGGGTGGTGGAGAAGCATGGACCGATCGACGAGACGCTGCTGGTCCTCGACGCCACCACCGGCCAGAACGGGCTGGAGCAGGCCCGGGTCTTCACCGAGGTGGTGAACGTCACGGGCGTGGCACTCACCAAGCTGGACGGTACGGCCAAGGGCGGCATCGTGATCGCGGTGCAGAACAAGCTCGGCATCCCGGTCAAGCTGGTCGGTCTCGGGGAGGGCCCGGACGACCTGGCGCCCTTCGAGCCCAGTCAGTTCGTGGACGCGTTGCTCGGTACCGAGCCGCTGGGCACGGACGCGTAGCCTCGGGTGAGCAGCGATCAGCGGGCCGGCGCCTGGCGTGACCCCCGCGACCAGGGCCCCCGCCTCGGGAGACCGTACGTGACTTCGCAGGAGATCCCGCTGCACGGCGGGAACGTGAGCACTGTGGTGCGGGTGGGCGACACGGTGCGCCGCAATGTCGGCCCATGGACCCCGGCGGTGCACGCCCTGCTGCGGCACCTGGAGTACGTCGGGTTCACCGGCTCGCCTCGGGCGCTCGGTATGGACGAGCGAAACCGGGAGGTACTGTCCTACCTTGAGGGCGAGTGCGGTGAATATCCCCTCAAACCGCACTGGGTGACCGACGAGGCGCTTGTCACCGTCGCCACCATGCTGCGGATGTTCCACGACGCGCAGTACGGGTTCAATCCGCCGCGGGGGGCGGTGTGGCGCTCGTTCGGCCCGCCCCCGCCGGACACCGAGGTGATCTGCCACCACGACGCCGCCCCGCACAACGTGATCTGGCGGCCGGACGGCACCCTCGCCCTGATCGACTTCGACCTCGCGTCGCCGGGTGCCCGGATCTACGACGTCGCGTACGCGGCCTGGACCTGGGTGCCGCTCTTCTCCGACCGGGACTCGTACACCCTGGGCTGGAAGCGGCCCGACCGGCCGCGGCGGCTGCGGCTGTTCGCCGACGCGTACGGGTTGATCCCGCGGGACCGGCACCGGCTGGTGCGGACGATCCGCAAGCGGATCGTGGACCACGTGGAGGGGATCCGCCGGATGGCGGCGGCGGGCGACCCGGCCTTCGTCCGGATCGTGCACAAGGGCCACCTCCGCCGCCCGATGCGGGACCTGCGGCTGCTCGACCACGAGCGCCAGCACCTGGAGTGGGCGCTGCGCTGAGAACCGTCCGGCGATCGGCTTGCCCGGATGGCCGGAATCCGCCGTTTGGGCTCGGCCGCCGACGACTTCGGCCCGGGACTGACGGTTGACGAGATTGTCCCAGCGGGTCGGCCAAGCGATCGATCTGCGGCGGTGAATGCACGGTTCGTTCATCGGCTGGAAACAATCGGTGACCGAGTCGAAACGCGCCCGGACTTCGGGTGAAACAGCCGCCGTAAAGGCTTTGGCCAGCCGGCGGACGGGCGGCGCTGCCCGACGTGGTGTGGGGAAGTCCCGTGGACCTGCGACGGAGGTCCACGGGACGCCCCTCAAAACGAAGGGATTTCACCCCGATATAGGAGGCCAGCGTGCCTGAGGCGACGATCGACACGGGCCACACCGCGTGGCTGCTGGTGTCGACTGCGCTAGTCCTGCTGATGACCCCCGGTCTGGCGCTGTTCTACGGCGGGCTGAACCGGGCCAAGGGCGTCCTGAACATGATGTTGATGAGCTTCAGCGCGATCGGGCTCATCTCCGTGCTCTGGTTGGCCTACGGCTTCTCGCTCGCCTTCGGCAGTAACGACAGCGAGAGCGCGAACGGGTTCATCGGCAGCTTCACCCAGTACCTGGGAACCAAGACGTTCCCCGCGGAACTGTGGGGCGCCACCGCCGAGAACCCGAGCGGCATCGGCATCCCGACCTACGTGTTCCTCACCTTCCAGCTCACCTTCGCGGTGATCACCGTGGCGCTGATCAGCGGCGCCATCTCCGACCGGGCCAAGCTGGCCGGCTGGCTGCTCTTCGCGGCCGGCTGGTTCACCCTGGTCTACGTGCCGGTGGCGCACTGGGTCTGGGGCGGCGGCTTCATCGGCGCCGACCTGCACGCCCTGGACTTCGCCGGCGGTACGGCGGTGCACATCAACTCCGGCGCCGCGGCCCTCGGCCTGGCGTTGGTGCTCGGCAAGCGGATCGGCTGGCCACGGAATCGGTTCACCCCGCACAACGTGCCGTTCGTGGCGCTCGGCGCCGGGCTGCTCTGGTTCGGCTGGTTCGGCTTCAACGCCGGCTCCGAGTTGGCCGCCGACGGGATCACCGGCCTCGCCCTGATCAACACCCAGGTCGCGACCGCCGCCGCGGTGCTCGGCTGGATCGCGGTGGAGTGGCTGCGTACCGGGAAGCCGACCCTCGTCGGCGCATCCTCCGGCGCGGTCGCCGGCCTGGTGGCGGTCACCCCGGCCTGCGGGTTCATCGCACCGTTCGCCGCGGTGCTGCTCGGTCTGGTGGCCGGCGCGGTCTGTGCCTTCGCGGTGAGCTGGAAGTACAAGCTCGGCTTCGACGACTCGCTGGACGTGGTCGGGATCCACTTCGTCGGCGGCTGGATCGGTTCGCTCTGGCTCGGCCTGTTCGCCACCGTCGCCGCCAACCCGGCCATCGCCGAGGTCATCGGCGCCTCCGACGGGCTGTTCTACGGCGGCGGGCTCACCCAGTTCGGCCGGCAGGCGGCGGCCAGCGCGGTGGTGACCGTATGGTCCTTCGCCGTCGCGTACGGGCTCGGCTGGCTGATCAACAAGACCATCGGGTTCCGCGTGTCCGCCGAGGCCGAGGTGGACGGGATCGACGTGGCCGAGCACGCGGAGAGCGGCTACGACCTGTCCCCGGCCGGTGGCGCCGGTCCGGCCGGGGCGTTCGCCCTCGCCGGCATCGGCGGGACGCCCGACGGCGAACCGGCGGTGACGGGGAGCGCGGCCCCCGACGGTGGAAAGGCCGCGGCGGCCGAGCCCGCCGCGGGTCCGGCGGCACCCGCCGCCGGGGTCGGCGAGAAGGTCCACGGCTAACGTTGCGGCGATGGAGGGGTTGGACATGAAGCTGGTGACCGCGGTCATCAAGCCTTACCAGCTCGACGCGGTCAAGGAGGCCCTGCACGCCCTCGGCGTGGCCGGCCTGACCGTGAGCGAGGTGCAGGGGTACGGGCGGCAGAAGGGGCACACGGAGGTGTACCGGGGCGCCGAGTACACCGTGGAGTTCCTGCCGAAGATCCGGGTGGAGGTGCTCACCGACGAGATGGATGTCGACAAGATCGTCGACGCCGTGGTGGCCGCCGCGCGTACCGGAAAGATCGGTGACGGGAAGGTATGGGTGACCCCGGTCGAGGACGTGGTCCGGGTGCGGACCGGCGAACGCGGCCTGGACGCCCTGTAGAGACGCCCCTCTTACCCGGTGGCCAGGATGGACGCGTCACGACCGGCCGGTTCGGCCGACGCGGACCTCCTGGTCGCCGGGGAGGGCCTGGTCGGCGCCGCCGCCCGTGGACAGCGGGCGGCGGCGCTCGACGCCTGGCTGACGGAGTTGTTGCCGGCCGGCCTCCCGGCCACCGGCGTCGCCCTGCTCGCCGTCGGCGGGCTGGGCCGCCGGGAATGTGCCCCGCACGGGGACCTCGACCTGGTGTTGCTGCACGCCGGGGTGCCCGGCATCGCCGACCTGGCGGCGACGCTCTGGTATCCGATCTGGGACGCCGGCCGGGCGCTGGACCACTCGGTGCGGACCGTGCCGGAGGCCCTGTCGATGGCCCACGACGACCTGAAGGTGGCGGTGGGGCTGCTCGACGCCCGCCCGGTCGCCGGGGACGCGACGCTGGCCGGGCAACTCGTCACGGCGGCCACGGACCAGTGGCGGCGCACCGCCGTCCGCCGGCTGCCCGGGTTGCGCGAACTCACCGAGAAGCGCTGGGAAACCCACGGTGAGCTGGCATTCCTGCTCGAGGGCGACGTCAAGGAGGCGGCCGGCGGGCTGCGCGACGTCGGCGTGCTGCGGGCCATCGCCCGAGCCGGGGTCACCGACGCGCAGCGGCCGGCGGTCCGGGCCGCCCAACTGCGCCTGCTGGACACCCGGGACGCTTTGCACGCGACCACCGGCCGCCGGGTGGACCGGCTGGTGGCCCAGGAACGCGACGCCGTGGCCGGCCTGCTCGGGCTCGCCGGCGGCGACGCCCTGCTGCGCCGGGTCGCCGGCGACGCCCGTACGGTGAGCCACGCCCTGGCCGACGCCTGGCGAGCCGCCGAGCGGATGTCGCGGCACCGGCGCCCCGGACCGCCGATCCGTCGCCCGGTCGCCCCAGACGTGGTTGAGCAGGACGGCGAACTGGTGCTGGCGCGTACCGCCGTCCAGGCGCGGCCCGATCCCACCCTGTCGCTGCGGGTGGCGGCCGCCGCCGCCACGCACCGCAGGCCGATCGCCCGGTCCACCGGCGAGTGGCTCGCCGCCTACAGCCCGCCGCTGCCGGCGCCGTGGCCGCCGGCGGCCCGGTCCGCGTTCGTCCGGCTGCTCGGCGCGGGTGCCGGCCTGGTGCCCGCGTGGGAGAGCTGCGAGCGGTACGGCCTGGTCGACGGCTGGCTGCCGGACTGGCCCCGGCTGCGCAGCCTGCCGCAGCACAACCCGGTACACCGGTACACGGTCGACCGGCACCTGGTGGTCACCGCCGCCGAGGCCGGCGCGCTGACCCGGGAGGTGGACCGGCCCGACCTGCTGCTGATCGCGGCGTTGCTGCACGACATCGGCAAGGGCCTGCCCGGTGGCGAGCACAGCGTCGTCGGCGCCCCGATCGCCGGTGCGCTGGCCAGCCGGATTGGCCTGCCGCCGGCCGACGTGGACCTGATCGAGCGGCTGGTCCGGCTGCACCTGCTGCTGCCGGAGACGGCCACCCGGCGCGACCTCACCGATCCGGTGACCATCTCCGCGGTCGCCGGGGCGGTGGGCGACGCGGGCACCCTCGGCCTGCTGCACGCGCTGGCCCGCGCCGACGCCCGGGCCACCGGACCGGCGGCCTGGTCGCCGTGGAAGGACCGGCTGATCGCCGAGCTGGTCGACCGGGTGGGCACGGCACTGCGTACGGGTGAACTGCCCGCCCCACCGGAGCCGGACCCGGCCCTGGCGGTCGGCCCGCTACCGGTGATCCGGGTGACCGGTGACGAGGTGGCGGTGGCGGCGGCCGACCGGCCCGGGCTGCTCGCCTCGGTCGCCGGCTGCCTCGCCGTACACCGGCTGGAGGTGCTCACCGCGGACGCCGGAACGATCGCCGGCCGGGCCACGGTGAGCTGCCGGGTGCAGCCGCGCTACGCCGGTCCGCCGGACCCGGTCGCGCTCGCCGCCGACCTGCGTCGGGTGCTGGCCGGGGACGCGGCGGTGCTGAGCCGGCTGCGCCGGTCGCCGGCCGGGTCGGGGGCGGCGCCCAGGGTGATGTGGCACGCCGCCGCGGCGACCGGGGCCACCGTGCTGGAGTTGCGCGCCGCCGACGCGGCCGGGCTGCTGCACCGGGTGTGCGCGGCGCTCGCCGGCGCCGGTGCCGAGGTGCGCGCCGCCCGGATCAGCACCCTCGGTGCCGACGTGGTGGACGCCTTCTACCTGGTTGGTGACTGGTCCGCGCTGGCCGACCGGGAGCGGGTCGAGGCCGCGGTCCTCGCCGCCATGTGAGATTGCCAGTGGCTTCCCCAACCGCGTACGTCGGTCGGCGTACCCGGAGAGCCGCCCACTGCCGGACGCGCCGCGACGGCGTCCCCGGCAGCCTGACTGACATGACGAACCTGGATGCCAACGGCCCGCCGGTGCGGGCCGTGGGGCTGACCAAACGGTACGGAGACCTGGCCGCCGTGGACGCGCTCGACCTGACCGTGCGCACCGGCGAGGTGTACGGCTTCCTCGGTCCGAACGGTGCGGGCAAGACCACCACCCTGCGGATGCTGCTCGGGCTGGTCCGTCCCACCGGCGGCGCGGTGCGCCTGTTCGGCGCCCGCCCCGGCGACCCGCGCCACCTGCGGCAGGTGGGCGCGCTGATCGAGGGCCCGGCGTTCTATCCGTACCTGTCCGGTCGGGACAACCTGCGGGTGCTGGCCCGCTACGCGGGCGCGCCGGGGCGCCGGGTGCCGGTGGTGCTGGACGTCGTCGACCTGACCGACCGGGCCGGCGACCGCTACGTGACCTATTCGCTGGGCATGAAGCAGCGGCTCGGCGTGGCGGCGGCCCTGCTCAAGGACCCTCGGCTGCTGATCCTGGACGAGCCGACGAACGGCCTGGACCCGGCCGGCATGGCGGACATGCGGACGCTGATCCGCCGGCTCGGCGCCGGCGGCTGCACGGTGCTGCTCTCCAGCCACCTGCTCGGCGAGGTGCAGCAGATCTGTGACCGGGTCGGGGTGATCGCCGGTGGCCGGCTGGTCGCCGAGAGCACGGTCGCCGAGCTGCGCGGCGGCGCGGCGCTGCGGGTGGTGGCCGAGCCGGTCGACCGGGCCGCCGACCTGGCCCGAGCACTGCTCGGCGCCGACCGGGTACGCGTGCGGGACGGCGCCCTGGAGTTGGCGGTGGAACCGGACCGGGCCGCCGCGGTCAACGCCGAACTGGTCGACGCGGGTGTCGCGGTCAGCGAGTTGCGGCCATGCGAGCGCGACCTCGAGGACGTGTTCCTGGAACTCACCGGAGGAGGGCTGAGGAGTGTCGGGTAGCTTCGCGGCGGAACTGACCAAGCTGCTCCGGCGGCCGGCGACCTGGCTGCTGCTGGCCGTGGCCCTGGTGCTCAGCCTGGTCTTCACCTACCTGTTGCCGTACGCCGGCTACGCGGGCGGGACCGGCGGACCGAACGCCGACCGGGGGTTGGCCGCGATGCTGCCGGCGAACCTGGTCGGGAACTCGATCGGCGGCCTGCCCATCTTCCTCGGTGCCATCATGGTGATCCTCGGCGTGCTCACGGTCGGCGGCGAGTACGGCTGGGGAACGTGGAAGACCGTCCTCACCCAGGGACCGTCCCGGCTGGCGGTGCTCGGCGGCAAGCTGCTCGCCCTGGCGGTCGCCACGCTCGCGGTCGTGCTGGTCCTGTTCGGCGGGGGTGCCGTCGCCGGCGCGCTGATCGCCATGGCCGAGGAGCAGCCGGTCACCTGGCCGTCGGCCGCGGACCTGCTGGTCGGGGTGGGCGCCGGGTGGCTGGTGGCGGCGATGTGGGCGGCGTTCGGCGGCCTGCTCGCCGTGCTGATGCGGGGCGTGGCGATGCCGGTGGGCCTCGGCCTGGTGTGGCTGCTCGCCGTGCAGAACCTGCTGGCCGGGGTGGCGGCACCGCTGCTGGACTGGATGGCCCAGCTCCAGAAGGTGCTCCCCGGGCCGAACGCCGGATCGCTCGTGGCGGCGCTCGGCGCAGCTGCCGACACGCCCGGCGTACAGGCGGTGGTGGGTGGGGGTCAGGCGGCCTGGGTGGTGGCCGCGTACCTGGTCGGCTTCGTGGCGCTGACCGCCGTGTACCTGCGCCGTCGTGACATCCTGTAGCGCCATGGACCCGTTGGACGGGCCGCGTCCAGCAGCGGTCGACCGGGGAACCGCGGCCGGTGGCCGGCGGTGGTCGGTCCGGTCGGCGCGCCGGGCGGGGTTCGACCTGGTGCTGGCGCTCGGGCTGATGGCCTTCGGGCTGGTCGCCACCAGGTTCGCCGGCGAGAACCAGCCGGGCTCGACGCCGCTGGACACGCTCGGGGTGGCGCTGATCGTCGCCGCCACCGCCGCCCTGGTGGTACGCCGACGCTGGCCGCTTGTCACCCTCGGCGTCGACGCGGTGGCCGTGTCGACGTACCTCGTGCTGGGTTATCCGTACGGGCCGGTCCTGATCGCGTACGTGGTGGCGGTCTACACCGTCGCGACGCGGCTGCCGACGCGCCGAGCCGCGGTCGCCGGGGTGGTCGCCACCGTGGTCCTGTCGGCGCACGTCGTTGCCGGGATGGACGCCCCGGGGTGGTTCGGCCTGCTCCCGGCGTCGGCGTGGACGGTGGTGCCGTTCGCGCTGGGGGTCACCGTCCGACTCAACCGGGAGGCGGTGGAGCGCAACCGGGCCGAACTGGCCCGGCGGCACGCCGACGAGGAACGGTTACGGATCGCGCAGGAGGTGCACGACGTGGTGGGGCACGGCTTGTCGGCCATCAACATGCAGGCGGAGATCGCGCTGCACCTGTTGCCGAAGCGGCCCGAGCAGGCCGAGTCGGCGCTCGAGGCGATCAGCCGGACCAGCCGCGAGGCGCTCGACGAGCTACGGGTGACGCTCGCCGTGGTGCGTCGCGGTGCGGACCGGCAGCCGGCACCCGGGCTGGGCCAGTTGGACCAGCTGCGGGACCGGCTGGCCGGCGCGGGGCTGTCGGTGTCGGTGGCGGTGACCGGGCGGCCGCGGGACCTGCCGGCGGCGGTGGATCTCGCCGGATACCGGGTCGTCCAGGAGTCGCTTACCAATGTGTTGCGGCACGCCGGGCCGGCCACCGCCGCGGTCCGGATCGGGTACGGCGACCGGGAGGTGACCGTGGAGGTGACGGACCAGGCCCGGCGGTCACCGACCGACCAGGCCCGGCGGTCACCGGCGGATCGGTCCGGGTCACCTGTCACCGGCCCGCCGGCCGTTCGCGCCGCGGCGCCGGCTCACTCCGCGCGCACGCCGACCGGGGCCGGCCACGGCCTGGCCGGCATGCGGGAGCGGGTGACGGCCTTGGGCGGGGAGTTCGCCGCCGGACCCCGTCCCGAGGGTGGCTTCCGGGTTTATGCCCGCATCCCGGCGGAGCCGCGGTCATGATCCGGGTGTTGATCGCCGACGACCAGGACCTGGTCCGGCTGGGGCTGCGCACGCTTGTGGAGAGCGAGGAAGGGTTGGCCGTGGCGGGCGAGGCGGCCGATGGGCTCGCGGCGGTGCGGGAGGCACGGCTCGGCCGGCCGGACGTGGTGCTCATGGATGTGCGGATGCCGGGCATCGACGGGATCGAGGCGACCCGCCGGATCGCGGCCGATCCCGACCTTTCCGTCACCCGGGTCATCGTGCTGACCACGTTCGAGCTGGACGAGTACGTCTTCGACGCGCTGCGGTACGGCGCCAGCGGTTTCCTCATCAAGGACACCCGGCCGGCCGAACTGCTCCGCGCCATCCGACTGGTGGCCGAGGGGGAGGCGTTGCTGTCGCCGACGGTGACCCGCCGGGTGGTCCGGGAGTTCGCCACCCGACCTTCCCGGGTGCTCAAACCACATCCCCGGCTCGGCACGCTTACCGACCGGGAGCGGGAGGTCGTCGGTCTGGTCGGGGAGGGGCTCAGCAACGACGAGATCGGCAAGCGGTTGGTGGTGAGTCCGGCGACGGCGCGTACCCATGTGAGCCGGGCGATGACCAAGCTCGGCGCCCGGGACCGGGCCCAGCTCGTGGTCTTCGCGTACCAATCGGGCCTGGTGGATCCCTGACCCCCTGACCCCCGGCTCCCTTCCCTGCTGATCTTGCAGTTTGGGTTGCGATTAAAGCCTTTAAAGACCCAAAAAGGCAACCCAATCTGCAAGATCGGCGCGAGTGGGGGGCGGCGGGCGTCGGAGCGGGCGGTCGAGTCGCCCGTTAGGCTGGCGGTGGGGATGAGCGCCCGGACCGCCGCGTTCGGGCGAAATTACGACAAACGGGATGCCACGCCGTGTTTGACACCTTGAGTGACCGCCTTTCCGGGATCTTCACGAAGCTCCGGAGCAAGGGTCGGCTCACCGACGCCGACATCGACGCCACCGCCCGCGAGATCCGCCTCGCGCTGCTGGAGGCCGACGTCGCGCTGCCGGTGGTCAAGGGGTTCATCGCCCGGGTCAAGGAGCGGGCCCGCGGGGCCGAGGTCTCCCAGGCGCTCAACCCGGCCCAGCAGATCATCAAGATCGTCCACGAGGAGCTGGTCACGGTCCTCGGTGGGGAGGGCCGCCGGCTCCAGTTCGCCAAGCAGCCGCCCACCGTGATCATGCTGGCCGGCCTCCAGGGCTCCGGTAAGACCACCCTCGCCGGCAAGCTCGCCCGCTGGCTCAAGGCCCAGGGCCACCAGCCGCTGCTGGTCGCCGCCGACCTCCAGCGGCCCAACGCCGTCGGGCAGCTCCAGGTGCTCGGCGGCCGGGCTGGCGTCGAGGTGTACGCCCCGGAGCCCGGCAACGGGGTCGGCGACCCGGTCGCCGTGGCGCGTGGCTCGATCGAGCATGCCCGGCGGGCCGCCCGGGACATCGTCATTGTCGACACCGCCGGCCGGCTGGGCATCGACGCCGAGATGATGGCGCAGGCCGCCAACATCCGCGACGCCGTGGACCCCGACGAGGTCATCTTCGTCATCGACGCGATGGTGGGTCAGGACGCGGTCCGCACCGCCGAGGCGTTCCGCGACGGCGTGGGCATCAGCGGCGTGGTGCTCTCCAAGCTGGACGGCGACGCCCGCGGTGGCGCGGCGCTCTCCGTCCGGGAGGTGACCGGCCAGCCGATCCTGTTCGCCTCGACCGGCGAGAAGCTGGAGGACTTCGACGTCTTCCATCCCGACCGGATGGCCAGCCGGATCCTCGGCATGGGCGACGTCCTCACTCTGATCGAGCAGGCCGAGCAGGCCTTCGACGCCGATCAGAAGGAGAAGATGACCGCCAAGCTGATGGGCGGCGAATCCTTCACCCTGGAGGACTTCCTCGACCAGCTCATCGCCGTACGGCGGATGGGTCCGATCGCCAACGTGCTGTCCATGATGCCCGGCATGGGGCAGATGAAGGACCAGCTCGCCGAGCTGGACGACAAGCACTTCGACCGGGTCACCGCGATCATCCGGTCGATGACGCCGGGCGAGCGGAGCAACCCGAAGATCATCAACGGCTCCCGCCGGGCGCGCATCGCCAACGGCTCCGGGGTCACGGTGATGGACGTGAACCAGCTGCTCAACCGGTTCGCCGACGCGCAGAAGATGATGAAGCAGATGGGCGGCATGATGGGCCTGCCCGGCGGCGGCCGGCGCAAGGCCACCAAGTCGCCGAAGAACAAGCGCAAGGGCGGCAAGGGCGGCGGCCGGCCGCGCAGCGGCGTCGGTGCCGGTGGCGGGATGCCTCCCGGCGGCTTCCCGGGCGGCATGCCCAAGCTGCCGCCGGGGCTGGACCCGAACGCGCTGGGGGGCGGCCAGGGCCTGCCGCCCGGGTTCAAGATGCCCAACCTGGACTTCAACAAGCTCGGCAAGACCAAGCGGGACGACAAGCGCGGCTGAGCCGTCGCGTGTCGCATACGGTGAGTGGTGCTCTCATTGCCTAGGGTGAGGAGGTCCCGTGGAAGGAGATGGCATGACCACGGCACCGATCCTGCCGGAGCGGCACGAGTGGACGGTCGACGACCTCGGCGACCTGCCGGGAGACCTTCCGTACGAACTGATCAACGGAAGGTTGATCGTGCCCTCACCCACCGCCCTGCATCAAGACCTCTGTGTACGCCTCATGCTCGCGCTGGAGATCAACTGTCCCGCCGAGATCCTGGTGAGCTTCGACCTGTCGCTTGCTGTGGACCGGCGCAACGAGCCCCGACCCGACGTGGTGGCGATCCGGGTCGAGCACGCCAACCGCAGCCCGGTGCCGGTCGACGACGCGTTGCTGGCCGTCGAGGTCATCTCGCCCAGCTCGATCTTCCGGGACATGTACGACAAGGCGAAGGTCTACGCGCACGCCGGCGTGCGGAACTACTGGGTGGTGGACCCGCTGCACGACGGGATCACGCTCACCGAGTACGCGCTCGGAGCCAACCGCGAGTACGACGTCGTCACCCACACCGCCGACCTGTTCGTCACGGAGCGGCCCTGGAAGGTGTCAGTGGACCTGCCGGCGCTTACCGCGCGGCGGGCCGGACTCCTCGCGCGCGAGGAGAGTTGATCGGGTAGGACTGTGCGCATGGCTCTTCATGTGCGCGGCGTCCTGCTCCCCGACGACGAGGTACGCGACCTGTGGCTGGTCGGCGACCGGGTGACCCTCGACCCGGTGCCCGGCGCGGAGACGGTGGCCGACGGCGGGTTCGTGCTGCCCGGCCTTGTCGACGCGCACTGTCACATCGGGATCGCCCCCGGTGGCGCCCCGATCGCCTCGCTCGACCAGGCCCGGGAACTGGCCACCATCGACAGGGACTCCGGGGTGCTCGCGATCCGGGACGCCGGCTCGCCGTACCCGTACCCGGAACTGGAGGACGAGCCCGGCGTGCCGCGACTGGCCCGCGCCGGCCGGCACGTCGCCCCGCCCAAACGCTACCTGCGCGACATCGGCGTGGAGGTCGAGGCGGCGGACGTGCCGGCGACCGTCACCGAGCAGGCGCGGGCCGGGAACGGCTGGGTCAAGTTGGTCGGCGACTGGATCGAGCGGGACGCCGGTGACCTCGGCCCGGCCTGGGACGCCGACACGATGACCGCCGCCGTGGCGGCCGCGCACGCCGCCGGGGCGCGGGCCGCGGTGCACACGTTCTCCGAGTCGGCCGTGGAGATCATGGTGCGGGCCGGCGTCGACTCGGTGGAGCACGGCACCGGGCTGAGCCTCGACCTGATCGACGAGATGGCGCGCCGGGGGACCGCGCTCGTGCCCACGATGATCAACGTAGCCACGTTCGGCGGGATCGCCGAGAAGGCCCGGGAGAAGTTCCCCGCGTACGCGGAGCACATGCTGGCGCTTCGGGACCGCCTCCCGGAGGTGGTGCGGTCCGCGTACGAGGCCGGGGTGCCGGTGTACGTGGGCACCGACGCCGGCGGCGGCATCAGTCACGGACTGGCGGTCGAGGAGATGCTGCTGCTGCACGAGCGGGCCGGCATGGCGCCGCACCACGTGCTGGCCGCCGGTTCCTGGGAGGCCAGGCGCTGGCTGGGCTTCGCCGGCCTGGTCGAGGGCGGCCTGGCCGACCTCGTGGTCTACGACCGGGACCCGCGCGCCGACCTGTGGACACTCCGGGAGCCGCGCCGAATCATCCTCCGCGGCCAGATAATCCGCTGACCGTCCGACCCGCCAGCCACTCCGACGGCCGGGTGGGTTGATCAAGAGGTTTGCGTCGGAATCTGGCCGGACGCTGACGCAAACCTCTTGATCAACCCGGGTGGGGCGGCGCGGTGGCCGCGGTGAAGAGTTGGACGGCGAGGGTGGCCAGGCGGTCGGCGATCGTCTCTGCCGGGTCGCGGGGGAGGACTATGTGGCTCACCACGAGCCGGACGACGGAGTCCGCCGCGAACGCCATCGCGTGCGGGTCCGCGTCGGGGAGCCGCCGCCTTGCCCAGTCGAGCAGGACGGTGGTCGACTCCGCGAGCACCAGGTCCGACCGGGTGGTCAGGTACGGCAGCAACTGGTCCGCGCCACCCCGGGCGCTGGTCAGGATCGCTTTGATCAACGGGTTGCCGGCGGCCTCGGTGAGGGTGTGCGCAATCGCGGCGCGCGCCGCCGCGTACACGTCGTCGCCGTGCGCCTCCAGCGCGGACCGGACGTCGGCGACGAACCTGTCCACCTCCCGCCGGGCCAGCGCCTCGGCGAGACCGGCCTTGGTCGCGAACTCGTTGTAGACGGTCTGCCGGCTCACCCCGGCGGCCGTCGCGACCCCGCCCATCCGGACGCCGTCCCAGCCCTCGGCGATGGTCATCGCGCGGGCCGCGTCGACGATCGCCTCGCGTACCGGCTGCCGTGGAACGCCCCGATCCTCACCCATGGTGGTCAAAGTCTATCGGCGGCCTTCCTCTAGGATGTGCGCTCATGGCACGCGTGCTCACTCCCCGTGCGGAGGACTTTCCCCGCTGGTACCAGGACCTGATCGCCAAGGCTCAGCTCGCCGACAACGGCCCGGTGCGGGGCACCATGGTGATCCGACCGGCGGGCTACGCGATCTGGGAGCGGATGCAGGCCGAGATGGACGCCCGCATCAAGGCCGCCGGGGCGGAGAACGCGTACTTCCCGCTGTTCATCCCGGAGAGTTACCTCAAGCGGGAGGCGGAGCACGTCGAGGGCTTCTCGCCGGAGCTGGCGGTGGTCACCCACGGTGGCGGCAAGCAGCTCGCCGAGCCGATCGTGGTGCGGCCGACGAGCGAGACCGTGATCGGCGAGTTCATGGCCAAGTGGGTGGACTCCTACCGGGACCTGCCGCTGCTGCTCAACCAGTGGGCCAACGTGGTGCGCTGGGAGCTGCGGCCGCGAATCTTCCTGCGGACCAGCGAGTTCCTCTGGCAGGAGGGGCACACCGCGCATGCCACCGAGGCGGACGCGCGGGCCTACGCCCGCAAGATCCTGCACGAGGCGTACGAGGATCTGATGGCGAACGTGCTCGCTATCCCGGTACTGGTGGGCCGCAAGACCAACCGGGAGCGGTTCGCGGGCGCCACCAGCACCTACACCCTCGAAGGCATGATGGGTGACGGCAAGGCGCTCCAGTTGGGCACCAGCCACGAGCTGGGGCAGAACTTCGCCAGGGCGTTCGACATCACCTACTCGGCGGCGACCGGCGGCGTGGAGCACGCCTGGACCACGTCCTGGGGCACCACCACGCGGATGATCGGTGGGCTGATCATGGTCCACGGCGACGACAACGGCCTGCGGGTGCCGCCGCGGATCGCGCCGGTGCAGGCGTACGTCATGGTGGTCAAGGCCGGCGACGGCGTGCCGGAGGCGGCGGTCAAGCTCCGCGACGCGCTGCGGGACGCCGGGGTCCGGGTCGCGCTTGACGACCGGGTGGACACCCCGTTCGGCCGCCGGGCGGTGGACGCCGAACTCAAGGGCTATCCGGTACGCGTCGAGGTGGGCCCGCGCGACCTGGCTGCCGGCAACGCGACGCTGGTCCGCCGGACCGGCGGCACGAAGACGCCGGTTCCGGTCGCCGACGTGGTGTCCGGCGTGCTGGCCGCGCTGGAGGCCGACCAGCAGGCGTTGTACGACGAGGCGCTGGCGCTGCGCGAGTCGCGGACCGTCACGGTCGACACGCTCGCCGACGCGATCGAGGCCGCCGCGAGCGGTTGGGCCCGGCTGCCGTGGTCGGCGGTGGGGGTCGACGGCGAGCGCGAGGCGAACGGGCAGGGCGTTACCGTGCGATGCCTGCTGCGTGCCGACGGCTCGGTGCCGGACAGCGAGGACGAGCCGGACCTCCAGGCGATCCTGTCCCGCGCCTACTGATGCCGGGCGGGGTCGACCTGACGCGAGGCGGGGTCGACCGACGTGCCCACCTGTCCTGCGCGGGTGACCTCTAAGATCGAGTGCATGCGGTTTGAGCGTGGCCGGCTGATCGTCCACCGGAACGTTCGTCGCGGCCGGATCGGCTGGGCACGGCCCAGCCGTGTGGTGGCCGACGATGATCGTGGCCTGCTGCTCTGGCTGGCCCGCGACAGCCCGACCGCGCACGAGGTGACCGCCGCCGGCCTGACCATGCGGGCGGTGCCGTTCACCGAGTTCGTCGCCGCGGACCACCGGCTCGAACCGGGCCGGTGGATCGGGCCACCGATCCTGATGTTCCTGCCGACCGGCGCCGCCCACTCGGTGTGGTGGTGGTTCCACGACGACGGCCGGTTCGCCAACTGGTACGTCAACCTGGAGGAGCCGGGCGTCCGGTGGGACGACGGGTCGGTGGCGGGCGTCGACGCGGTCGACCAGGATCTGGACATCGTCGTCGCCCCGGACCGGACCTGGCGGTGGAAGGACGAGGACGAGTTCGTCGAACGGCTGGCCTTTCCGGAGCACTACTGGGTGACCGACGAGGCCGCGGTGCGGGCCGAGGGCGAGCGGGTCGTCAAGCAGATCGAGTCGGGAGACTTTCCCTTCGACGGGAGGTGGACGGACTTCGTACCGGACCCGAGCTGGACGGCGCCAGCGGAGCTGCCGGCCGGCTGGGACCGTCCCCCGGTTCGCTGACCCCCGTCTGGCGCTCCGCTCCGGCTCCCGGCTTGATCGACCCGCCTCCGGCCGATTGGCTCCGCCCGGCTTGATCGACTCGATATGCGGCAGGTCGTGGGGTTCGCTCTCACGGTGACCGCGCCATGCCGCAACCAGAGTCGATCAAGCGATCCCATGACGGTGTCCCGGGCGGTGTCCCGGGACTGACGCGGTGAGGCCGGTCACGTCCGCCGAGCCGATCGGGGGAGTCCGGGCGTCCGGTGTGAAGGAGTGGGGGACGATCTGGCAGAATGGGCCGCTGGTATCCGGTGTGCGACCGGCGCCCTCTACCCCGGTCGCGTCGCCAGTCCATCGAGCAGTCTCCGGCGCAACCCCACTGTGCCGGGCGGCGCTCACCCGCCCACCGCCCGCTTGGGTCGGTGAGAATCGCAACAGGAGCGAACACACGTGGCCGTCAAGATCCGGCTCCTGCGGATGGGAAAGATCCGCAACCCGCAGTACCGCATCGTCGTCGCCGACTCGCGCACCAAGCGTGACGGTCGGGCGATCGAGTTCGTGGGCATCTACCAGCCGAAGTTCGACCCCTCGGTAATCGAGGTCAAGTCGGACCGGGTGCAGTACTGGCTCTCCGTCGGCGCGCAGCCGAGTGAGGCCGTCCAGCGCATCCTGGAGAAGACCGGCGACTGGCAGAAGTTCAAGGGCCTGCCGGCACCAGAGCCGCTGAAGGTCGCCCCGGAGAAGGCCGACCGCAAGGCCGCGTACGAGGCCGAGGCCAAGGCCGCGGCGGGGGTGGCCGACACCCCGGCCAAGACCGAGAAGCCGGCCAAGAAGGCCGCCAAGGCGGACGCCGCCAAGACCGACGGCAAGGCGGGCACGGGCAAGTCCGACGCCGCCAAGACCGAGGCCAAGTCGGACGCCGCCAAGGCCGAGGCGCCCGCCAAGGCCGAGGCGCCCGCCAAGGCCGAGGAGCAGGCCGGTGCCAACTCCGGCGAGCAGGCCTGACATGGCTCTCCGGCCCGCGCTCGAACACCTGGTCAAGGGAATCGTCGACCACCCGGACGACGTACGTGTCCGGTTGGTCGACTCCCGCCGTGGCAAGCGCCTCGAGGTGCGGGTGCACCCCGAGGACCTCGGCACGGTGATTGGTCGGTCCGGACGGACCGCCAAGGCCCTGCGACAGGTCATCGGGTCGGTCGGCGGGCGGGGTGTCCGGGTCGACATCGTCGACTCGTACTAGGGCACCCGCCCGCATGCTGCTGATCATCGGCCGGATCGGGAAGCCGCACGGCGTCCGCGGTGAGGTCACCGTCGAGGTCCGTACGGACGAGCCCGAGACACGGTTCGCGCCCGGATCGGTGTTGCGCACCGATCCGGGCGAGCCGCGACGGACGCCGCCCGCCGACCGTCCGGATTCTGTGGCCGGAGAGTTGTTCCAGGTGCCCGAGGCGCTGACCGTGGCGGCCGTCCGGTGGCACCAGGGCCGGCTGCTGGCCACCTTCGAAGGCGTCGGCGACCGTACGGTCGCCGAGGCACTGCGGGACGTGCTGCTCTGCGTGGACAGCCACGAGGTGCCCGCGCCGGTGGACCCCGACGAGTTTCACGATCACCAGCTGGTCGGCCTGACCGTGGTGGACCCGCTCGGCACCGAGCTGGGGGAGATCACCCGGATCGACCACGCGCCCGCCTCGGACCTGCTGGTGTTGCGCCGCCCCGAGGGGCGTACCGCGTTGATCCCGTTCGTCAAGGCGATCGTCCCCGAGGTCGATCTGGCCGCCGGCCGGGTGGTCGCCGACCCGCCGCCGGGGCTACTCGACCTGTGAGCGACCCCATCGGCGAGCGGCGCGTTTCCGGCGCTGCGCACCCCGACCATCGCGCGCTGCGGGTCGACGTCGTATCGATCTTCCCCGAGTACCTCGCCCCGCTCGGCCTGTCCCTGATCGGGAAGGCCCGCGCCGCGGGCGTACTCGACCTGGCCGTACACGATCTCCGTGGCTGGACCCACGACGTGCACCGCACGGTCGACGACACCCCGTACGGCGGTGGTCCGGGGATGGTCATGCGACCCGAGCCGTGGGGCGAGGCGTTGGACGCGCTGGCGCCGGCCGCCGACAACGCACCTCGCACCGGATCGCCGGCGGACGAGCCACCGGCCACGTCGTGGGCCGACGAGCCACCGACCCGGCTGCTGGTGCCCGGCCCGGCCGGGGTCCGGTTCACCCAGGCCATGGCGCACGAACTGGCCACCGAGCGACACCTGATCTTCGCCTGCGGCCGGTACGAGGGGATCGACCAGCGGGTGCTGGAGCACGCGGCCACCCGGATGCCGGTGACCGAGGTCTCGCTCGGCGACTACGTGCTGTTCGGTGGCGAGGTGGCGGTACTCGTCATCCTGGAGGCGGTCACCCGGCTGCTCCCCGGTGTCCTCGGCAACGCCGGCTCGCTGAACGAGGAGTCACACGCACACGGCCTGCTGGAGGCGCCGGTGTACACCAAGCCGCCGACCTGGCGTGGGCACGACGTGCCCCAGATCCTGCGCTCCGGGGACCACGGCGGGATCGCCCGGTGGCGGCGCGAGCAGGGTCTGCTACGCACGGCGGCCCGCCGGCCCGACATGCTGGCCGCGCTCCCGCCGGAGGAACTGGACCGGCGGGACGTGGCCGCGCTGCGAGAGGCCGGATTTCTGGTGCCGCCGGAGGATGTGGCAAAGTAGGGGGGTTGCCGCAGTCGCCCGCGCCGCGGTCGGCTGCGAGGACCTCGATCGCCTGTCGGGGTCAGAATCACCCATCCGCGCGCCGCAGTGGCGCGCCGTGAACGTACGAGGATGCAGCGATGAACACCCTGGACGCGCTTGACGCCCAGTCGCAGCGAACCGACCTGCCCGACTTCCGAGCCGGTGACACCGTGAAGGTGCACGCCCGGGTCGTCGAGGGCAACCGGTCCCGGGTCCAGATCTTCCAGGGCGTCGTCATCCGGCGCCAGGGTGGGGGTCTGCGGGAGACCTTCTCCGTACGTAAGATCAGCTTCGGTGTCGGGGTCGAGCGAACCTACCCGGTCAACAGCCCGGCCATCGACCGGATCGAGGTCGTGACCCGCGGTGACGTGCGGCGCGCCAAGCTCTACTACCTGCGTGAGCTGCGCGGCAAGAAGGCCAAGATCAAGGAGAAGCGGGAGAAGCAGCCCAGCTGACCCTGTCGCACCGGGAACGACGTCCGTGCCGGTACCGGCCCTCGGCGGTTACGCTGACGGCGTCGGGTACGGCGAGGATTCCGGCCACGGCGACCGCTGGGGTCGGGAAGTCATCCGCGCTACCGTCCGATTGGCCGATGTCCGGTCCGTCGGGCGGTAGTCGCGTATTCCGGGACCGGGGAGTCGCGTGGCACGGAGGAGCGAGCTGTACGACGACGTCGAACCGTGGCGTCGACGGGTGCGCCGGCCGCGCCGGCAGATGCCGATGTGGCAGGAGATCCCGCTCCTGCTGATCGTGGCGTTCTGCCTCGCGGTTCTGATCCGTACCTTCCTGCTACAGGCGTTCTTCATCCCCTCCGGGTCGATGGAGGACACGCTGCTCATCGGCGACCGGGTCCTGGTCAACAAGGTGGTGTACGACATCCGGGATCCGGTCCGTGGTGAGGTCGTGGTGTTCCGCGGCACCGACCGGTGGGCGCCGGAGCAGATCAACAGGCCCGACCCCGGTTTCCTCGGCCGGCTCGGGAGCACACTCGGCGACCTCGTCGGGGTGAGCAGTCCCGGCGAGAAGGACTTCATCAAGCGGGTCATCGCGGTCGGCGGCGACCGGGTCGCCTGCTGCGACGCCGAGGGTCGGGTCACCGTCAACGGACAGTCGCTGGACGAGCCGTACGTGTTGCAGGACTCGCCGCTGGACCTGCCGCCGAATCCCGCCGAGTGCCGATCGCGCCGGTTCGCCGAGGTCGTGGTGCCGCCCGGCGAGATCTTCGTGATGGGTGACCACCGGCTGGTGTCCATGGACGCCCGCTGCCAGGGGCCGGTACCGGTGGAGAACGTGATCGGCCGGGCGTTCGTCGTCGTCTGGCCGTCCTCCCGCTGGGCGTCCCTGCCGGTGCCGGCCACCTTCGCCGACGTTCCGGCGCCGGCCGCGGCCCGCGCGCCGGACCGGATCGGGCTGGATCCGACGGGATCGGACCCGGACGGTGCCGGCGACGGCGTGCTGGCCCTGCCGGCGTTGGCCACCGTCGGATCGGTCGCGCGTGCCCGGCGGTCCGTCGTGACTCGACCACGTAGGCTCCTGTCGTGATTGACGAGCAGACCGACAAGCCCAAGCCACGCAGTTCGTTCTGGAAGGAACTGCCGATCCTGTTGGGTGTGGCGATCCTGGTGGCAGTCCTCGTCCGCGCCTTCGTGCTGCAGACGTTCTACATCCCGTCGCCCTCGATGCAGCACACGCTCGATTACAACGACCGGGTGCTTGTCAACAAGCTCGTCTACAACTTCCGTTCACCGCACCGGGGCGAGATCGTCGTCTTCGAGGCCCCCGAGCAGTGGCGGAGCATCCCCGAGGGGGAGGACTTCATCAAGCGGGTGATCGGGGTCGGCGGCGATCACGTGGTCTGTTGCGACGCGCAACGACGGATCACCATCAACGGCCAGCCGCTGGACGAGACGTACATCTTCACCAACCCCGAGGGTCAGCGGGATCCGGCGGCCAGCCAGGATTTCGACGTCACCGTACCGGCTGGCCGGCTGTGGGTGATGGGTGACCATCGATCGGCGTCGGGCGACTCGCTGGAGCACTGGGAACAGTCCCAGGGGGACATCCAGATCGCGACAATCGATGAGGACTCCGTCGTGGGTCGGGCCTTCACCGTGTTCTGGCCGTTCGGTCGGGCGACCTGGCTGTCCCCACCGGAGACGTTCGACGCGGTGCCGGCCCCCGCGGACTGAGCGAGGCGGTACCCGGGTCGTGCGGTCCGTCGGTGGGGCGGCCTAGGCTGGCGAGGTGACGACGTTCACCGTCCGGCGGGCCGCCCGCGTCCTCCTCGTCGATGGCTCGGGTCGCCTGCTGTTGCTGCACGGTCATGATCCGGGTAGGCCCGGCCACAGCTACTGGTTCACCCCCGGCGGCGGGCTGGAGCCCGACGAACTGCCCGCCGTCGGCGCGGCCCGGGAGTTGGCCGAGGAAACCGGGCTGCGGCTCGACCCGACCGCGTTGGTCGGCCCGGTCTGGCGAGAGGTGGTCGAGTTCTCCTTCGACGGCCGGTGGTACCGCCAGGAGCAGGAGTTCTTCACGGCCCGGGTGCCGGTCTGGGAGGTCGACACGACCGGCTTCGACGATATCGAGCGGGCGACGATCGACAGGCACCGGTGGTGGACGTCGGCCGAGATCGCCGCGACAGACGAGCGGATCTATCCGGATGACCTGGCCGGGTTGGTGAGCCGGGTGCTGGAGGAGGGCCGATGCTGACGCCCCCGCGCGCTGTGGTCCGCCGGGAGGGCGGGTTGTACGCCCTGGAGCGGGCGTTGCAGCGCCGTGGCTTCCGGCACGTCGCCGGGGCGGACGAGGCCGGCCGGGGCGCCTGCGCTGGTCCGCTGGTGGCCGCCGCCGCCATCCTGCCCGCCAGCCGGCGCGGCGAGATCGACGGCCTGACCGACTCCAAGCTGCTCACCCCCGCCGCCCGGGAGGAGATCTACGCGGAGGTCGTGGCCCGGGCCCTGGCGTACGCGGTGGTGGTCGTGCCGGCCGAGGAGGTGGACGGCCGTGGGTTGCACGTCTGCAATGTGGCGGCGATGCGGCGGGCGCTGGCGACGCTGTCCATCCGGCCGGAGTACGTCCTCACCGACGGTTTCGGCGTGGATGGCCTCGGGGTGCCCGGTCTGGCCGTCTGGAAGGGCGACCGGGTGGCCGCCTGTGTCGCGGCCGCCAGCGTGCTGGCCAAGGTCACCCGGGATCGGATCATGGTCGGACTCGACGCGGATTTTCCCGACTACGGCTTTGCGGACCACAAGGGGTACATAACGCCGGAGCACAGCGCCGCCCTGGATCGGCACGGTCCGTGTGCGGAGCATCGCTTCTCGTACGTCAACGTGGCGGCCGTTTCGGGTCGGGCTGGACGGCCGCCGCGATACCGCCGGCCCGGTGCCGGTCGGTCTCACCAGCCGATGGAGCGTCCGGGCCCGGTAGGGGGTACCGTCGGCGTGGCGTTGGGCGAGCAACCTCGGCCGCCGGTGTCGGTGGGGGAAGATGTTGCCATGGAAGGCGGAGAACGATGAGCGCGGAAGATCTCGAAAAGTACGAGACCGAGATGGAGCTGCAGCTCTACCGGGAGTATCGCGACATCGTCCGCCAGTTCTCGTACGTGGTCGAGACCGAGCGGCGGTTCTACCTGGCCAACCAGGTCGACCTGCATGTCCGGAACTCGGACGGCGAGGTCTACTTCGAGGTCGAGATGCACGACGCGTGGGTATGGGACATGTACCGTCCTGCGCGGTTCGTCAAGAACGTCCGGGTGATGACTTTTAAGGACGTGAATGTGGAGGAGTTGGAGAAGCCCGACATCTCACTCCCGGCCGATTCCGGGTTCGGCAGCTAGCACGACCCGGCGGCCATACCAGATCCTTCCAAAGACCGGGACGTCGTCCACAGCCGCCGGTTGTCCACAGCCGGGAGGCCACACCGGTTGCCTTCGCGTCCGCCCATCGCGACGCTCTGAACCATGCCGATTCTCGTCCGGCTCGTTGTCGCGTCCGTCCTGTTTCTTCCACCGATGCCGGGTGCCACCCCAGCGGCGGTCGCCGCGTCGGACACGGCGCGGTCCACCGCCGCGGCCGTCGGCTCCGCCACGGTGCCTGCTGATGCCGTCCCGGCCGCCGGTGGGTTCCGGTGGCCACTCGACGGAACGCCTCGACTGGTCCGCCGGTTCGATCCACCGCCGAGGCGATGGTCTCCGGGACATCGGGGAGTGGACCTCGCCGCCCCTGCCGGCTCCGTCGTGCGAGCCGCCGGGCCGGGGGTCGTCGCCTTCGCCGGAATGGTTGCCGGTCGGCCGGTGATGAGCCTGCGCCACGCGAACGGCCTGCGCACCACGTACGAACCGGTGGACGCCGGCGTGCAGGTCGGCGAACCGGTCGCCGCCGGGACGCCCATCGGTCGGCTCCGCTCGGGACATCCGGGCTGTCCCGTCCCGGCCTGTCTGCACTGGGGCCTGCGGAGTGGCGCCGCCTACCTCGACCCGTTGGGCGTGGTCGGCCTCGGCCGGGTGCGTCTGCTGCCGGTCGGACCGCCGTGACGACGCCCGCGGGTGGTCACCGGAGCGTCGCGAGCAGGCCGGGAAGGGCATCGGCGAGCCGGTCGTACTCCTCGGGTCGGTTGTAGATCTGCGCGCTCAGCCGGAGCCAGCCACGGCCACCCCAGTGGGTGACCGACACCTCGGTGCTCAGCTCCGCGGAGATCCGCCGGCGCACCGTTGTCGCGCCGGCCGGCGTCGCGGCGACGCCCGACGGCAGCGGCACGAGCCGCATCGCCACCCCGGTGCCACCGGGGTCGGGCAGGTCGGCGGGTGCTACGTCGAGAGCATCCCCGATCACCCGCTGCCCGTACGCGACGAGCGCCGCGTTGTGCGACCGGATGGCGTCCAGCCCCAGGGTACGCAGCACGAAGAGCCCCGCCGGCGCGGCCAACCACGGCACCTGGTCTGTTGTGGACTGGCACTCCTCCTCGATGGACGGATCGGCGGACCACCCCCAGGAGGCCGGCAGCGGTTCGATCCGAGAGCGCCAGCGCGGCGTGACGGCGAGCAGCGCTGTGCCACGCGGCGCGTACGCCCACGGGTGCAGGTCGCCTATCCAGAAGTCGGCCCCGATCTCGGCGACCGGGGTGGTGAGCATGCCGGGGGCGTGCGTGGCGTCGACGAGCACGGGCACGTCAAGTTCCCTGGCCATGGCGGTGACGGCGGCGACCGGCAGCAGCCGGACGGTGGTCGAGGTGAGCTGATCGACAATCAGCAGTCGGGTCCGGCCCGGCCGCAGGACCGTTCGGAGGGCCGACAGAACCTCACCGTCGGACGGGGTCAACGGCACCGGAACCGTGCGTCGTACCGCGCCTGTTCGCTCGCACTCCCGGTCGATGGCCAGCCGCACCGTCCGGTGCCCGTGATCGGTGTCCACCACCTCGTCGCCCGCCGCCAGCCGAAGGGACCGCAGCACGAGCGTGACGCCGGCGGCGACGGTGCCCACCAGTGAAGCTCCGTCCTGGTCGGTACCCAGGAAGCCCGCGAGGTGCCGGCGGGTGTGCGCCACGCGGTCGACCAGGCCGCGGGTGAAGAAGCGCGTCGGGTTGGCCTCGGTCTCGTCCCGAAGGCGCTGCTGGGCCCGCTGAACGGTGACTGGTGTCGCTCCGTAGGAGCCGTGGTCGAGATGGGTGACGGCCGGGTCGAGGGAGAAGAGGAGCCGGGCACCCGGAATCGGATCAGGCGGCGGCTCCGACCGGCCTGCGGCTGGCGGAGCTGCCGGCGTTTTCATCGACCGATCGTAACGTCGGGTGGGGCGTCATAAACCCGTGGACCATGGGTGGTGTCTGGGGCATGGTTGCCCCATGACACAGAGCGGGCCGAGGATCATGCCGCCACTGTCGGATGTGCCGCTGGTGCGGCCGGGACGACCCGGCGAGCTGGCTGACATCCAGACAATCGAGGAGGACTCCGGGGTCCTCTTCCGGGAGGTCGGCATGGCGGACGTGGCGGACCACCCACCCATGGCACTGGATGTGCTGGCGGCCTGTCAGCGCGCCGGCCGGCTGTGGGTGGCGGCGGACGGGGCCGACCTTCCGGTCGGGTTCGTCGCGGTCGACGTGGTGGACGACTGCGCTCACATCGCCCAGATCAGCGTCCGCCCGGAGCACATGCGGCGGGGAATCGGCCGCCGGTTGCTGGACCACGTCGAGCGGTGGGCGAGCGACTCCGGCCTGCGTGCCGTCACCCTGACCACGTTCCGGGAGGTGCCGTGGAACGGACCGTATTACGAGCGGTGTGGATTCCGCGCACTGCCGCCGGAAGAGTTGAGCCCCGGCCTCGTCGCCGTCCTGGCCGCAGAGGCGCGCCTCGGTCTCGACCCGGCGACCCGCCTGGCGATGCGTCGCGAGATCGGCGGGCGGACCAGCGGACGCCTCGCTCCGGACCGTCGCTGACGGCATCGGATCGCCGCTGGCGGTCAGGGCCGCGGCTGACCGTCGGGTCGTGGCTGACCGCCCGGATCGCCGCTGACGGCATCGTGGTCTCCAGCACCGGTCAGCCTGATGGGGCGTGGTGCCGCGAAGGCAACGCGGATGATCGTTCTGGATGGTGCGGTCAGGCTCGGGGGTGAGCCTGCCGGTAGGCGGACCGGAGCCGTTCCACGGACACATGGGTGTAGATCTGTGTGCTGGACAGTGCCGCGTGACCCAGCAGTTCCTGTACCGCGCGTAGGTCGGCGCCGCCCTCCAGCAGATGGGTGGCCGCGGAATGGCGCAGGCCGTGCGGGGTGACCCGGGGAAGGCCGCTGGCCGTGGCGTATGTGGCGACGATCCGCCGGACCACCGCCGGCTGCAGTCGACCGCCACGGGCGCCGAGCATCAGGGCGTCCCCGCTCGACGTGGTCGCGATCGCAGGTCGCCCCGACCGGAGCCACCTGTCGAGGGCCTGCTGCGCGGGCACTCCGTAGGGAACCGACCGCTCCTTGGCGCCCTTGCCCAACACCCGTAGCACCCGGCGGACCTGGTCCACGTCGGTGATGTCCAGTCCGCACAGTTCCGCCACGCGCACGCCGGTGCCGTAGAGCAACTCCAGGACCAGCCGGTCGCGCCACAGCACCGGTGACGTTTCCTCACCGGGCGCCTCGACGAGCCGGTCTGCCTGGTCGGCACGGAGCACCGCGGGCAACTCCCGATGGGCCCGCGGGCTGGCCAGGGCCGCGCCGACATCGGTGGGCAGCAGTCCGGCGCGGTGTGCCCAGGCGGTGAACGTACGGGCCGATGCCGCCCGGCGGGCCAGCGACGAACGGGCCGCGCCGGTCGTACGCAGCCGGGCCAGCCAGCTTCGCAGCATCGACAGGTCCAGGTCGCCCGGTTCTGCGCAGCCCATCCGGGCAGCATGGTCGACAAGCGACACGATGTCGGCGACGTACGCCCGGACGGTGTGCGGGGAGCGGTTGTCCACCGTCGCCAGGTGCCGGGCGAAGTCGTCCACCGCGTCGCGTAGCGGCTGTGAGAGGGCCTCGTGGACAGCCCGTGTGCTCCGGCGGCTCATCCTGATCACCGTCCAGCTGCTCTCGGGTGCCGTCAAGGCGGCGCGCCGGTGGCTGGCGGGGAGCCGCCCGTCGGCGGTGAGCCCATGGGGCTGGGACGGCGCCGAGCGGCCGGGGGCAGGGCGTAGCCACTGTCGCGGCGAACCAGCAGGCCCAGATCCTCCAGCAGGGACACCTTGCGCAGCACCGTCCGGAAGTCGACGCCGGCTCGTGCGGCCAAGGTCTCCACGTCGAGTGTGCCGCGGCGCGGCAGTGCCTCCAGCACCTGGGCGGCATCGTCGTCCAGCCGGTCCCGCGGGTGTGAGGTGCCACGCGGCACCGGAGCCAGGTCTGCCCCGATCCGACCGACCTCCTCGAGCACCTGAGGCAGGCCGGTCACCAACCGCGCCTCGCGGTGGAGCCGCAGCATCTCGTGCGCCCCTACCGACATCGCGGAGGTAACTGGTCCTGGCACCACCATCGCGGGGCGGTGCAGCGCCAGTGCGCGGCCGAACGTCTGCGTGGCGCCGCTGCGGGCCGCCGCCTCCACCAGCACGGTGCCCACCGTGGCCGCGGCGATAAGCCGGTTGCGGATCAGGAACCGTGGTCGGAGCGGTGCGGAACCCGGCAGCCACTCGCTCACCAGCAACCCGGTTTCGGCGATCCGGTCGAACAGGGCGGTGTTACCGACCGGATAGGGACGATCGACCCCGCAGGCGAGGAAGGCCACGGTCAGACCACCGGCGGTTAACGCGCCCCGGTGCGCGGCCGCGTCGATGCCGAAGGCGCCGCCGGACACCACGGTCCAGTCCCGCTCGGCGAGCCCGAACGCGATATCGGTCGCCACGTGGGTGCCGTACGGCGTCGCCGCCCGCGATCCGACCACCGCGACAGAGCGGTCAACAGCCTCACTCAACGGCGTCGCTCCCCGCACCCACAGACACAGCGGTGGCGCGGTCTCCTGGTCGACCCGGCGCTCCGCCGGACGGCGGGCCAACTGCTCCAGGTCCACCAGTCTCGTCGGCCATTCCTCGTCGTCCGGCGTGATCAACCGGGCGCCGAGACGCACCGTGTGTTCGGCGGCCTCCGCGGCGACCCGGCGCGGGTCACCCAGGGCGAGCCGGGCGGCGACGGCGGACCGCACCCGGTCGTCGATGAACTCACCATCCAGCAGCCGGGACAAGGCCTCCACCGGGCCGAGGCGGCGCACCAGCCAGTAGACCGACCAGGTCCCCGGCTCGGCCAACCAGGTGAGCGCGATCCGGGCGAGTGCTGCCCCGTCGAACGCCGAGCCGGCCGGCTCGGTCTGCCCAGCCGGCTCTGCGGGACTGCCCGGCCCAGCCGGCACTGCGCGACCGGCCGCGGGCAGGCGCGGCACCGGTGCGGTCACGATCCTTCTCCGGTACGCAGGTGGACCGCCTCGGCGACGTCGCCTCCAACCGGCCGGTCCCGCCCGTCGAGATCGGCTATCGACCAGGCCAACCGGAGCACACGATCAAAGCCGCGGGCGGAAAGCGTCCCCGTGTCGAGGCGGTGCCGCAGGTCCGCGATATCTCGCGCGGGCAGTCGCCACGGTGGTCGACGGAGTATCGGGCCCGGCACGTCGGCGTTGACTCGGCGACCGATGCTCGCCCACCGGGCTGTCGCCGCGGCGCGGGCCTTGACCACCCGCTCGGCGACAACCGCCGAGGACTCGGTGGACAGGTCCGTCTCGAGTAGCTCGGCGGCGCGCAACGGGGTGAGCGTGATCCGGATGTCGATCCGGTCCAGCAGCGGACCGGACAGCCGACCGAGATACCTGCGTCGCGCCAGGGGGGTGCACTCGCAGTAGGCGTCCCCCGCCGGTCTGGCGCAGGGGCACGGGTTTCCGGCCAGAACCAGTTGCACTCGGGCCGGGTACTCGGTGCCGCCGCCGGAGCGGCTGAGCACCACCCGCCCGTCCTCCAGTGGTTGGCGCAGCGCTTCCAGTGCTCCCTTTCCATACTCGGGAGCCTCGTCCAGGAACAGCACCCCGCGATGGGCCAGCGAGATCGCGCCGGGCCGGGCCAGTCCGGATCCGCCGCCGACCAGGGACGGGATCGTCGCGGTGTGGTGGGGGGCTTGGAACGGTGGCCGACGGATCAAGCCGGCGCCCGCCACGAGCAGCCCGGCGATCGAGTGCAGCGAGGTGACCTCCAGGGCCGCGTCGTCGTCCAGCTCGGGCAGGATCGACGGCAGGCGCTCGGCGAGCATGGTCTTGCCGGCACCGGGCGGGCCGAACAGCGCCACATTGTGTGCGCCGGCGGCGGCGACCTCGACGGCCCGCCGGCCGAGTTGTTGCCCGGCGACATCGGCCAGGTCGGGTCCGTCGTCAACGGCGACCGCCCCGGGTGTCGGTGGCTCCGACAGCGGCTTGCCGTCACAGATAAAGGCGACCAGCCTGTGCAGGCTGTCCACGCCGCGGACACTGACGCCGGGCACGACCGCCGCCTCGGCCGCGTTGCCGGCCGGCACGATAACCCGGCGCACCCCCGCCCTGGCCGCGGCGACCACCATCGGCAACGTGCCGCGCACCGGCCGGACGGTGCCGTCCAGCCCCAACTCGCCGAGAACCACGACGCCGTCCAACGGAGCCAGGGGCAGCTCACCGGTGCCGCCGAGGAGCGCCGCGGCGATCGCCAGATCGAACGCGGAGCCGTGCTTGGGCAGGGTGGCGGGGAGCAGATTGACGGTGATCCGCCGGTTGGGCCACCGCTGCCCGGAGTTCACCACCGCGGCCCGGACCCGGTCCCTGGCCTCGTTGAGCGCGGTGTCGGGCAGGCCGGACAGGACCATGGTCGGCAGGCCGGGGGCGAGGTACGCCTCGACCTCGACCAGGTGTCCGGTCACTCCGACCAGACCGACGCACCAGACCTTGGCGTAACTCATCTCAGAACGCCGATCTGGTGTGCTCTACCCGGGCCGCTCCAGCGCCGGTCACGAACACCTCCAGCACGTCGAACCGGATCTCTCGGGGGTGCGCGCCGGTCTCCTGGAGCCATCGGGTCGCGAGCCGCCGCAGTCGGCGTACCTTGGCCGACACGATCGCCTCGCTCGGCGTGCCGTACGTCTCGGTGCGGCGGCTCTTGACCTCGCAGAACGCCAGCACATCGCCGTCCCAGGCGACGATGTCCAGCTCGCCCTGGTCGCAGCGCCAGTTGCGGGCCACCACGCGCATTCCGGCCTCGACCAGGTGGCGTACGGCACATCGTTCGCCGTACGCCCCCACCGCCTGCCTCGTCGTCGTCATGGCCCGACGGTGCCCTCGTCGCGAAGGGTGTGGCGGGCCGTATCGCGGCCCCTGTGGATGACGGGACCTCCTGTGGACGACGCCCCGATCATGGTTGGTCTGTGCTACAGGATCGCTGCGGCACGTTGGTGGCCCGTCCGGCCAGTCCCGGATTGCGCTCCCGGAAACGACTCCGACGGGTCGGTTCGAGATGCGGCATATCACGGGATTCCGCCTCGATACCCTCTGGTAAGCCGCATATCGTGCGTGCGGGTGAGCGAGCTGTCGCGGGACCGGGGCCGGAGGTGTCGGCTGGTCAGCGGGCATGGTCGTCGCATACGGTGCGGGACCGTGGACGGACGACGTGACTTCTCCGCAGAGCAGCGGCCCAGCTGGTATCCGGACGATCGTGGCTACGACGGCGATCAGTGGCATACCGATCAGGACCGGTACGCCGAGGACAATGTGCTTGATCCGCGCGATCATGACCGGGCGGTGCCCGACGCGGCACGGTACGCGGATCCGTCAGAGGCGAGTCGATCCGGAGCGGGTTACTCCGCGCGGCGGCACGTCGATCCGACCGATCCGCTCGGTGTCGGCACCGACCCGGGTCGTGGTGGTCGTCCATCCGCCCTTGAGACGGGCGTCCCGGGCCGTGGTGGTCGTCCATCCGACCTCGAACCGGGGGTGCCGGGCCGCCTGTCCGACACCGACCCGGGCCGCCTGTCCGACACCGACCCGGGCCGATCGGGCGGGTTCGGACGGGCCGCCGAGTTCCCGGTGATCGGTGGTGGTCGGCCGGGTGACGTCGGTGCAGGCGGTCGGCCCGGTGACCGTGGCCTCGATTCGGACGATGGTCGTCGTCCTGGCCGGTCCTGGCTGGCGGCCTCAGACCCGGCGCATCCGACGAGCGGCGCGACCACCGGCCAACTGCCGATCGCCGACCCGGACGGGGCGGCGGCCCGGTTCCATACCCAGCCTATCGATCGACAGGACCTACAGAGACCAGGACCGGGCGGACCGGGCGTGGTCGGCGGGCCCGCACCAGCAAGCGGACCCGCACCGGTCGGCGGGCCTGGGTCGGCCGGCGGGCCAGGGCCGGCCGGACCGCTCGGCGCTCCGTCCAGCGGGGTCTACGGCGCCGGGTCCGGTAACGAGAGCGTCTACCGGTCCCGCCGACCCGTGCACGCGATCGTGCTCGTCCTGGTGACTGTGGTGTTGGAGATCGTCGCGTTGCGGGTGTTGCTGACGGGAGTCACTGCCAGCCCGGTCACGTCGCCCGCGGTGGTCTCGGGAGCGCTGTTGATGCTCGGGCTGCCGATCTTCGCCATGGGTCTTTACGGCGTCGCCACTGGTGCGGCAGCGCTGACCGACGCGGCCAGGGCCTGGCTCAGGCCGCCCGCCGGATACCTGGTCGCCGGTCTCGTCCTGTTGCTGTCCGCCGCGATCGCCGTGGGTTGATCCGGTCATTCTGGTCGAGATCCCTGGTCGAGGCGGCTGGCGTGGACCCGCGCGGTCCCGATCAGGGGTGCCGGGTCGAGCCGGCGCAGCGGTCGGCCAGGTGCGCTGTGTCGGCCACCGGCCGGCGTGGTCGGGGTCGTGCGTCCGGTCCGGCGTCGGGGCGTACACTTGCACCTGGCGACCGCCTCGTGCGGTCGACCTCGCGTGCCCTCCGCACGGTTCGCATCCGTACGGCGACGGCCCCCTGGTCCCGATGAAGATCGGGCCCACCACGGCCGGCGATCAGGCGCCAGGACGCCAGGCCGCCGGCCCGGCGTGACAACCAGGGATTCTTGAGGAGCACCTCCATGGCCGTAGTGACCATGCGCCAACTGCTGGAGAGCGGTGTCCACTTCGGGCACCAGACCCGGCGGTGGAACCCGAAGATGAAGCGCTTCATCTTCACCGAGCGTAACGGTATTTACATCATCGACCTGCGCCAGACGCTCGACTACATCGAGAAGGCGTTCGAGTTCGTCCGCAACACCGTCGCCGAGGGCGGCAGCATCCTCTTCGTCGGCACCAAGAAGCAGGCCCAGGAGGCCATCGCCGAGCAGGCGACCCGGGTCGGCCAGCCGTACGTCAACCACCGCTGGCTCGGTGGCATGCTTACCAACTTCCAGACGGTATACAAGCGGCTGCAGCGCATGAAGGAGTTGGAGTCGCTGGGCGACCTCTCCGGCACCGCCGCGGGCTACACCAAGAAGGAGACGCTGCAGCTCTCCCGCGAGAAGATCAAGCTGACCCGTACCCTCGGCGGACTGCGCGACATGCAGAAGGTCCCGGCGGCGGTCTGGGTGGTGGACACCAAGAAGGAGCACATCGCCGTCGACGAGGCCCGCAAGCTGGGCATCCCGGTGATCGCGGTCCTCGACACCAACTGCGACCCGGACGAGGTCGACTTCCCCATCCCGGGCAACGACGACGCCATCCGGTCGGCCGAGCTGCTCACCAAGGTGATCGCCGCGGCCGTCGGTGAGGGCCTGATCGCGCGCTCCGGCAAGCAGCGCGGCACCGACGAGAAGCCGGAACCGGGCGTCGCCGCCGACGAGCCGCTGGCCGAGTGGGAGCGCGAACTCATCGAGGACAACGAGAAGAAGGCCGCCCAGGCCGAGGCCAAGACCGAGCAGCCCGCGCCGGCCGCCCAGGCCGAAGGCCGGACCGAGCAGCCCGCGACGGCCGCCGCCGAGTGACCGCGCCGTCCGGCCGGCCGGAGATCTCCGGCCGGCCGGCCGGTCGGGTACGAGGTGACGCGGCGCCCACAGCGGGCGGCCGTACAACTCCATCAACCGCAGCCATACACATCGAAGAGAGAGTCATGTCCAACTTCACCGCCGCGGACGTCAAGCGGCTTCGCGACCTCACCGGCGCCGGAATGATGGACTCCAAGAAGGCGCTCACCGAGGCCGAGGGCGACTTCGACAAGGCCATCGAGATCCTCCGGATCAAGGGTGCCAAGGACGTCGGCAAGCGGGCCGGCCGGACCGCCGCGAACGGCCTCGTCGCCCACTCGGGCCGGGCGCTGCTCGAACTCAACTGCGAGACCGACTTCGTGGCCAAGAACGACGACTTCATCGCGCTCGCCCAGCAGTTGGTCGAGCACGGCGCGCAGGCCGGCGTGTCCGACGCCGAGGGGTTGCTCGGGTCGACGCTGGCCGACGGCCGGACGGTGGCCGACGCCGTGCAGGATCTGTCCGCCAAGATCGGTGAGAAGCTGGTGCTCAATCGGTTCGCCGCGTTGGACGGCACCGGCACGGTCGCCGTCTACCTGCACCGCAAGGCGCAGGACCTGCCGCCGGCGGTGGGAGTTCTGGTGCAGTACTCCGGCAAGACCGACGAGGCGGCGGACGCGGACGCGCGCGGCGTGGCCATGCAGATCGCCGCGATGCGGCCGAAGTTCCTGACCCGGGACGAGGTGCCCGTCGAGACCGTCGAGTCGGAGCGCCGGATCGCCGAGCAGACGGCTCGCGAGGAGGGCAAGCCGGAGGCCGCCCTGCCGAAGATCGTCGACGGCCGGGTGAACGCCTTCTTCAAGGACTTCGTCCTGACCGAGCAGTCGTCGGTGGCGGACAACAAGAAGACCGTCAAGCAGGTGCTCGCCGAGGCGGGCATCGAGGTGACCCGCTTCGTCCGGTTCGAGGTCGGCCAGGCCTAGGGGTGTCCCGGGTTCGCGCCGCTCGGCGCTCACCCGGCGAATACAGCGGAGAGGAGGCCGCCGGTGTACGTGACAGGCACCGCGGCCTCCTCGTCACATAGGGTCAGCAGCGGCAGGGTGTACGCGGCGCGGCGCCACGCGCCATGGGGGAAGAGGCGGGTCGGATGACGCAGGTGACGAAGGACCGGACGCTGGCGGAGCAGGACCCGACCGCACCGTCGCCCGACCGGTCGCGCCGGGTGGTGCTGAAGCTGTCCGGAGAGGTCTTCGGCGGTGGCGCCGTGGGCGTGGACCCCGACGTCGTCCAAGCCATCGCCCGTCAGATCGCGACGGTCGCCCTGCGTGGTGTGCAGGTCGCCGTCGTGGTCGGCGGTGGAAACTTCTTCCGTGGCGTCGAGTTGCAGAGGCGCGGTATGGACCGGGCGCGGGCCGACTACATGGGCATGCTCGGCACGGTGATGAACTGCCTCGCGCTCCAGGACTTCCTGGAGAAGGAGGGCGTGGAGACGCGCGTGCAGAGTGCGATCACGATGGCCCAGGTGGCCGAGCCGTACATCCCGCTACGCGCGATCCGGCACCTGGAGAAGGGCCGTGTGGTGATCTTCGGTGCGGGCGCGGGGATGCCGTACTTCTCGACGGACACCGTGGCCGCGCAGCGTGCCCTGGAGATCCGTGCGGACGTGGTGCTGATGAGCAAGAACGGTGTCGACGGCGTCTACACCGCCGATCCCCGTACCGACCCGGACGCCCGCAAGCTCGACTCGATCACGTTTTCCGAGGCGCTGCGTCGTGGCCTTCGGGTCGCTGACGCGGCCGCCTTCAGCCTCTGTGAGGACAACAAACTGCCGATGCTCGTCTTCGGTGCCGAGGGAGATGACACGATCACCCGGGCGATCGGCGGCGAAAGGATCGGCACCCTGATCACGGCGTGATTCCGGCGTGCCCCGACGGGGCATTTCTCGAAGAACGTCCATAGGACAGGCACCACCAGAAGGAGGCGACGGACCAGGTGATCGACGACACACTCCTCGAGGCCGAGGAGAAGATGGAGCGCGCGGTCGAGCACGCCAAGGAGGAGTTCGGGGCCATCCGTACCGGTCGGGCGACACCGGCGATGTTCTCGAAGATCATCATCGACTACTACGGGTCGCCCACGCCGCTGCCGCAGATGGCATCCATCGCCGTGCCGGAGCCACGGATGGCGATCGTCAAGCCGTACGACGCGTCGCAGATCAACGCCATGGAGAAGGCCATCCGCGATTCCGACCTCGGGGTGAACCCCAACAACGAGGGCACCCAGCTACGCATCCTGCTGCCGCAGATGACCGAGGAACGGCGGCGCGAAATGATCAAGGTTGCGCGGCACAAAGGTGAGGAGGCGAAGGTCGCCATCCGCAACATCCGTCGGCGGGGCAAGGAGGAACTGGACCGCATCGTCAAGGACGGCGAGGCCGGAGAGGACGATGGACGTCGGGCGGAGAAGGAACTGGACGACCTCACGCACCGCTTCGTCAGCCATGTCGACGAGCTGATTAAGCACAAGGAAGCCGAGCTGCTCGAGGTCTGATGTCCTACCTCGATCCGTACGGCAGCACCGAGCCCCGCGGCTGGGAGCCCTCGGAAGGCCCGCTCGGCCGGGTCTGGCCTCCTGCCGACGGTGCTCCGGATCGGGCGCGGCACGCCGGTGCCGCGCCCGACGCCTATGCCGGTGCACCGACCGCCGAGCCCGTGGCGGACCAACCCGCGAGTTGGCCGGGCGACAACGGCCGGCCGGGTTCCGCGTACCCGGATCGGCATGGTCGGGTGGATCCGGCCCGGTACCCGCCGGAGGAAGCCGGCGGTCCGGCTGCCCTGACGGACCCGATCGGTCTGCCGCCCGTCGTCGTCCCCAGCAGTGGGTCGCCGCACCTCGCCTTCCCCGGTGGGCCACCGGTCGAACCCGCTCCCGGACAGGGTGGCCCAGTTCCGGCGAACGGCCGACCTGCCGACCGGGAGTGGCCCGGGCCCGCGCCGGCCGCGCCCGCGCGGGAGGTCGGGGCCGGACCGGACCGCCCACCGGGACATCGGGGGCGACGTCGGGCCACCCGCACCGGCAAGCCGGCCGGTTCGAGCCGGGCCGGTCGCAACCTGCCCGCCGCGATCGGCGTGGGACTCGCCCTCGGCGCGGCGATTCTGCTGTCGCTGTTCCTCTGGCGGCCCGCCTTCCTCGGTGTCATCGCGGTCGCCGTGGCGGTGGGTATCTGGGAGTTGGTACGCGCGGTCTCCGCCAGTGGGGCACGCCCGCCGCTGGTGCCGCTGCTGGCCGGTGGGCTGCTGATGGTCGGGCTGGCCTGGTTCTCCGGGCCGGACGCGCTCAGCCTCGGGCTGCTGGTCACGGTGCTCGCCACCCTCGTGTGGCGGCTCGGTGATGGTCCCGCCGGTTACCAGCGGGACGTCACGGCCGCGACGCTGACCGCGGTGTACGTGCCGTTCCTCGGTGGATTCGCCGCGCTGCTCACCGCGGCGCCGGACGGTGACTTCCGGGTGTTGGCCACACTGGCGGCGGTGGTGCTGTCCGACACCGGCGGTTATATCGCGGGCGTGTGGCTGGGCAAGCACCCGATGGCACCGTCGGTGAGTCCGAAGAAGTCGTGGGAGGGGTTCGGCGGATCGGTGGTGGCCGCCGCGGGCGGCACCGCATTGCTGCTCTGGCTCACGTTGGATGTGGCGCCCGTCTGGGGCGCGTTGACCGGGTTGGCGGTGGCTTGCGCCGCGGTCCTCGGCGACCTCGGGGAATCCATGATCAAGCGCGATCTCGGCATCAAGGACATGAGCAATCTGCTGCCCGGACACGGCGGTCTGATGGATCGGCTCGACTCGATCCTCTTCGCGTTGCCCGTCGCCTACCTGTTGCTGTCCGTCTTCGCGCCGGCGAGTTGAGCGAGATGCGTCACGCCAGCATCCGTACCGGGCAGCTCGGGACAGATCGGTCCGCACGGTCCGGTGCGTACCGGGGTGGACGTGCGAGACTGGACGGGCCATGACGACCCTACCCGTGATCGCACCCGTACCCGACGCAGCCCGCTCCCGCCGGGCGGCCCTGCCGCCGCGGCACCTGGCCGACCTCGACCTGCCCGCCCGGCAGGCGCTCGTTCGAGAGTTGGGTGAGCCGGCCTTCCGCGCGAAGCAGATCTCCACGCACTACTTCGGCAGACTCGTCCGCGACCCGGCTGGCATGACGGACCTCCCGGCAGCCGCCCGTGACCGACTGGCCGACGCGTTGCTGCCCACCCTGCTCACGCCGGTCCGGGAGATGGCCTGCGATGACGGTGCGACCCGGAAGGCGTTGTGGCGGTTGCACGACGGCTCGCTTGTCGAAAGCGTGCTGATGGGCTATCCCGACCGGGTCACGGTGTGCATCTCCAGCCAGGCCGGGTGCGGTATGGCCTGCCCGTTTTGCGCTACCGGGCAGGCCGGACTGACCCGCAACCTTTCCACCGCCGAGATCGTGGACCAGGCCGTCTATCTGGCCGGAGTGGCCGCGTCGGGCGTGGTGGCCGGGGCGCCGCCACGGCTGTCGCACGTCGTTTTCATGGGTATGGGCGAGCCATTGGCCAACTACGGCAGGGTCATCGCCGCGGTGCGCCGACTGTGCGCGCCCGCGCCGGAGGGCCTCGGCCTGTCACAGCGGCACGTCACGGTGTCCACCGTGGGGCTCGTGCCGGCGATGCGTCGACTGGCCGAGGAAGATCTGTCGGTGACGCTGGCGCTGTCCCTGCACGCCCCGGACGACGAGTTGCGGGACGAACTCGTGCCGGTCAACCAGCGCTGGAAGGTCGCCGAGGTGCTCGCCGCGGCCTGGGACTACGCTGCCCGTACGGGACGCCGGATCTCCATCGAGTACGCGATGATCAAAGATGTGAACGACCAGCCCTGGCGGGCCGACCTGTTGGGTCGACTGCTGACCGGCCGGCTGGCGCATGTGAACCTCATCCCGCTCAACCCCACACCGGGAAGTCGGTGGGATGCCAGCCCCAAAGCCGTGGAGCGAGAGTTCGTCCGTCGGCTGCGGGCCGCCGGCGTGTCGACTACGGTTCGGGACACTCGGGGTCAGGAGATCGACGGTGCCTGCGGGCAACTCGCGGCCGCCGAGGTGTCGGGGTGACGCGCCGAATCGGGATGACGGCGGACGGGCCGTCCGTACGGCGAGCCGAGCCCGGTGACGCGGCGTCGGCGGCGTCGTGTCGGTCCGGCGGCGCGAACAGCGTGACCGGCCCGGGCGACGAGCGAACAGACCAGGAGACATAGTGGCGAGTCAAGGTCAACGTTTCCGGCGAAAGCCGCTCCGCCGGGGCTACAAGGTCGACGAGGTGGACGAGTTTCTCGACCGGGTCGAGGCGACGCTCGCCGGTGAGCAGGTCGGTGCGCCGGTAGCCGCCCAGGAGGTTCATGACGTCGTCTTCCGGGTCCGGTTCAACGGATACGACGAGTGGCAGGTGGATCTGCACCTCGACCGGGTGGAGCGACAACTGGCCGAGTTGGAGGAGCGGGACGGTGCGCCGCGCGGAGCGGACCGGGCCGGGCAGCCGGATCGGTTCGGTCCGCCGGATCGAATGGGCGCCGGTGGGATGGCGCCCGCTGATCGGTTCGGTCCGCCGGATCGGATGGGCGCCGGTGGGATGGCGCCCGCTGATCGGTTCGGTCCGCCGGATCGGATGGGTCCGCCGGATCGGATGGGTCCGCCGGATCGGATGGGTCCGCCGGATCGGATGGGTCCGCCGGATCGGATGGGTCCGCCGGATCGGATGGGTCCGCC